>NZ_JBEOWJ010000034.1:6431-130600 GCF_040295965.1 Streptosporangium sp. NPDC002544 | reverse complement strand
CCACCCCGATGAAAGGGCAGGTTGGACAGGGTTGTGCTTCATGCACTGGCTTTTAACACACTGTTGAGTTCTCAAGAAACGGACGCGTACACCGTCGTCCCGACCAGCACTTGATCGGAGAGCCAGGGGCGCTCTGCTCCTTACTTAAATCCTACCGCTTGTCAAGACTGTGTCAAATCGCCGACTCTCAGCTATTTGTCACAAACCCTGCAGACTCACTAGGATTTTCTTCGCTCCGCCTCCGGAGCAACCCACTGAACCTACCGTGTCATCCAGGCCACAGCGAAGCAACCGGTTTTCCGGTGATCTACGCGGAGTCCGAACTCTCAAGTTCGTTCAGTGGAGTGTCCCTGGGGCCCGTCCGCCGGCTCAGGCGTCCGGCTCGCTCCCGGGGCATTGAAAAGATTATGCCCCTCCCGGAACATCGTCAAATCAGCCACGCTTGGTAAAACCGCAGGTCAGAGGGGTTCCTTAAGGAAACCAGGCGCGTTTGCTACCGGAATGTTACGCGGTGAGACGGCGAACGCCCCAGCCGAAGCCGGGGCGTCCATCCCTCGTAATCATCGCCTTTACCTGGCAGAAGAGCAGGTCGGCAGCACGGGCGGGGTCAGGCCTCGACGATCTCGACGCCACCGACCGAACGCTTGCCACGGCGGAGCACCAGGAAGCGTCCATGGAGCAGATCATCGGCCGACGGCACGTACGCCTCGTCGGTGACCTTGGTGTTGTTGAGGTAGGCGCCGCCCTCCTTGACGGTGCGACGCGCCTCGGACTTCGACTTGACCAGGCCACTCTCGGCGAGCAGGTCGACAAGGGACGCTCCCAGCGCGGAAACCTCGGCACGCGGCACCTCGGCGAGAGCCTCCCCGAGCGTGCGCGCGGGCAACTCCTCCAGGGACCCCTGACCGAACAGGGCCGCCGAGGCGGCGATCACCGCGGCGCACTCGTCGGCACCGTGCAGCAGCGTGGTGAACTCCTCCGCGAGTGCTCGCTGGGCCTCGCGCGCGGCGGGCCGCGCGGCGGCGGCCTTCTCCAGTTCCTCGATCTCCTCACGGGACCTGAAGCTGTAGATCTTGAGGAACTTCACCACGTCCCTGTCATCCGAGTTCAGCCAGAACTGGTAGAAGGCGTACGGCGAGGTCATCTCAGGGTTGAGCCAGACCGCACCGCCGGCGGTCTTGCCGAACTTGGTCCCGTCCGCCTTGGTGATCAAAGGCACGGTGAGGGCGTGCACATGGTTGCCGGTCACCCGGCGGATGAGGTCGGTTCCCGCGGTGATGTTGCCCCACTGGTCGCTGCCGCCGATCTGGAGCGTGCAGCCGTAGCGCCGGTTCAGCTCCAGGTAGTCGTTGGCCTGCAGGATCTGGTAGCTGAACTCGGTGTAGCTGAGCCCCTCTCCCCCCAGCCTGGCGGAGACCGACTCGCGGGCCAGCATCCGGTTGACCGGGAAGTGCTTGCCGACGTCACGCAGGAAGTCGATCGCTGACATGCCCTCGGTCCAGTCGAGGTTGCTGACCAGGATCCCGCCCGTCTCCTCCGAGAAGTCGAGGAACTTCTCCAGCTGGACACGGATCCGCGCCACCCATTCGGCCACGACCTCGGACGAGTTCAGCGAGCGCTCGGTGCTCCGACCGCTGGGGTCGCCGATCAGGCCGGTCGCGCCGCCCACCAGGCCGACGACCCGGTGACCCGCCCGCTGCAGGCGGGTGAGGGTCAGCAACGGGACCAGGTTGCCGACGTGCAGCGAGGGCGCGGTCGGGTCGAAGCCGCAATAGACCGTGATCGGACCCTCGGCCATCGCCCCGCGCAGGGTGTCGATGTCGGTGGACTGCGCGATCAGGCCGCGCCAGGCGAGGTCATCCAGAATGTCGGTCACGATCCTTGCTTTCCAATGCTCGAAGGGACATTTAGCGCTCTCGTACACCCTGCCCGATCGCGGCACCGCCGCGCCACTCGAAACCCTCCTCGAGCTCGAGTCGACCAGCGGGAAGGAGCGCACGGGTGGCCTACCGGCGGCGCGGCACGTGCGGGCGATGGGGCGAGACGGTGGGGTCGCCGTCGATCCAGAAACGCCAGGGCGTCTCCTTCCCCGACGAGACCCCGGTGCGCGGCCCCGACCGGACGGACGCGGACACGACGGGTTCGCCCTCGATCACGGAGAGCGATCCCGGGGCGCAGACATCGAGTCCGTTGTGCTCCAGGGTGAAACCGAGCGCCACGGCCAGACGAGCCGGTCCTCTGGCCAGATCGACTTCCCGGACGGCACGGGCGCTGTCCGCTCTCCGGCGGGCCATGGCGGTCCCGATACCGGAGATCACCTCTCCGGCCCTGAGCAGTATTCCGGACCCCGTCCCCTCTGGAAGGCAGGTGAGGTTGGCGCAGAAATGCATGCCGTATGTGAAGTAGACGTACAGGTGGCCCGGTGGGCCGAACATCACCGCGTTGCGCGGCGTCCGGCCCCGGTAGGTGTGCGACGCGGGATCCTCACCCGGCAGGCCGTACGCCTCGACCTCGGTGAGACGCAGCGCGACCGGCCCGTGCACGAGTACTCGTCCCAGCAGATCCGGAGCGATCTCGTGGGCGGGCCGGTCGAAGAAGTCGCGCGCCAGCGGCGCGGGCGCGGCGAGCGAGTGCCCGCCGTGCTCTTCAGCGGACATCAGTTCCCGATCGCCCAGGCCGCCTGGGCGTCGACGATCTCGCGGAGCGCGACGAGCTGGTCGCGGACCCGGTCCGGCGCCGTACCGCCGTGCGCCTTGCGGGCGGCCAGCGCGCCCGGCACCGAGAGGACCTCGCGGGAGTCAGGCGTGAAGTGCGGCGAGACCTTGGCCAGTTCGTCGTCGGTGAGCTCGCCGAAGTCCTTGTCGTTGACCTGGCACCAGACGACCAGGTGCCCGACCGCCTCATGGGCCTCGCGGAAGGCGACGCCCCTGCGGACCAGCAGCTCGGCCAGGTCTGTGGCCAGCGCGAACCCGTCCGGGGCCGAGGCCTCCAGCTTGGCGGTGTTGACACGCATGGTCGCGACGAGCCCGGCCATGGCCGGAAGGACGAGCAGCAGGCTGTCGACGGAGTCGAACACCGGCTCCTTGTCCTCCTGCAGGTCCCGGTTGTAGGTCAGCGGCAGGCCCTTGAGCGTCGTCAGCAGCGACATCAGGTTGCCGATGAGGCGGCCGCTCTTGCCCCGGGCGAGCTCGGCCACGTCGGGGTTCTTCTTCTGCGGCATGATCGACGAGCCGGTGGAGTAGGCGTCGTCCATCTCGATCCAGCGGAACTCCTGCGAGGCCCACAGGACGATCTCCTCGCCCAGCCGGGACAGGTGCACACCGATCATCGCCGCGTCGAACAGGAACTCGGCGGCGAAGTCGCGGTCGGCGACCGCGTCCATCGAGTTGGGCGCGGCGGAGTCGAAGCCCAGTTCCCTGGCCACGGCCTGCGGGTCGAGCGGCAGGGAGGACCCGGCCAGCGCCCCGGAGCCGAGCGGGGAGACGGCCGCGCGCCGGTCCCAGTCGCGCAGCCGCTCGATGTCACGGGCGAAGGCGTGCACGTGCGCCAGGAGCTGGTGGCCGAATGAGACCGGCTGGGCGTGCTGCAGGTGGGTCATGCCGGGGGCCGCCGTCTCGGCGTGCTCCTCGGCCTGGCTCATCAGCGCGGTCTCCAGCTCCACCAGCCGGGACACGATGTGCCTGACGTGATCGCGGAGGTAGAGCCGCAGATCGGTGGCAACCTGGTCGTTGCGGCTTCGACCTGCTCTGAGCTTGCCACCGAGCGTGCCGAGACGTTCCAGCAGGCCGCGCTCCAGCGCGGTGTGCACGTCCTCGTCGGCGACGGTCGGCCGGAACTCGCCCTCCTTGCAGGCTCGCTCCAGGTCGTCCAGGGCACCGAGCATGCGTGCCAGCTCGTCGTCGGTCAGCAGGTTCGCACGGTGCAGCACCCGGGCGTGCGCGCGCGAGGCCAGCAGATCGTACGGCACCAGCCGCCAGTCGAAGTGCACGCTCACAGAGAGCCTGGTCAGCGCGTCGGCCGGACCTCCTTCGAACCGGCCGCCCCACAGCCGCATCGGCTTACCACCATCAGTCACCGTTGTTCTCCCTCCCCATTCAATCCGCGACCTTAGCCCACTCAGCCCAACCGGGCGTCCCGGGCGGAGGCAATCTTGGAGGGAAGGCTCCACAGCTCGACGAAGCCCTTGGCGAGAGACTGGTCGAAGGTGTCGCCGGTGTCGTAGGTGGCGAGGTTGAAGTCGTACAGCGACGCCTCCGAGCGCCGACCCGTGACCGTGGCCCGGCCGCCGTGCAGGGTCATCCGGATCTCGCCGGTGACGTGCTCCTGGGCCTCGGCGATGAAGACGTCCAGGGCCTTCTTGAGGGGGGAGAACCAGAGGCCGTCGTAGACGAGCTCGCCCCAGCGCTGGTCCACCGACCGCTTGAACCTGGTCAGGTCGCGCTCGACCGTGACGTTCTCCAGCTCCATGTGCGCGGTGATCAGAGCGATGGCGCCCGGCGCCTCGTAGACCTCGCGGGACTTGATACCGACGAGCCGGTCCTCGACCATGTCGAGGCGGCCGACGCCCTGGGCGCCCGCGCGCTGGTTCAGCTCGGCGATGACCTGGAACGGGGTCAGGTGCCGCCCGTCCAGCGCCACCGGGACGCCCTTGACGAAGCTGATGATGACCTCGTCGGCCTCGCGCGGCTGGGCGGGGTCGGCGGTGTAGGAGTAGACGTCCTCGATGGGGCCGTTCCAGATGTCCTCAAGGAAGCCCGTCTCGACGGCCCTGCCCCAGATGTTCTGGTCGATCGAGTAGGGGTTCTTCTTGGTGGTCTCGATCGGCAGGTTCTTCTCCTCGGCGTAGGCGATCGCCTTGTCCCGGGTCCACGCGTAGTCGCGGGCCGGGGCGATGACCTTGAGCTCGGGAAAGAGCGCGGCCAGGCCGGCCTCGAACCGGACCTGGTCGTTGCCCTTGCCGGTGCAGCCGTGCGAGACGTGGGTGCCGCCGAACTCCTTGGCCGCGGCGGCCAGGTGCTTGACGATCAGTGGCCGCGACAGGGCGGAGACCAGCGGGTAGCGGTCCATGTAGAGGGCGTTGGCCTGCAGGGCGGGCACGCAGAAGTCGGCGGCGAACTCCTCGCGGGCGTCCACGACGACGGACTCCACGGCGCCGCAGTCGATGGCCCGCTTGCGGATGATCTCCATGTCCTCGCCGCCCTGGCCGACGTCGACGGCGACCGCGATCACCTCTGCGCCGGTCTTCTCGGCGAGGAAGGGGATGGCCACGGAGGTGTCGAGGCCCCCGGAGAAGGCGAGTACGACCCGGTCAGTCATAATTGATCTCTCCAAGTTATTCGTTCGTCACAAGTCTCAGATGGTGCCGGGCTCGCCCGCCTGAGCGGGCTGAATACGTCGGTCGGCGTGCCTGAGCAGCCCCTCGGCGACCGCTGCCCCGCCCGCCGGGTCACGGCTGATGACGAGGATCGTGTCGTCTCCGGCGACCGTGCCGAGGATGGACTCCCAGTCGGCGTGGTCGATGGCGGAGGCGAGGAACTGTGCGGCGCCCGGTGGCGTGCGGACGATGATCAGGTTGGCGGAGGCCTCGGCCGAGACGAGGAGTTCCTCGGCGAGCCGGCTGAGCCGGGCGGCCGGGGACTCGCCGGTGCCGAGCCTGGCCAGCCTTATCCGGCCGCCGCCCTCACCGGGCAGGGCGTAGACCAGGGAGCCGTCCTCGGCGCGCAGCTTGAGCGCGCCGAGCTCGTCCAGGTCCCGGGAGAGGGTGGCCTGGGTGACCTCGACCCCGCTCTCCAGCAGGAGCTTGGCCAGCTCCGGCTGGGATCTGACGGGCTGCCGCTGCAGCAGGTCGGCGATCCTGGCCTGACGGGCGACCTTGGTCATCGGGATCGTCACGCGACCACCCCGTCCCCGGGCGCGTCCGGACCGCTCACCGAGATCAGCCAGTACAGCAGGGCCTTCTGGGCGTGCAGCCGGTTCTCGGCCTGGTCCCACACCAGGCTCCGCGGGCCGTCGAGGACCTCGGCGGAGATCTCCAGCTCGCGGTAGGCGGGCAGGCAGTGCAGGACGATGGCGCCGGGCGCCGCCCGGTCCACCAGCGCGGCGTTGACCTGGTAGGGCATGAGGTCGGCGACCCGCTGCTCCTTGCCGTCCTGGCCCATGGAGACCCAGGTGTCGGTGGCGAGGACATCCGCGCCCGCGGCGGCCTGGGCCGGGTCGGTGAGCACGGTGACCGATCCTCCGGTCTCCTCGGCGACCTTGACGGCCCGCCGGAGAATCTTCGGGTCCGGCAGGTATCCGGCGGGGGCGGCGACCCGCACGTGCATGCCGGCGACGGCGCCGCCGAGCAGGTAGGAGTGGGCCATGTTGTTGGCGCCGTCCCCGAAGTAGGCCAGGGTGAGTCCGGCGGTCCTGCCGAAGTGCTCCTTGACGGTCTGCAGGTCCGCGAGGATCTGGCAGGGGTGGAACTCGTCGGTGAGGGCGTTGACCACCGGCACCGAGGAGGCCGAGGCCATGGCCTCGACCCTGTCCTGGCCCGAGGTACGCCACACGATGGCGCTCACCTGACGCTCCAGGACCCGGGCGGTGTCCTCGATCGACTCACCCCGGCCCATCTGGGAGGAGCCTGCGTCGACGATCAGGGGAAGGCCGCCGAGCTCGCCGATGCCGACGGCGAAGGAGACCCGGGTGCGGGTGGACGGCTTGTCGAAGAGGACGGCGACGGTTTGCGGGCCCTCGAAGGGGCGGTAGCCGTAACGGTCCTTCTTCATGGCCTCGGCCAGGTCGAGCACCTGGGCCTGCTCGGCGGACGAGAGGTCGTCGTCCTTCAGGAAGTGCCTGACGGGCGCCTGCGCGGAGAGGTTACTGGGCATCGGCGGCCTCGTCGAGGATCGCTGGGAGCGCGGCCACGAAGGCGGCGACCTGAGCGGAGGTGATCACCAGCGGGGGTGCGAGCCGCACCGCGTGGGGCTGGAGGGCGTTGACCAGGAAACCGGCCCGCCGCGCGGCGGTCTGGAAGTGGGCGGAGCGGTCGTCGGTCAGCAGAACGGCCAGCCACAGGCCCCTGCCCCGGACACCGGCGAGCAGCGGGTGGTCGATCGCGGCGATGCCGTCGGCGAGTTCGGCCCCGACGGTACGCACGTGCTCCAGCAGGCCGTCGGTGTCGATCGTGTCGAGCACGGCGAGCGCCGCGGCGGTCGAGACGGGGTTGCCGCCGAAGGTGGACCCGTGGTCGCCCTGGGCGAGAACCGTGGCCGCCGCACCGAAGCCGACGCAGGCGCCGATCGGCATGCCTCCGCCGAGGCCCTTGGCCAGGGTGAGCACGTCGGGCAGGATGCCTTCGTGCTGGTGGGCGAACCAGTGCCCGGTGCGGCCGATCGCCGACTGGATCTCGTCCGCGACCAGCAGCGCGCCTGTGGCGTCGCAGATCTCCCTGGCCGCCGTGAAGTAGCCCTCGGGCGGGGGCACGACCCCCGCCTCCCCCTGGGTGGGTTCGAGGAAGACCGCGGCGCACTCGCCGGTCACCGCGCTCTTGAGCGCGTCGGCGTCACCGTACGGCACGAAACGAACATCAATCGGGAAGGGCCCGAACTGATCACGGATGGAGGGTTTGCCGGTCAGGGCGAGCGCGCCGAGGGTCCGGCCGTGGAAGGCGTTCTCGGCGGCCACGAAGTAGGTGCGGCCGTTCGACTTGCCGTACTTGATGGCGAGCTTCAGCGCGGCCTCGTTGGCCTCGGTGCCGGAGTTGCTGAAGAACACCTTGGCGGGGGCGCCGAGCAGGCTGAGCAGGCGCTCGGCGAGCAGTACCTCGGGCTCGTGCAGGAAGAGGTTGCTGGTGTGGGCGAGGGTGGCGACCTGCCTGGAGACGGCCTCCACCAGCGCCGGGTGGGCGTGGCCGAGCGAGCTGACCGCGATGCCGCCGATCAGGTCGAGGTACTCGCGGCCGTCGACGTCCCAGACCCTCGTGCCCTCGCCTCGGGCCAGTGCCACCGGGGGCACCCCGTAGTTGGCCATGAAGGCGGCCTCGAAGCGCGTGCTGAGCGCCTCTGTGGCGGGACTTTCCTGCGGGCTCACGTGTCGTTCCCCTTCAGCTGGGCGGTGGCCGTCGCCGCGGGGGCGTCCGGCAGCACCATGGTTCCTATGCCCTTGTCCGTGAAGATCTCCAGCAGCACCGAGTGCGGCACCCTGCCGTCGAGTACGTGGGCCTGCGGCACGCCCCCCTGGACGGCGGTCAGGCACGCCTCCATCTTGGGGATCATGCCGCTGGACAGGGTCGGCAGGAGCTTCTCCAGCTCGGTGGCGGACAGCTCGTCGATGACCTCGTTGTCAACGGCATCGGGGCTCCAGTCACGGTACAGGCCCTCGACATCGGTCAGGACGATCAGCTTGGACGCCTGGAGCGCCACGGCGAGCGCGGCGGCGGCGGTGTCGGCGTTGACGTTGTAGACGGTGCCGTCCTCACTGCGCGCGACCGATGAGATCACCGGGATCCGCCCGTCCTCCAGCAGCGCCCGCACGGCTCCGGCCTCGACGTTGACGATGTCGCCGACCTGGCCGATGTCGACGCTGGCGCCGTCGACGACGGCGTGCTTGCGCACGGCGGTGAACAGGTGGGCGTCCTCGCCGGACATGCCGATGGCGAACGGCCCGTGCCTGTTGATCAGACCGACCACGTCGCGGTTGACCTGGCCGACGAGGACCATCCTGACGACCCGCATGGCCTCGGGGGTGGTGACCCTGAGCCCGGCGGTGAAGGTGGACTCGATGCCGAGCAGGTCGAGGTGGGCGTTGATCTGCGGGCCTCCCCCGTGCACGATCACCGGCCTGAGCCCGGCGTAACGCAGGAAGACGACATCGGCGGCGAACTTCTCGCGCAGGTGCTCCTCGGTCATCGCGTTGCCGCCGTACTTGATGACGACGGTCGCACCGTGGAAGCTGGCGAGCCAGGGCAGCGCCTCGATCAGCGTGGTGGCCTTCGCCAGGGCCTCGGTCCGCCTCATGAGGAGTACGCCGAGTTCTCGTGGACGTACTCGGCGGTGAGGTCGGTGGTGTGGATCGTCGCCGAGTGCGGGCCCGCCGACAGGTCGATGGTGATCGTCACATCGCGCGGGGTGAGGTCGACCTTGGAGCGGTCGTCGCCCGCGGCACCGCCCCGGCAAATCCAGATGCCGTTGATGGCCACGTTGAGCCGGTCGGCCTCGAAGACGGCGTCGGTGGTGCCGACGGCCGACAGCACCCGGCCCCAGTTGGGGTCCTCTCCGTGGATGGCGCACTTGAGGAGATTCGACCGGGAGACGGTACGGCCGACGGTGACCGCGTCCTCCTCGGAGACGGCGCCGACGACCTCGATGGCGATCGCCTTGGAGGCGCCCTCTGCGTCCAGCAGCAGCTGGCGGGCGAGGTCGGCGCAGACCGCGAGGAGGACCTGCTCGAACTCGGCGAGGTCGGGAGTGATACCGGAGGCGCCGCTGGCCAGCAGCAGCACCGTGTCGTTGGTGGACATGCAACCGTCGGCGTCGAGCCGGTCGAAGGTGACCCGCGTCACCTTGCGGAGCACCTCGTCGAGCTGCTCGGCGGGCAGGTCGGCGTCGGTGGTGATCACCGAGAGCATGGTGGCGAGGCCCGGGGCGAGCATGCCCGCCCCCTTGGCCATGCCGCCGACCATGTAGCCGCCGGCGCCCTTCCTGAAGGAGATCTTCGAGACGGTGTCGGTGGTGCGGATGGCGTCGGCGGCGGCCAGCCCGCCGTCCCTGGCGAGCTGTGAGACCGCGAGATCGACCCCCGCCAGCAGCGGTTCCATCGGCAGGCGCTCACCGATCAGACCGGTGGAGCAGACCGCGATCTCGCCGGCCGAGTCTCCCAGCGCCTCGGCGACCTTCTCCGCGGTGGCATGGGTGTCCTGGAAACCCAGCGGCCCGGTGCAGGCGTTGGCGCCGCCGGAGTTGAGGACCACCGCGTGGACCCGGCCCCCGGACAGCACCTGCGCGGACCACAGGACGGGTGCGGCCTTCACCCGGTTGGCCGTGAAGACTCCCGCCGCGGCGCGGGAAGGGCCGTCGTTGACGATCAGTGCCAGGTCGCGGGCGGCACCGGACTTGATTCCGGCGGCGACACCCGCCGCCCGGAAGCCGAGGGGGGCGGTCACGCTCATGGGGCGACTCCATTGAGAGGAAGGCCTAGCTCTTCCGGCAGGCCGAGGGCGAGGTTGGCACTCTGGATGGCCCCGCCCGCCGTTCCCTTGGTCAGGTTGTCGATGGCGACGACGGCGACGACGCGGCCCGCACGCTCGTCCAGGACGACCTGGAGGGCGGCGGTGTTGGCTCCGAGAGTCATCGAGGTCGCGGGCCACTGGCCCTCGGGGAGCAGCCGCAGGAACGGCTCGTCCTTGGTGGCGACCTCGTACGCCTCGCGCAGGACCGCCGGGGTGAGGCCCGCTCTGGCGGGCGCGCTGCAGGTGGCGAGGATGCCGCGGCTCATCGGCGCCAGCACGGGGGTGAAGGAGACGGTGACCGGCTCACCCGCCAACGGGGAGAGGTTCTGTTCCATCTCCGGGGTGTGCCGGTGGACGCCGCCGACGCCGTACGCGCTGGCCGAGCCCATCACCTCGCTGCCCAGGAGGTTCGGCTTGGGCGCCCGGCCCGCTCCGCTGGTGCCGCTGGCGGCTACCACCACCACGTCGGGCCCGACGAGGCCGGCGGCGAAGGCGGGGAACATCGCCAGGGTGACCGCCGTCGGGTAGCACCCGGGCACGGCGATCCTGGAGGCCGCGCGCAGTTCCTCGCGCCGGCCCGGCAGCTCGGGCAACCCGTACGGCCAGGTGCCGGCGTGGGTTCCGCCGTAGAAGTGCTCCCAGGCGGCGGGGTCGGTGAGCCGGAAGTCGGCGCCGCAGTCGACGACGAGGGTGCCGTCACCGAGTTGCTCGGCGACGGCGGCCGACTGGCCGTGCGGCAGGGCGAGGAAGACGAGGTCGTGGCCGCCGAGGGTCTCTGGGGTGGTCTCCAGCAGGATCCGACCGGCCAGCGGGGTCAGGTGTGGCTGGTGGGCGCCGAGCGCCGTGCCGGCGCTTGAGGCCGCGGTCAGCGCGCCGATCTCGATGCCGGGGTGGGACAGCAGCAGGCGCAGGAGCTCACCTCCGGCGTAGCCGCTGGCACCCGCGATCGCCGCTCTCATCGGCCCCCCTGATCTCTGCATGTTCATACACACTCACTCATGCTCTTGCTAGAGAGATTATGCATCTCCAGGGATTGTCATGCAAGCCGGTTATGCGGGGGTTACCGGCCTACGGAATGCCCCAGAGCAGCGGAAAAGTCGCAAAAATCATGCTTTTCGGCTCTCGATTACGGGGACAAGGCAATCAGTTGCGTTTCGGCATTGTTGCGCATACCTACCGGTCAGTATCGTGGCGATCTCCGGTCCTTCCACCCTTCGGGAGTGCGAACGTATGACTGTCACCCATGACCAGGTCCAGGCCCAGCTCACCGGTCCCGGACAGCTTTTCGAGATGGACGAGGTCCCCGGCCACGGCGGGACCGTCAAAACCTGGAAGCACGCCCCCCGCGACTTCCGGGCGCTCCTCGAGACGAGCCGGTTTCACGGCGACAAGATCTTCCTGACGTACGAGGACGAGCACATCACCTACGAGGAGCACTTCAGGCGGGCGGCCACGCTCGCACGGCGTCTGGTGGACGAGTACGGCGTGGCCAAGGGCGACCGGATCGCCATCGCCATGCGCAACTACCCCGAATGGGTGATCGCCTTCTCGGCCGCGCTGGCCATCGGGGCGATAGCCGTTCCACTCAACGCCTGGTGGACCCCGCAGGAACTGGAGTACGGCCTGTCGGACTCCGGCGCCAAGGTGCTGATCGCCGACGGCGAGCGGGCGGCCGGGCTCACCGGCCTGCCCCCGGCACTGATCGTGACCCGCGGCGAGGTACCCGAGGGCGCCCGCGCGTTCGAGGAGGTGATGGGCGAGGTGGCGGCGGACGTGACGCTGCCGCCGGTCGACCTCTCCCCCGAGGATCCGGCAACGATCTTCTACACCTCCGGCACCACGGGCCGCCCCAAGGGCGCGCTCGGCAGCCATCGCAACGTCGGGCAGTCGCCCATGACCGTCGCCTACGGCATGTACCGCAGCATGGTCAGGGCGGGCGGGGACCCGGGCGAGACGGCGGGGCAGCGCCGCGTCACCCTGCTCACCGTTCCGCTCTTCCACGTCACCGGCTGCTTCGCGGTGATGACCACCACCATGTTCAGCGGGAGCGGTCTGGTGCTGATGTACAAGTGGGACGCGGGCCGCGCGCTGGAGCTGATCGAGCGCGAGAAGATCACGGGGCTCACCGGTGTGCCCACCAACGTATGGCAGCTCCTGTCCCACCCCGACCTGGACAAGCACGACATCTCCAGCCTCAACGCCCTCGGGTACGGCGGTGCCCCCGCCCCGCCGAAACTACTGGAGCGCATCACCGAGCAACTGCCCAGCCGCGCCCCCTCCAACGGGTACGGCATGACCGAGACCACCGCGCTCGCCATCAGCAACGCCGGCACCGACTATCTGGCCAAACCCGACAGCATCGGCCTGCCGATGGCGGTGGTCGAGGTGAAGATCGCCGATCCGCTCGGCGACGAGCTGCCGGTCGGCGCGGTCGGCGAGCTCTGCCTGCGCGGGCCGAACGTCATCCTGGGCTACTGGAACCGGCCCGAGGCCACCGCCGAGACCTTCGTCGGCGGCTGGCTGCACACCGGTGACCTGGCCAGGGTGGACTCCGAGGGGTTCGTGTTCATCGTGGACCGGGCCAAGGACATGGTCATCCGCGGCGGCGAGAACGTCTACTGCGCCGAGGTCGAGGCCGCCCTGTTCGAGCACCCGGCGGTCGACGACGCCGCGGTGATCGGCATCCCCCATGACGAGCTGGGCGAGGAGGTCGGCGCGGTGGTGCGGCTGTCGTCCCCGGCGACCGCCGAGGAGCTGCGGGCCTTCCTGCGCGAGCGGATCGCCCCCTTCAAGGTCCCGGTCAGGTTCTGGGTACGTGACACGGAACTTCCCCGCAACCCCGGTGGCAAGATCCTCAAAACCCACCTGCGCAAGGAGGTCCTGGGCTCCTGAGGCCCGCCGCGCTCGACCCGGCGGTGACCTGCCGGAAAATGAGTTGCCCTCCGCGCAGGTCATCGCCGAAACTACCTGTTCGTGCCAGAAAACGCTGACCGGTCCGTCAGAGCCCTGCTCCGTCGCCTGACGATGGACCTCAGCCCGCTCCGCGACTCCCGTGACTTCCGGTTGCTCTTCGGCTCCGGCGTCGTCACGATGTTCGGCACCTTCCTGACCCTGGTCGCGGTCCCGCTGCAGATGAAGGAGCTGACCGGCTCCTACCTGGCGGTAGGCCTGGTCAGCGTGGCCGAGTTCGTCCCGATGGTGGTGTGCGGGCTCTGGGGCGGGGCGATCGCCGACGCGCTGGACCGGCGCAAGATCATCCTTTACACCGAGGTGGGACTCTGCCTCACGGTCCTGATCCTGACCGTCAACGCGCTACTGCCCAAGCCGCAGGTCTGGGTGCTGTACGTGGTCGGCGCGCTCTCGGCCGGGCTGGGCAGCCTGCAACGGCCCAGCCTGGAGTCGCTGCTGCCCCGCGTGGTCAGGCACGACCAGCTGACCGCGGCCGCCGCGCTCAGCGCTTTCCGGTGGAACCTGGGCGCCATCGTCGCCCCGGGCCTCAGCGGCCTGATCGCGGCCTGGTTCGGCGTCGCCGTCGCGTACGGCGTCAACGTGGTGACCTTCCTGCTCTCCCTGGTCCTGCTGCAGATGGTGCGGGCCCAGCCGCAGCGGGAGAACGCCCCCGCGGCCTCGATCAGGTCACTGGTCGACGGGGTCCGCTACGCCGTGGGCCGCCCCGACCTGATGGGCACCTACCTGGTCGACGTCGCCGCGATGATCTTCGCCTTCTCCACCGCGCTGTACCCGTTCCTGGCCGACGAGCTGGGCGTACCCGAGGCTCTGGGGCTCTTCTTCTCCGCCTCGGCCGTCGGCTCGCTGATCGCCTCGGTCACCTCCGGCTGGACCAGGCACGTGCACCGCCACGGCCTCGGCGTGATCGTCGCGGCGGCCGTGTGGGGCGTGGCGGTGGCGCTGGCGGCGCTCATGCCCAGCGTCTGGGGCATCTTCGCCTTTCTGGCCGTGGCCGGGGCCGCCGACATGATCAGCGGTGTCTTCCGCTCGACCATCTGGAACCAGACCATCCCCGACGAGTTCCGCGGCCGCCTGGCGGGCATCGAGCTGCTCTCCTACACCAGCGGCCCGATGCTGGGCAACGCCAGGGCCGGCCTGATGGCCCAGCTCGGCGGGACCCGCTTCTCCCTGGGTGCGGGCGGCCTGCTGTGCGTCGGCGCGGTGGCCGCGATGGCCGCGCTGCTGCCGAGGTTCCGCGACTACGACGCCCGCACCGACGAACACGCGCTCAGGGAGCGCGCCCGCCGCGAGAAGGTCGCTCCCGTCCAGGGATAAGGCACCCGCAACCACCCTCACAGAGTGGAATCCTGTTGCTACTGTGAGGTCATGACGGTCGACGTACGGAGCCCCGAGATGACGGAGTCCTCGCTGCCCGACTGGGTGTTCCCTCCGCCGGGGGGATTCACCGCCGAGGATCTCGATCGCATTCCGCAATTGCCCGCACACACAGAGTTAATCGATGGAAGCCTGGTCTTCGTGAGTCCTCAGGCTTCTTTTCACATGCGAGCGGTGGATCTGCTGGTCGACGCCCTCCGTCACGCCGCGCCCGCCGATCTTCGCGCGCGCCGGGAGATGAGCGTCGTGCTGGGCAGGCAGCAGCGGCCCGAGCCCGATGTGAGCGTCATTCGCGCCTCCGCCGAGCACAGCCCGGAACAGACCTACTACCGGGCGGAGGACGTCGTACTGGCCGTGGAGGTCGTCTCGCCGGACTCCGAGCGGCGCGACCGCGACCGCAAACCGACGCTGTACGCCGAGGCGGGCATCGCACACTTCTGGCTGGTCGAGAACCAGTCGGGAAGGCCCGCGGTCTACGTCTACGAACTCGACCCGCTCGCCCGGTCCTACGTTCTCACCGGCATCCACCACGACCGGCTCAAGATCTCGGCCCCCTTCGACATCGACATCGACCTGACCGAGATCGACAAGCTCTGAGTCCTCCGGTCGGAGCCCACGCCCCTCGTGACGCGGCACCCGGCCGACCGTCACCCGGTCTCGCGCCAGCCGTCGCGATCCTCGAGCAGGGTGTCCAGGCGGGCCAGGCCCTCCGGCGTGAGGGTCTCGGCGAGGTCCTCGACCACCACGAGCCATTGTGCGTCCTCGGCGTCGTCCTCACCCGCGAGGGTCTCCCTGACCACGGCAGGCACGCCGATCATCGGAAACTCCTCGGCCACGATCTCGGCGACCTCCTCGGCGGCGTCGCGCTCGGCGAACACCAGCAGATGCCTCATCGTCCCTCCCGAGGGAAGATCCGCCCGTGGCCGGGCCATGGGGCGGAATGAAGGTTCCGGACCGGCGGGAATCCCGGTCCGGAGCGATGAAAGGGGCTCGGGATGTGTCCCGAGCCCCTCAGTCGCCGGTCAGACGCCGCGCAACCGCGCCCCGGTGCGCTCGGCGGCCAGGGCCACGGCCGCGTCACGGGCCGCGGTGGTCTCCTCCACCGTGAGCGTCCTGTCGGCCGCCCGGAAGCGCAGGGAGTAGGCGAGAGACTTCCTGCCCTCGCCCACCTGGGCACCGGCGTAGACGTCGAACAGCCGGATCGACTCCAGCAGCTCGCCCGCGCCCTCGCGCAGCGCCGCCTCCACCGGGGCCACCGGGATCGCCGCGTCGACGATGAGCGCGACGTCCTGGCTCGCGACCGGGTAGCCGGAGATCGCCGGCGCCTGCGGCCGACCGACCGGCGACTGCTCCAGCCGGGTCAGCTCCAGCTCCATCGCGCAGGTGCGCGGGGGCAGGCCGTACGCCTCGACCACGCGCGGATGCAGCTCGCCGGCGTGGCCGACGAGCACGTCACCGGCGTACAGCGCGGCGCAGCGGCCCGGGTGCCAGGGCTCGTGCCGGTCCGCGCGGACGTCGAGGGTGACGCCGGCCTCGGCGGCCACCACCCGGGCCGCCTCGACGGCGTCCGCCCAGTCGGCTCCCCTGCCCTTGCCCCACCAGCCGGACGGCTCGAACTCCCCGGCCAGCACGACCCCGACCCGCAGCGGCTGGGCCGGCAGCGCGGACTCGATCGAGGCCAGTTCCTCCGGGCTCGGCCTGCGGTCGACGCCCAGCACGGGGGCGACGGCGGGCGCGTCCGGCGAGGGCCGGTAGACCAGGCCCGTCTCGAACAGCGCCACATCACCGAAACCCCGGCCCACGTTGCGGACCAGCGTCTTGAGCAGGCCGGGCAGCAGGGTGGTCCGCATCAGCGGCTCGTCCTCGCTGAGCGGATTTGCCAGCCGTACGGCCAGGCGGCGCGCGTCGTCGGAGGGCAGTTGCAGGTTGTCGAAGTCGCGCTCCCCGCTGAACGGGTAGGAGAGGATCTCGACGTAGCCGGCGGCGGCCAGTGAGCGGCCGACCCGGCGGCGCAGGCGCTGGCTCTCGGTGAGACCGGCACCCGCGGGGGCGGCGGGCAGGATCGAGGGCAGGTTCTCGTAGCCCTCCAGCCGGATGACCTCCTCGGCGAGGTCGTTCGGGTCGGTCAGGTCAGGCCGCCACGAGGGTGGGGTGACCACCAGCATGTCGTCGCCGGTGACCGCGAGCTTCGCGGCGATCCCGTCGGCGGTGCCGCCGGTCTCGGTGGCGGAGCTCTCGACCGCGCAGCCGACCTGCTCCAGGCGGCGGATCACCGTCTCCCGGTCGTAGACGGTGCCCGCGACCCTGCCGGGGTAGCCGCTCGGGATGGCGACACGGGCCGGCTCGACCTCCACCTCGGCGTGGGTGACGCCCGGCTGGATCGTGCCGCCGCCCAGCTCGGCCAGAAGCTGAGCCGCACGCCAGGAGGCGTACAGCGGAAGCTCCCGGTCGACGCCCCGCTCGAAGCGCTTGGATGCCTCGCTGACCAGGTTGTGCCGGCGCGACATGCGCGCGATGCCACTGGTGGAGAAGTGGGCTGCCTCGATCACGATGTCGGTGGAGGCGTCGGAGATCTCGGTGTGCAGGCCGCCCATGGTGCCGGCCATCGAGATCACACCCGACCCGTCGGTGATCAGGATGTCGTCCGGGTGGAGCTTGCGGACCACGTGGTCGAGTGTCTCCAGCGTCTCGCCGGGCTCGGCCCTGCGCACCACGATCTCACCGGTCAGCCTGGCGGCGTCGAAGGCGTGCAGCGGCTGGCCGAGCTCCAGCATGACGTAGTTGGTGACGTCGACGGCCAGCGAGACCGGGCGCATACCGGCGCGGGTGAGCCGTGCGCGCATCCACAGCGGGCTGCTCGCCGACGGGTCGAACCCGCGGATCTCGCGGAGCACGAAGCGGTCACAGGCCGACGGGTCGGCGATCGAGGCCGGGTAGGCGGGACCTGACGCGACGGGCGGGGAGACGTCCGCCGGGTCGAGGAACGCCGAGTCGAAGGCTGCGGCGGCCTCGCGGGCCACACCCCGGATGGAGAGCGCGTAGCCGATGTCCGGGGTGATCTCAAGCTCGATCACGTCGTCGCGCAGGCCGAGCAGCTCGACCACGTCGGCGCCGATCGGAGTGTCCCCGGGCAGCACGAGGATGCCCGGGGAGGACTCGGCCACCCCGAGCTCCGCCTCCGAGCAGATCATGCCGTCCGACAGGCGTCCGTAGGTCTTGCGGGAGGCGATCTCGAACCCGCCGGGCAGCACGGCGCCGGGCAGCGCGACCGGGACACGGTCGCCGGCCTCGAAGTTGGTCGCACCGCAGACGATCTCGCGAGGCGCGGCCTCCCCCACCTCGACCTGGCAGTGGCGGATGGGCTTCTTGAAACCCTCCAGGGTCTCGATGGAGAGCACCTCGCCCACCACGACGTTCTTGATGTCGTGGCCGTAGGAGATGACGGACTCCAGCTTGAGCCCGGCCGCGGTGAGCTTCTCGGCGATCTCGTGCGCCGTGACGGCGGGGAGATCGACGTACTCCCGCAGCCATGAAAGCGAGACCTTCATCAGACCTCCATTCCGAAGGGGAGCGTGAAGCGGACGTCTCCCTCGACCATGTCGCGCATGTCCTCGGCGTTGTGGCGGAACATCAGGGTGCGTTCGACGCCCATGCCGAAGGCGAAGCCGCTGTAGCGGGCGGGGTCGACGCCGCAGGCGATGAGCACCCGCGGGTTGACCATGCCGCAGCCGCCCCACTCGATCCAGCCCTCCGACTTACAGGTGCGGCAGGACGGGTTTCCCGGTATCGCGGAGGCACCGCGGCAGACGAAGCACTTCAGGTCCATCTCGGCCGAGGGCTCGGTGAACGGGAAGTAGTTGGGCCGGAACCGGGTGGTGATGCCCTCACCGAACATGACCTCGGCGAACCGGTCGAGGGTGCCCTTGAGATGGGCCATGGTCAGGCCCTCGTCGATCGCCAGCCCCTCGACCTGGTGGAAGACCGGGGTGTGGGTGGCGTCAAGCTCGTCGGTGCGGAACACCTTGCCCGGCGAGATCACGTAGATCGGAAGCTCCCTGCTGAGCAGCGCCCGGATCTGAACGGGAGAGGTCTGGGTGCGCAGCACCTTGCCCGAGTCGACGGACTCCACGAAGAAGGTGTCGTGCTCCGAGCGCGCCGGGTGGTCGGCGGAGATGTTCAACGCGTCGAAGTTGAACCACTCCCCCTCCAGCTCGGGGCCCTCCGCCACCTCGTAGCCCATCGCGACGAAGGCGTCGGCTATGCGCTCCTGGAGGGTGGTCAGCGGATGCCTGGCACCTCGGGAGGCGCGGCCAGAGGGCAGCGTGACGTCGACGGTCTCCTCGACGAGGACCCGCTCGTCGCGCTCGGCCTCCAACTGCGCCTGTCGTTCGGCGAGAGCGTCGGCGACGGCTTTGCGGGCGCCGCCGATACGCTTGCCCGCCTCGGCGCGGGCCGCCGGGGGCAGGGCGCCGATCTCGCGGTTGGCCAGGGCGATCGGTGAGCGGTCACCGGCGTGCGCGAGGCGCACCTGCTTGAGTTCTTCGAGGTCGCGCGCCGCCTTGACGGCGTCGATCGCGTCGGCCTGCATGCGCGCCATCTCGTCGGCGTGCAGCGGGGTCACCTCGACCGGGTCGTAGTTTGACAAGAGAGAGCTCCGAATCCAGGGCTTGAGCGGCCACGAGTCTAGTCGGGTAAGCCCACCGGGCT
Organism: Streptosporangium sp. NPDC002544; assembly: GCF_040295965.1. Classification (NCBI taxonomy): domain Bacteria; kingdom Bacillati; phylum Actinomycetota; class Actinomycetes; order Streptosporangiales; family Streptosporangiaceae; genus Streptosporangium; species Streptosporangium sp. NPDC002544. Next base: position 111,342 of record NZ_JBEOWJ010000034.1, on the reverse strand, counting down.
GGCATTCACGCTCAGGCGAAGTCAGGGGTGCCGGTGGGCACCATAAATCGAAACTCGGCGCCGCCCTCGGGTCCGCGCTGCACGGAGATGGTGCCACCGTGAGCCTCGATCAGCCCCTTGACGATGAACAGGCCGAGCCCGGTGCCGCCGCGGCGGCGGGCGTTGCCCCGCCAGAACTGCCGGAAGACGCGCGTGACCAGCTCGGGCGGGATGCCCTCTCCCTGGTCACGGACGGACACGGTCACTCCCCATTCGCTCGGTTCGACGACTATTGTCACCGTACCGCGCCCGTGCCGCACCGCGTTTTCCACCAGGTTGGCAAGCACCTGATCGATCTTGTCCTGGTCGAGCCAGGTCTCGGGCAGCTCACCGCGCACCTGGAGCAGGAAGCGGTCGTCCGGCTCACCCGCCGCCACCCGCCCCGCGATGACCTTGGAGATCCTGGCCGGGATGTCGACCACCTGGCGATGGATCTCCAGCCGCCCCGACTCGATACGCGAGACGTCGAGCAGCTCGGTGATCAGCCTGGTCACCCGGTCGGCGTCGGCGTTGACCGTCTCCAGCATGACCAGCTTCTGGTCGTCGGTGAAACGGGTCCACTTGGCCAGCAGGGTCGCGGTGAACCCCTTGACGCTGGTCAGCGGGGAGCGCAGCTCGTGGGCGACCGTGGAGACCAGGTCGGCGCGGCTGCGCTCCAGTCGGGCACGGGCTCCGGTGTCACGCAGCGTGATGACCACCCGGACCACCTCGCCGCCCCGCAGTGGCTCTCGCACCAGCCGGGCGGCCACCAGCATCTCCTGGCCACCGAGGGTGCGCAGCGGCAGCTCGGGCTGGCGGGTGCGGGTGCGCAACCCGCCGTAGGTGTCGAGCCACTTCCACCAGTCGCGCCCGTCGTGGTCGTGGAAGGAGAACACATCGCGCAGGTGCCGCCCCGCGGCCTGCTCGCGGGTGACCCCGGTCAACCGGGCCGCGGCCCGGTTGACGGTCAGCACGTGGCCGTCCCCATCGGTCACCACGAGGCCGTCGGGAAGCTCGTCGACGTCGATCACAGAAGCGGGATCGGTGCTCCGCTCGCCGGTGTGTTCGCCGTGCACGACCCCGCCTCCTCGACGCTACATGGCCGACAATAGCGGGTTTCCCGCGTCGTACGGCAGCCTCGAGGCGGGGGGCGTCACCTGGCGCCGGGACCGGTGCGCTGAGACCGGGCAGATGCGTACAGACAGACCGCGGCGGCGGTCGCGAGGTTCAGGCTCTCGGCCCGCCCGTAGATCGGAACCCGGACGACGTCGTCGGCCAACTCCAAAATCTCCTCGGGAAGCCCCCAGGCCTCGTTGCCGAAGATCCAGGCCGTCGGGCCGGACAGGTCCATGTCGTCCAGGGTCTGCTTGCCCGCGCCGTCGGCGGCGAGCACCCGCAGCCCGGAACCCTTCAGGTGCTCCACGACCCGGGTCACATGGACACCCGTGGTGACCGGGAGATGGAACAGGCTGCCCGCGCTGGCCCGCACGCACTTGCCGTTGTAGGGATCGACCGAGGCGTCGGTGAAGACCACCGAGTCGGCACCCGCGGCGTCGGCGGTGCGCAGCACCGTGCCCGCGTTGCCGGGGTCGCGAACGTGGGCGAGCACGGCCACCAGCCTGGCGTCGGAGGTGACGGAGTCGTTCAGGGGCACGTGCACGAAGCGGCACACGGCCAGCAGTCCCTGGGGGGTGACGGTCTGGGCCAGCTCGGCCATGACCTCGCCACTGGCCCGGAATAGGGGCACCCCCGCGGCGGTGGCGGCGGCGATGACGTCGGCGTGGCGCAGCTCGGCCTCGGCGGTGGCGAACAGCTCCACCACGACGCCGTCCAGCGCCAGCGCCTCACGGACCGCCTGTGGCCCCTCTGCCAGGAAGGAGCGGTCGCGGTCCCTGAAAGCCCGCTTGGTCAGCCTCCGCGCGGCCTTGACCCGCGGTGACTTGATATTGGTCAGCTCAGACCCGGCCATGCCCGTCCCCCAAGAATGCGAATGCGGCCCGCAGCGTCACCGCTGCGGACCGCATGGTCGTCAGTGTCTCGCTCAGCCGGCGACCGGCGCGTTCACGTCGGCCGGGAGCGCCTTCTTGGCGGCCTCGACCAGCGTCGCGAACGTGGCGGCGTCGTTGACCGCGAGGTCAGCGAGGATCTTGCGGTCGACCTCGATGGAGGCGAGCCGCAGGCCCTGGATGAGCCTGTTGTAGGTGATGCCGTTCTGGCGGGCAGCGGCGTTGATGCGCTGGATCCAGAGACGGCGGAAGGTGCCCTTGCGGTCCTTGCGGTCGCGGTAGGCGTACGTCATCGAGTGGAGCATCTGCTCCTTGGCCTTGCGGTACAGCCTGGAACGCTGACCCCGATAGCCCTTCGCCCGCTCGAGAACGACCTTGCGCTTCTTCTTGGCGTTGATCGCCCGCTTCACGCGTGCCATGTGTATCTATCTCCCCGGGGGCGGTTACTTAGCGAGCAGCTTCTTGATCTTCTTGGAGTCGGCGTCGGAGAGCACGACCTCGGGCTTGAGACGACGCGTCAAGGTGGACGGCTTGTGCTCGTTGTAGTGCGCACGGTTGGCGCGGCGGCGCACAAGCTTGCCGGAACCCGTGAGCCTGAACCGCTTCTTCGCACCGCTGTGCGTCTTCATCTTCGGCATCTCAGCCGTCTCTCCCTCGATCGTGCCGATGTCCCGGGCCGGTAACCCAAGTCAAGGGCATGCCTGACTACGAGACCGGACCCGGTCTCGACGTGATATCGCGACTACCTGACGATCCAGGCTATGCGAGTTACTCCTGCGGGGCAGCCACCGCTCCGTTGACGGACACCTCGTCGTTGACGTGCGTCTCGCCGCCGGCCGGCGACCTGTCCCCCGAGGGGTTCTCGTCATGCCGCGCCTTGGCCGCCGCCTTCTCGGCCTTGGCCTCAGCCTTCTTCTTGTGCGGGCCGATCACCATGATCATGTTTCGGCCGTCCTGCTTGGGCTGGGACTCGACGAAGCCGAGCTCCGTCACGTCCTCCGCCAGTCGCTGCAGGAGCCGGAAGCCCAGCTCGGGCCGGGACTGCTCCCGACCACGGAACATGATGGTGACCTTGACCTTGTCGCCGGCCTTGAGGAACCGCACCACGTGACCCTTCTTGGTCTCGTAGTCGTGCGGGTCGATCTTCGGCCGGAGCTTGATCTCCTTGATGATGGTGTACGCCTGGTTACGGCGCGCCTCGCGTGCCTTCATCGCGGACTCGTACTTGAACTTGCCGTAGTCCATGAGCTTGCACACTGGCGGGCGAGCCGTCGCCGCGACCTCGACCAGGTCGAGGTCGGCTTCTTGAGCCAGCTTCAAAGCATCGCCGATGGAGACGATGCCCACCTGTTCGCCGTTCGGGCCCACGAGGCGGACCTCGGGCACGCGAATGCGGTCATTGATGCGGGGCTCGGCGCTGATGGGGCCTCCTAGGTTGCGATCCGCGACCTTTCTTACGAAAGGTCGCAACATGCTCGATCGTGCCGGGAAGTCGCAGAACACGCACCCAGTAAAGGCGCGTCGAACGCAAGATGCCCCGCACGTCACGCATGCGGGGCCACATGAACTCGAAGGCTTTATGCCGTTAAGCTCGCCGGAAACCTACCCGGTGTGATCCTGACCTGTCAGCCTTGCGGCCGACGAGGTGGGAGGATGACCTCCGCTTGCGCGTCCAGCAGGAACGCCGGACCGATCGATTAGTCACTCTACCACAACGACATGCTCACCCAGAATCATTCCGTCGAGGCGGCACGCCTGACGATCTCGCTCTTCCCCGCCTCGCGCATCGCCTCCACCGGCACGTCCGCGCGGCCGGTCATCATCTCGACCTGCCGGACAGCCTGGTGCAGGAGCATCGGGAAACCTCCGACGACAGTCCCGCCCCGCTCGGCCACCGCCGCCGCCGGTCGGGTGGGCCAGGGTGCGTAGACCACGTCGAAGAGCGCCGGCACGTCCGCCAGCGACTCGGTGAAACCGTCGGCCGCGCCGGAGGGCAGGGTCGAGACGACCAGGTCGACCCCCAGCGCGGTGTCGAGCTTGTCGAAGGTCTGCACCGTCAGGCTCATGTCCAGCCGCTCGGCCGTCTCGACGGTCTCCGCCGCCCTGGACGGGTCACGGACCACGAGGGTCGCCTCGCCCAGGCCCAGCTCACGCAGGGCGGCCAGCGCGGAGGATGCCGTCGCGCCCCCGCCGAGGACGGTCGCGGAGGCGGGCGGGGCCACGCCCGCCTCCGCGAGCGCCCGGACGATGCCGTACACGTCGGTGTTGTCCCCGTGCCGGGCGCCGTCGCGCAGGATCACCGTGTTGGCCCCACCCACCTGGAGTGCGAGCTCCGAGACGGTGTCGAGCAGCGGCAGCACGGCCCGCTTGAGCGGCATGGTGAGCGAGAGCCCCGCCCAGTCGGCGTCCAGCCCGTCGAGGAGGCCGGGGAGCCCGGCCTCGTCGCACTCGATCGCCTCGTAGCGCCAGTCGTGCAGGCCCATGCCCTCGTAGGCGGCGCGGTGCAGGTACGGGGAGAGCGAGTGGGCGATCGGCGACCCCAGGACCGCCGCTCTCAGCATCCGTTCCCCTTGTTTCTCTCGTACTCGGCCTTGAGCGCGAAGAAGTCCGTCTCCGTCGAGGCGAACTTGGTGATCTGCCGCGCCGGGCAGGTGGTCACGAACCAGACCCAGTCCCCCTTGGTGGGGTTGAGCGCCGCCTGGATGGCGTCGTCTCCCGGGTTGGCGATCGGTCCGGGAGGCAGGCCCTCGAACCTGTAGGTGTTGTAGGGCGAGGAACTCTCAAGATCCTTGTGGGAGGACTCGATGCCGTACTTGTTCAGCCCGTACATCACCGTGCTGTCCATCTCCAGCTTGCGGCGGGGATTGCCGTCGAGCCGGTTGTAGATGACCCGGGCCACCTTGCCCATGTCCTCTTTGGTACCGGACTCGGCCTGGACGATGCTGGCGATCGTCATGATCTCGTGCGGAGTGTGCCCGAGTTCCTTGGCCTTACCCTGCAGGTCGTCCTTCTCCGCCGTCTGGGTGAAGCGCTCGACCAGCGCGACCAGGATGTCGGAGGGCGTCATCTTGGGCCTGATGTCGTAGGTGGCCGGGAAGGCGTAGCCCTCCAGCCTGCCCCTGGCGTAGGACGGCAGGCCGAGCTTCCGGCTGTTCTTGGCCGCCTGCTGGAACTCCCTGAGCGGCTTGCCGGTCTTCTCGGCGAGTTGCTTGAGGGTGTCGCTCAGGCGCAGCCCCTCCTTGAGGGTGACCCTCTCCAGCAGCCGCTTCGCCGGATCGAGAAGCTTGACGGCCTCCGCGGCCGCCATCTGCTTGCGCATGCTGTATTCGCCAGGCTGCAGGGAGGAGCTCTTGCCCGCCTGGGCGACGGCGTTGACGAAGGCTTTGACGCTCTTCACCACGCCCTGCTCCTCCAGGGTCTGGGCGACGTCGGAGGCGTTCTGGCCGTCCTTGATCTCCACGACGACCTCGCCGGACCCGGGTCCGGTGTAGTCGTCCGGGGTCATCACGTCGCGGACCCAGGTGTAGCCGTAGAAGCCGGCGGCACCGATGCCGCCGAACAGCACGATGACCGCGAGCATGGGGGCGAGGAAGCCGCCCCGGTTACGACGGCGCTTCCTGCGCCGGCCACGCCGGCCACCGGAGTCGCGTCCTGAGGACGCGCGAGATCTTCGGCCCGGCCGACCTTCGTCGTCGGAGCCGACCAGGAAGTCCATATCGAGATCGTTCATAGAGGCGCTGGCCAATCTCCCGCTAGGGACGGCCTGGCGTCAAGCGGGTGTGCCAAACCGAAGGAAAGCACCCGGCCAGACCTTCCGGTGTTCCGGAAGTGGTCGTCTGGTTCGCGGGTACGGGGCGCCGCATGCGGCGGAACGGGGGGTGTTCCGCCGGGCATCAACGCTTCCCGAGGTATCTGTTCAGCTCTTCCCGGTATCTCACAAACTCACTCTCTTTGTCAGTGAATTTCGTGATTCTATGCTCCGGATCTGTGGTTACAAACCAGAACCAATCACCTTGATCTGGCCGAAGTGCCGCGATCAACGCCTTCTCCCCGGGGTTCGCGATGGGTCCGGGGGGCAGGCCGGGTCTGCGATAGATGTTGTACGGAGACCTCACCTCGGTGTCCTTCTCGGACACCTCCAGGGTCCTGCGCCCCTGCGCGTACAGCACCGTGGTGTCCGGTTGAAGTGGCGTTCCTGCCCTGATCCGGTTGTAGATCACTCTAGCGATCTTCGGATAGTCCGGGTCCCGCCCACCCTCCGCCTGGACGATGCTCGCCATCGTGACAGCCTCCAGGGGGGTCAACCGCTTCCTGGCGGCCCGCTCCTTGAGGTCGAGGTGCTCGGCGGCCTGTTTGTAACGTTCCACCATCGCGACCGGCACGTCCTGAGCGGTCGTGCCGGGCTCGATCTCGTAGGTGGCGGGGAAGCGGAGCCTGAAGTGGCCGGGGTGCAGGCTGCCCGTCCTGGCCTGCTCCTCCGACGCCCTGACGAACGCCCTGGCACTTGCCACCACTCCGGCGTCGGCCGGCGCCGGCCCGATCGCACCGGCACTCGCCCCCTCGGAGATCTCGACGACCGTGCCGGATCCCGGCCCCTCGAAGTCGGCGGGCATGAGATAGGGGCGGACCACGACGAGCCCGGCCGCCGTCCCGGCGACGGCGGCGAGCACCGTCGCCCCGGCCACCAACAGCCATATCGGCCGCGGACGGCTCACCGAACGGTCCCGCCGCCCGGTGGCGCGACAGGGCTGCCGGGAGGCCTGCCGGTGGCGCGTTCGGCGTCCAGCGCCGCCTGGAGCAGCACGACGGCGGCAGCCTGGTCCACCACACCGCGCTGGTTCTTCGCCTTCACCCCGCTGGCCCGCAGTCCCTGCTGGGCGGTGACGGTGGTCAACCGCTCGTCGAACATCCGCACCGGGACGGGCGCCAGCCGGAGTGCGATCCGGTTCGCGAAGTCACGGGCGACGGCCGCCGCCTGCCCCTCGCGCCCGGAGAGCGAGGTCGGCAGGCCGACCACCACCTCGACGACCTCGTACTCGGCCGCGATCTCCGCGAGCCGGTCGAGGTCGCCCCTGCCACGCCGGACGGTCTCCACCGGCGTGGCCAGCAACCCCGAGGGATCGCTTCTGGCCACGCCGATACGGACCGAGCCGGCATCGACGCCCAGCCGAATGCCGTTTCTCATCATCTCTGTCTCCACCCTCGTACCGGCCGCGGCTCGAGAGTGTCGTTCCCCATCAGGTGAGCGTCTGCGTGATCGCCTGGTCGACGGCCGCGAGCGCCTCGTCGATCGCCTCGGGACGCACACCGCCTCCCTGAGCGACGTCATCCTTACCGCCACCGCCACCTCCGAGTGCCTTCGCGGCGACGCCGACCAGACGGCCGGCCTTCAGGCCACGATCGCGTCCCACCTCGTTGACCGCGGCCACGACGACCGGCCGGTCATTGGGGACACCGGCGACGACGACGACCGCAGCGCGGTCGCTCGGGAACCGGCCGCGCACGTCGAGTGCGAGTTTACGCAGATCATCAGGAGATGTTCCATCAGGCGCACGGTGCGTCACAACGGAGACTCCATGCAGATCACGGGCGTTTCCCGCCATCTCCCCCGCACCGGCGAGCGCCTGGGCCGAGCGCAACGTGGCCAGTTCCTTCTCCGCAGAGCGCAACCGGGTGACGATGCCCTCGACGCGTTCGGGGAGCTCTTCCCTGCGCGCCTTGAGCTGCTCCGACAACTGGGCGACGAGCACGCTCTCCCTGGCCAGGAAGCGGAACGCGTCGAGGCCGACCAGGGCCTCCACGCGGCGCACCCCCGCACCGATCGAGGCCTCACCCAGCACCTTGACCAGGCCCAGCTGCCCGGAGCTGGCGACGTGGGTGCCACCGCAGAGCTCACGGGAGTACTCACCGACCTCGACGATGCGGACGGTGTCGCCGTACTTCTCACCGAACAGGGCCAGCGCGCCCATCGCGCGGGCCTCGGCCTGGGAGGTGTGGAAGGCGTTGACCCGCAGGTCGTTGATCAGGACCGCGTTGACCTCATCCTCGACGTCGCGCAACACGCTGGGCGACACGGCGCCCGCGGCGGTGAAGTCGAAGCGGAAGCGGCCCGGCGAGTTCTCGGAACCGGCCTGCGCCGCGGTCTCGCCCAGCGCGTTGCGGAAGCCCCGGTGCACCAGGTGGGTGGCGGTGTGGCTGCGGGAGATGGCCCGGCGCCGCTCGACGTCGATCTCGGCCTGGGCCGTCTCGCCCACCCGGATCTCCCCGGTACGGACCTTGCCCCGGTGCACGACGAGGCCGGCGACCGGGGACTGCACGTCCACGATCTCCACCTCGGCCCCGCCGGTGCGGATGAGGCCCTGGTCGGAGAGCTGGCCACCGCCCTCGGCGTAGAACGGGGTGCGGCTCAGCACGACCTCGACCGTCGTACCCGCGCCCGCCGCGGCGACGGAGGCGCCGTCGACGAGGAGGCCGGCGACCTCGGCCTCGGCCGTCACGTGGTCGTAGCCGAGGAACTCGACCTTGCCGGCCTTCTCCAGGAGCTGGCCGAAGACCGAGATGTCGGCGTTGCCGGTCTTCTTGGAGGCGGCGTCGGCCTTGGCCCGGTCGCGCTGCTCCTTCATCAGCCGGCGGAAGCCCTCCTCGTCGACCTGCAGCCCCTGCTCGGAGGCCATCTCCAGGGTCAGGTCGATCGGGAACCCGTAGGTGTCGTGGAGCTGGAAGGCCTGGTCGGCCGCGAGCGTGCCCCGCCCCTTGCGCTTGGTCTCCTCGGCCGCCACGTCGAAGATCGCGGTGCCGGTGCGGAGGGTGCCGAGGAAGGACCCCTCCTCCGCGTCGATGACGCCGTGGATCTGCGGGGCGTCGGCCTTGAGCTCCGCGTACTGCCGGCCCATGACATCGACGGTCACCGCGGTGAGCTCGTGCATGTAGCGCTCCTCGCCCGCGCCGAGCAGGCGCAGGTTACGGATGGCACGGCGCAGGATGCGGCGGAGCACGTATCCCCGGCCCTCGTTGGAGGGCAGCACCCCGTCGGCCACGAGCATCACGCCGGTCCTGACGTGGTCGGCGATGACCCGCAGCGAGACGTCGGCGCGCTCGTCGCGGCCGTAACGCGTCTTGGTGAGCTCCGCGGCCCGGTCAAGGATCTTGTACGTGGTGTCGATCTCGTAGATGTTGTCGACGCCCTGCAGGATCGCCGCCATGCGCTCCAGGCCCATGCCCGTGTCGACGCTCTTGGCCGGCAGCTCGCCGACGATGTCGAAGTCCACCTTGCTGCGGACCGCACCGAGCTGGAACTGCATGAAGACGTTGTTCCACACCTCGAGGTAGCGGTTCTCGTCGACGATCGGGCCGCCCTCGCGCCCGTACTCGGCACCGCGGTCGTAGTAGATCTCGCTGCACGGCCCGCCAGGACCCGGCACGCCCATGTGCCAGTAGTTGTCCGCCAGGTCACGGCGCTGGATGCGCTCCAGCGGCACTCCGGCCTTCCTGTGCCAGATGTCGGCGGCCTCGTCGTCGTCGAGGTAGACGGTGACCCAGAGGCGGTCCTCGGGGAAGCCGAACCCACCCTCGGACTCGGGCTTGGTCAGCAGCTCCCAGGCGAACGGGATCGCCTGCTCCTTGAAGTAGTCGCCGAAGGAGAAGTTTCCGAGCATCTGGAAGAAGCTGGCGTGCCTGGTCGTCTTGCCGACCTCGTCGATGTCGAGGGTCCTGACGACCTTCTGCGCGCTGGTGGCCCGCTTGTAGGGCGGCTTCTGCTGGCCCAGGAAGTAGGGCTTGAAGGGCACCATGCCCGCGTTGACCAGAAGCAGCGTCGGGTCCTCGGCGATGAGGCTGGCCGAGGGCACAACGGTGTGCCCACGCTCCTCGAAGAAGCGCAGGAAGCGGCGGGCGATCTCTGCCGACTCCATGTCAGCGGCCATCCTTTACGTTGGAGTGATAGGGGTTTTCCACAGTGTCGAGCCCGAACCTGGATCGCAACTCGGTTTCCCGCTCGGCCGCGCCCCGCAGGGCGTCCTCCGCGAGATCCCGCGCCTGCTCCAGGACCCCGCCCGCGTTCCGAACGGCCCGGCGGGCCAGGTGGTTCGGGTGCAGTGCCTGAAGCTTACGCATGACCCACAGCGCGCCGAACGCGCCCAGGCCCATGTAGAACAGCCTGCGGATCATCTCCGCCGCCTTTCCAGCGCCTGCGCGGCGGGCCTGGCGCGCCTGCGGGCACCCACGGCCCGGCGGACACCGTGGGTGAGGGCCGCGACCTTGATCAGCGGCCCGGTGACCAGGTTCTGGGTGACGTCGCTGACCTTGGCCACGTGCCCGCTGACCTGCTTGACGTCCCTGGTGATCGCCTCGATGGCGACCAGCTGACGGTTGGTCTCGCCGACGGCGGCCGACACGTCCTCCAGCAGAGGCACGACGCGGTCCCCCAGCTGGGAGACCATCTTGGTGGTCTCGGTGAGCAGGCGGGCCAGCCTGACCATGACGACGGCCATGAAACAGACCAGGATCGCCCAGGCCATCGCGACGATCAGCCCCGCGACCTCTCCTGCGGTAAGCATGTGCGGACCCGTCCCCTCATAGGTGACCCCGGCCATGGTCGGGTGGATTGGCAAAACCCTATCGTGCCCGATATCACTCATCCTCACTTACCGCGCGCGACCGGACCACGCCTTCGGGGCCGGCCGGTCCTTTCGGGGAAGGCCCGCCTCCGAAGGACCCGGGCGCTCTTCGGACCGCACGGGGTTCACGGTGCCTCCGCGCCCGGCCCGCCCTCCGTAACGTACGGGGAGCGCACGGTCCGCGGACCGTACCCGAAGGCGTCCACGCACAGCTGCGCGAACCGGTCGACCCCGGGGAGCATGAGGGCCCAGCCAGCCAGCGCCCAGCCGAGGTGGATATGGGTGAGGACGTACGCCATCGCGGCCACGCCCTGGAAAACCCGCCCGTCCGCGCGCTCGTAGCTGATCCGGCGCGGCCCCGAGGGGTGCTCCTCGGCGGCCAGCACCCGCAGCCCCTCGGGCCGCCTGCGGACGATCCATCTCCCCACTGCCGAGCACGCGACGCAGCCGCCTGACACGTACACCGAGGCCGGCGGCATGACGGGCCGCAGGCGCGGCACCCATGGACGGACGGCCCGCCGGTAGGCCGCCCACTCCTCGCCGAAACGGCCGGTGAGCCGCTCCCCCTCGTGCCAGGCCGCCAGACCGGCGCCGTAGGCGAGGACGACCGGCACCGCGGCGAGGAACCGCGGGTCGAAGAGGCCGAGGACGAGACAGGTCCCGGCCATCGAGACCTGCATCGGGTTTCGCACGTATCCGTAGGGGCCGCCGGTCACCAGCTTTCCGGGCGGGTTGTACGGCAGCGGCGTGCCGCCTCCGAAGATCGCGAACTCGCGTACCGCGGCCACGCCGAGCAGCAGCGGCACGGCGAGCGCCTGGACAAGGAGGCCGAGCACCCAGCCCGGTTGCCGCCAGACCTCGGTCAGCGCGACGGGCAGGACCACTCCGAGACCGCCCGCGAGGACCACCTGCAGCAGGGAGCGGGTGGGCAGCCTGAGGTCTCGCACAGCCCCTGGGGATCGCTCCTTGCCCCGGAGAGTCATCGAGCGCGCTTCCTGGAAGGCGCCGATACCCAGGGAGCGGCGCGGGGTGAAGGTGATCTCCCGCTGGTCACCGCCCCTCAGCCCCGATCCCTCGGCGCGCACCGGGGAAGGAAAGCCCAGAGGCTGATGTCGCTCCGCGACCTGGCCTACGCGGCGATCACCTTCTACCTGGGCGTCAACCTGTTCACCGGAATTGCAGCGTGGAAGCCCCGTCGTTCGCGGCGGGGAGGGAACGCGGAAAACGGTGCCGTCCGGTAGCGGTGAGTGACAGACTCGGTGCGTGCTGGTGACAGAGGTGCTGAAACTCGCGCCCTCGCCTGAACAGGGGCGGGCGCTGCTGGCGACGATGCGCGCGTGCAACGCCGCCGCCACTAGGGCAGCCGAGATCGCTTTTGCCCACCGCACCGCGAACAAGCTCGTACTGCAGAAGCTCGTCTACGCCGACCTGCGCCAGGAGTTCGGGCTGTCGGCGCAGATGGCCGTCCGCTCCATCGCCAAGGCCTGCCAGGCCTACAAGCGCGACAAGACCATCAAGCTGGTCTTCCGCCAGCTGGGGGCGGTCGCCTACGACCCGCGCATCCTCACCTGGAAAGGCCCAGATTCGATCAGTCTCCTCACCTTGAGCGGCCGGGTCGTCGTGCCCGTTCTCTACCGGGGGCGGTGGCTGAACAGTGCAGGAGCGACCCTGCGGGGTCAGGCGGATCTCGTCTATCGCGACGGCGTGTTCTTCCTCTCCGTGGTCGTCGAGGTGCCCGATCCACCCTCGGGGGAGGAGCCGAGGGAGTGGCTGGGGGTTGATCTGGGCATCGTCAACCTCGCCACCGACTCCACGGGTGAGCCCTACAGCGGCAAGGGGGGTGCGGGCGGTGCGGCGGCGTAACGCCCGCCTGCGAGCCCGCCTCCAGGCCAAGGGCACGAAATCCGCCAAGCGGCTGCTGAAGAGGCGCCGCCGTAAGGAGTCGCGGTTCGCCCGCGACGTCAACCACGTCATCTCCAAACAGTTGGTCGGCAAGGCCAAAGACACCCGCTCTGGGATCGCCCTGGAAGACCTTCAAGGCATTCGGGAGCGGGTCACGGTTCGTAAGGCTCAGCGTGCCGACCTGAACTCCTGGGGTTTTCATCAACTGCGCACGTTCGTGGCGTACAAGGCCGCCCTGGCCGGGGTGGTCGTACGGCTGGTGGATCCGCGCAACACCTCCCGCACCTGCCCAGGCTGCGGTCACCTCGACAAACGGAACCGTCCCACCAGGGATGAGTTCCGGTGTGTTTCGTGCGGGCTCGCTGGCCCGGCGGACTACTTCGCGGCGATCAACATCGGTCGCCGGGCAGTGCGTCACGCTGCCGACGACGCGGCCTGAACCGTCGAATCCATCGACGGCGAGGAGCTGCAAGCTCGGCCCCCTCGGGGCCGAGAAGCTGACCCATCTCGACGCCGACCGCTCGCGCACCGAGGCCCTGTTCAACCTGGCCGGACGGGTCGCCCCACGCGCCAGGCTGCTGACCATGCGCTTCCCGCGCCGGCGCGCCCCGCTCGCGGAGCGGGGCCGCCCGGCGGGGTGAGCCCTCGGGCCTGAGCCGGGCAGTGGGAGCGGGACGACCCGCGAGATCGTACGTGGCGGCGTGCCGGGGGCCGGGCGAGCGGTACGGCGGGTCACTCTCCGCGCAGGAAGGTGCGGATCCTGGACCAGCGGTCGGCGAAGCCCGCCTCGGCACCGTGCCGGGTGGGCCGGTAGTAGCGCCGGTCCCTGAGCTCCTCGGGCGCGTACTCCTGACGGACCAGGCCGTGCTCGAAGTCGTGGGGGTACTTGTAGCCCTTGCCGTGGCCGAGCTTCTTGGCTCCCGGGTAGTGGGCGTCACGCAGATGGTCGGGGACATGGCCGATGTTGCCGCGCCGCACGTCCTCGGCGGCCGCGCCGATGGCATTGATCACCGCGTTGGACTTGGGGGCCAGCGCGCAGTGGATGACCGCCTGGGCCAGGTTGAGCCGCCCCTCCGGCAGGCCGATGAACTCCACCGCCTGGGCCGCGGCCACCGCGACCTGCAGGCAGGTGGGATCGGCCATGCCGACGTCCTCGGAGGCGAAGATGACGATCCTGCGGGCGATGAACCGAGGGTCCTCGCCCGCCTCGACCATCCGGGCGAGGTAGTGCAGCGCGGCGTCGGCGTCGGAGCCCCGCATGCTCTTGATGAAACCGCTGATCACGTCGTAGTGCTGGTCGCCTTGACGGTCGTAGCGCACGGCCGCCTTGTCCACCGCCCGCTCCACCACCTCGACGGTGACCTCGCCGTCGGCGGCGATCAGCGCGGCGGCCTCCAGGTAGGTGAGCGACCTGCGGGCGTCGCCGCCGGCCAGCCGCACCAGATGCTCGGCGGCCTCGGGCGCCAGGCGCACCCTTCCCTCCAGACCACGTGGGTCGGCGACGGCGCGCTCCAGCACCACCCGGATGTCGTCTTCCGACAGCGACTCCAGGGTCAGCAGCAGCGAGCGCGACAGCAGGGGCGAGATGACGGAGAAGAAGGGGTTCTCCGTGGTGGCGCCGATGAAGGTGACCCAGCGGTTCTCCACGGCGGGCAGCAGGGCGTCCTGCTGCGCCTTGTTGAAACGGTGCACCTCGTCGACGAACAGGACGGTCTGGCGACCGGACATGCCCAGCTCTCGCCGGGCCTGCTCGATGGCCGCACGGACCTCCTTGACACCCGCCGACACCGCGGAGACCTCCACGAAGCGGCGTTTGGTGACGCCCGCCACCACGTAGGCGAGGGTGGTCTTGCCGGTGCCCGGCGGGCCCCAGAGGAAGAGCGACATCGGCGCCTCGGCCTCGACGAGGCGGCGCAGCGGCGTACCGGAGCCCAGCAGGTGCCGCTGGCCGATCACCTCGTCCAGGCTCCTGGGGCGCATCCGCACCGCCAGGGGCTCCTGGCCGCGATGGGCCTCCTCCGCCGCCGAATCGAACAGGCTGTCCACTCCTGAGACAGTACCGCTGCCCGGCTACGCCTCAGTTCGCCCAGACGGTGACGGCCCCGCTGTGCCCGGCCCGCACCACGTAGTAGAGCGCGACGGCGGCCAGGACCACGGTCAGCGCCGAGACGGCCAGCCCCGCCCGACGGCCGAACCGGTCACCGCGCGAGACGTGGACGAGAGCCAGCGACATCACCCCGAGGGCGAGGGTGACGAGCAGCAGGGGGATGCTGAAGCTCGCGTGCTCGGCTATGCGTTCGCCGACCTGCCCGCCCGCGGAGGCGAAACGGCCCTCCTCCAGCGACTCCCCGCTCTCCCGTGCCACGAAGACGCTCACCGGCACGATCGGGGCGAGCCCGACCACCGCCCAGGTGAGCACGGGCCGGGTACGGGGCAGCAGCGCGTACACGGCGGCGAGCACCGCCAGGAGCGGGGTCAGGACCACGGCGGCGTGGACGACCAGGGGGTGGAGGGGCAGACCGAGGATCTCGTCGAACATGGAGCGCTCCGGTGGTGCGTGGCTCGTCATCAGCAAGTACGGATCCCACCATGAACGGGTTATGGAGAGTGTGAAGAGATCCCGGTCTTTCCCCTCTGTCCCCATCCGGTGAATTCCGCCACTTACGTGCAGCACACCTTAGGGCCGGTACGCTTTCCGCCAGTCCGTAGTCATGTAACAGTAATCCTGGAGGACATAGCGGTGAGCGCCGAGGACCGCCAGAGCCAGTTGGCTCGGGAGCACAAGGAGCGGCAGGCGAAACGTGCTGAGCAGCAGAAGAGCACGTCGAAGCGGAACGCCGTCATCGGAGCTGTCATCGCGGTGGTCGTCGTCGCGGGAGGCCTGTTCGCCGGGGTGAGGCTCCTCGGCGGTGACGGCAAGGAGGTCCAGGCCGCCGCGACGCCCGATGCGAGCAGCACACCGTCCGAGGACGCCGTCGCGACGCCCGAGCCGAGCATCACGGCCCCCCCGGCCCCCGTGACCTGTTCCTACCGCAAGGACACCAGCGGCAGCCCGATGAAGAACGTGGGCAGGCCGCCGGCCAAGCCCAACCTGAAGTTGAAGACCATGACGATCACCACCAACCACGGTGACGTCGTGATCGACCTGGCGACCGCGCAGGCTCCCTGCACGGTCAACTCCTTCGCCTTCCTGGCCAGGAAGCACTTCTTCGACAACACCAGGTGCCACCGCCTGGCCACCCCGGAGAACTCCGGGGTGGGCCTGCTGCAGTGCGGTGACCCGCAGGCCAAGGCCGACGGCAAGAACCCCACCGACGGTCAGGGCACCTCGGGCTACGTCTACGACAGCGAGAACCTCGGCGGGATCCCGTACACCAGGGGCACGGTCGCGGTGGCCCAGGCGGTCGACGCCGTCAACCAGAACGGCAGCCAGTTCTGGATCTCGCTGGCCGACGAGACCGACCAGGTGGAGAAGGCCTACACACCCTTCGGTGTCGTCTCCAAGGGCATGGAGATCCTCGAAAAGATCTACAAGGGCGGCTGGATCAGCAACCCCGACGACATCACCGGTGACGGCGGCTCCAACGCTCCCAAGATCCCGGTGATCATCAAGACCGTACGGCTCTCCTAGCCGGATCCGCGGCGGTCCGCCGCCCGCGAGACGCCCCGGTGGTCATCCGACCGCCGGGGCGTCTTGCGGTATCACCCCCGTACGACTCGGGGCGAGGCCGCCCGCCCGGGAGCCGGGACGCCGGAGCGGCCGGGTAAGGGACGTGGGGCCCGCTCCGTCGGGAAGGCCCGGCCCCCTCCGCCCGGCCGCGCAGGATGCCCGACAGGCCCGCGGAGAGCACCACCGGGGCCATGTGCCCCGGGCGCGCCGAGGGCCCCCGGAACGTCGTCCGGGGGCCCTCGGTCACTCCTGGTGCGGACCTCGGATCAGGCGTCGGCCTTGGGCCTGCTGTCGACGCCGGCCTCCTTGCGCTGCTCCGCCGTGATCGGGGTGGGCGCGCCGGTCAGCGGGTCGAAGCCCGAGGCCGTCTTCGGGAAGGCGATGACGTCGCGGATGGAGTCACCTCTCGCCAGGAGCATGCAGATCCGGTCCCAGCCGTAGGCGATGCCGCCGTGCGGCGGCGGGCCGTACTTGAACGCCTCCAGCAGGAAGCCGAACTTGTTCTCCGCCTCCTCCTTGGAGATGCCGAGCACGTCGAAGACGCGCTGCTGCATCTCGGCACGGTGGATCCGGATCGAGCCGCCACCGATCTCCATACCGTTGCAGACCATGTCGTAGGCGTAGGCCAGGGCCTCGCCGGGGTGGTCCTGGAAGTTGTCCGCCCACTCGGGCTTGGGACCGGTGAAGGGGTGGTGCACCGCGGTCCAGCCGCCCTCGCCGTCCTCCTCGAACATGGGGGCGTCGACGATCCACAGGAAGTTCCACACCGACTCGTCGATCAGGTCGCAGCGACGGCCGATCTCCAGCCGGGCCGCGCCGAGCAGGTCGCGGGAGGCGGAGGCCGCACCGGCCGCGAAGAAGATCGCGTCACCGGGCTCGGCCCCCACCTTGGCGGCCAGGCCGGCCGCCTCGGTCTCCGACAGGTTCTTGGCGACGGGCCCGCCGAGCGTGCCGTCCTCCCCGACGAGCACGTAGGCCAGGCCCTTGGCGCCGCGCGACCTGGCCCACTCCTGCCAGCCGTCCAGCTCCTTGCGGGTCTGCGAGGCACCGCCCGGCATGACCACCGCGCCCACGTACGGCGCCTGGAACACGCGGAAGGTGGTGTCGGCGAAGAACTCCGTCATCTCGACGAGTTCCTGGCCGAAGCGCAGGTCGGGCTTGTCGGAGCCGTAGCGGGCCATGGCGTCGCGGTAGGTCATCCGGGGCAGCGGCACCGGCAGGTCGTAGCCGACCGTCTCCTTCCAGATGCGCCCGATCAGCACCTCGCCCAGGGCGATGACGTCGTCCTGGTCCACGAAGGACATCTCGACGTCGATCTGGGTGAACTCCGGCTGCCGGTCGGCGCGCAGGTCCTCGTCGCGGTAGCACTTGGCGAGCTGGTAGTAGCGCTCAAGCCCGGCGACCTGGAGAAGCTGCTTGAACAGCTGGGGCGACTGGGGCAGGGCGTACCAGCTGCCCGGCTGGAGCCGGACCGGGACGAGGAAGTCGCGGGCGCCCTCGGGGGTCGAACGGGTCAGCGTCGGAGTCTCGACGTAGACGAACCCGTGCTCGTTCATCACCTCGTGGGCGAGGTAGGTGGCCTTGGAACGGGTGCGCATGGCGTGCGCGACCTGATGGCGGCGGATGTCGAGGTAGCGGTACTTGAGCCTGGCCTCCTCCGAGATGCCGGCCGCGCCTTCAATGGGGAACGGCAGCGGGGCGGACTCGCTGAGCACCTCGACCTCGGAGGCGACGACCTCGATCGCACCGGTCGGCAGGTCGGGGTTCTCGTTGCCCTCGGGGCGGACCCGCACCTGCCCGACGACCTTGACGCAGTATTCGGCGCGCAGGCCGTGGGCGTCGTCCTCCTCGCGGAAGACCACCTGGGCGGAGCCGGAGGCGTCACGCAGGTCGATGAAGACCACGCCGCCGTGGTCGCGGCGTCGCCCCACCCATCCGGCGAGCGTCACCTGCTGCCCGGCGTGCTCCTCGCGCAGTGATCCCGCTTCGTGCGTGCGGATCATTTGTCCAGTCTCTCCTTCAACGTCGTGACGATCTCAGCGAGTGGTACGGCGGTCTGCTCTCCGCTGACCAGGTCCTTGACCTGCGCGGTCCCCGCGGCGATATCACGCTCGCCGAGGATCACCGCGTAGCTCGCCCCCGAGCGGTCGGCGCCCTTCATGGCGCCCTTGACACCCTTGCCGCCGAACGACATGTCGGCGGCCAGGCCCGCCCGGCGCAACTCGGTGACAAGAAGGAACATCCGGCGGCGCGCCTCCTCACCCAGCGGCACACCGTACACCTGTACGCGCGCCTGTTCGCCGTCGCCCGCGAACAGGCCCTCGGCCTCCATGGCCAGGACCGTGCGGTCGACGCCGAGCGCCCAGCCGACGCTGGGCAGGGCGGGACCGCCGAGCATCTCGCTCAGCCCGTCGTAGCGGCCCCCGCCGCCGACCGCGGACTGGGAGCCGAGCCCGTCGTGGACGAACTCGAACGTGGTCCGCGTGTAGTAGTCGAGGCCGCGGACCAGCCGGGGGTCGTCGGTGTAGGCCACGCCGGAGGCGGTCAGCAGCGAGCGGACCTCCTCGTGATAGGCCTTGCACGCCCCGCACAGGTGGTCGACGATCAGCGGCGCGCCGACCAGCCGCTCCTGCACCTCGGGGCGCTTGTCGTCGAGCACGCGCAGTGGGTTGATCTCGATCCGCTGCCGGGTGGGCTCGTCGAGGTCGAGGCCGCGCAGGAAGTCCTGGAGCGCGGCCCGGTAGACGGGGCGGCACTCCCTGTCACCCAGCGTGTTGATCAGCAGCCGGACCCCGGTGAGCCCCAGCGCGGCGTAGCCGTCAACGGCCAGCAGGATCAGCTCGGCGTCGAGCGCCGGGTCCTCGGAGCCCAGCGCCTCGGCACCGACCTGCCAGAAGTGGCGGTAGCGGCCCTTCTGCGCCCGCTCGTAGCGGAACTGGCTGCCCGAGTACCAGAGCTTCACCGGAAGCTGCCCGTTGTGCAGGCCGTGCTGGAGGACCGCGCGCACCACCGAGGCGGTGCCCTCCGGGCGCAGCGTGATGGAGCGCCCGCCCTTGTCCTCGAAGGTGTACATCTCCTTGGAGACGATGTCCGTCGACTCACCGACGCCGCGCACGAACAGCGCGGTGTCCTCGAAGACCGGCGTCTCGATGTAGCCGTAACCCGCCCGGCGGGCGGGGGCGGTCAGCGCCTCGCGTACGGCGAGCGCCCGCTCCGAACGCGGTGGGAGCCAGTCAAAGGTGCCCTTGGGCGCCTGCAAAGTCATTGTCTAAAGTCCCCTGCCGGGGCCGCGGTCGTGCCCGAGACCCGCGGGGCCTGCGCCCGCGGCCTGCTCCGCCTCCGCGAGATACGGATTGGTGGCACGCTCTTGGCCGATCGTGGTCTGTGGTCCGTGGCCGGGCAGCACCACCGTGTCCGCCGGCAGCGGCAGGCACTTGGCCGCCAGGCTGCGCAGGATGGTCGGGTAGTCGCCGCCTGGAAGATCTGTGCGGCCGATGGAGCCGGCGAAGAGCAGGTCGCCCGAGAACAGCACGTCGGGGATCTCCTCGGTGCTGGGCAACCTGAAGGTCACCGACCCCCTGGTATGGCCGGGGGCGTGGTCGACGGTGAGCTCCAGGCCCGCCAGCCGCAGCACCTCGCCGTCCGCGAGCTCGCGCACGTCGTCCGGCTCGGTGAAGGTCAGTCCCCCGAACAGTTGCTGTTTCGCGGACAGCGACATCCCCTTGCCGGGATCGGACAGCAGCGCGCGGTCTTCGGGATGGATCCACGCGGGGACGTCACGCGCGCCGCAGACCGGGGCGACCGACCACATGTGGTCGAGGTGCCCGTGGGTGACCAGCACCGCGACCGGTTTGAGCCTGTGCTCGCGCAGCAGGTCATCGAGGTCGCCGACGGCGTTCTGGCCGGGATCGACGACCACGCACTCCTCGCCCGCGGCGGGAGCGACGACGTAACAGTTGGTCTGGAAGGACCCTGCGGGAAAGCCGGCGATGAGCATCTGCCTCAGCTGATCTCGTCAAGAATGCGGATGGGAATGTAACCGAAGGGTACCGGTGCGGGTCGGCGGGCTGCGAACCATTACCCATTGGCCGATACGATTCGCCCACCTCATTAAGTACGACTCGGCACTCGGGAGGGCGAAGCGGTGAGCGGCAGGGAGCGCCAGAAGCAGTTGGCGCGCGAGCACTACGAGCGGCAGACGAAGCGGCGCATCGAACGTGAGGCCAAGGTCGCCAGGGCCAAGCGCATCGCACTCATCGGCACCAGTGTGGTCGGTGTGCTGGCCGTGGCGGGTGTGATCGTCGCGACCAACGTGTTCGGGGGTTCCGACACGACGGCGACCGCCGATCCGGCACCCTCGGGGAACCCTTCGGAGACGGCCTCCGCGGACGCCGGCGCGCAGCCGACGGCCTTCGACGCGGCCAGCGGCACCTGCGGCTACGTCGCCTCGGAAGGCGGCACGACCAAGGACGTGGGCCTGCCTCCGGCGAAGGTCGACAAGACTCCCACGACGATGACCCTGAAGACCAACCAGGGCGACATCGTCATCAAGGTGTCGGCCGACAAGACGCCGTGCACCGTCAACTCCTTCGCCTTCCTGGCGCAGAAGAAGTACTTTGACGGCTCCAAGTGTCACCGGCTGGGCTCCGACCAGTTCCCGATGCTGCAGTGCGGCGACCCGCTGGCCAAGGCCGACGGCAAGAACCCCACCGACGGTCAGGGTGGCCCGGGCTACCGCTTCGTCAACGAGAACCTGGAGGGCGCCAAGTACACACGCGGCGTCGTGGCCATGGCCAACAGCGGCCCCGACACCAACGGCAGCCAGTTCTTCCTCGTGTACGGCGATGCCCCACTGACACCGGACTACACACCCTTCGGTACGGTCACCAAGGGCCTGGAGATCCTCGACAAGGTGAACAAGGCGGGCGTCATCACTCCGGGACCTGACGGCACCGGGGCACCGAAGGAAACCCTCGAAATCAAAGACGTGACAATGTCCAGCAAGAGCTGACGTAATACATACAAGGGGCGGTAAGTCCCGAAAGGCTGATGAAAGTGCGGGAGGACACGGTGAGCACCGACCCGTGGGGCCGGGTAGACGACGACGGCACCGTCTACGTACGTACGGCTGAGGGAGAACGGGCCGTCGGGTCCTGGCAGGCCGGCGAACCGGAAGAGGCACTCGCCTACTTCCATCGCAAGTTCGACGAGCTGGCCGGGCAGGTCACCCTGCTCGAACAGCGGGTCCGCGGCACCGATCTGCCGCCCGCCCAGGCGGAGGCGACCATCGTCAAGCTCCGTGAGGCGATCACCGACGCGCACGCGGTCGGCGACCTCGACGCGCTGCTGAACCGCCTCAACACCCTCACGGAGCTGGTCGCCCAGCGCCGGGAGGAGGTCAAGGCCGCTCGCGACGTGGCCAGGGCCGAGGCCAAGGGCGTCAAGGAGCGGATCGTCGCCGAGGCCGAGCGCATCGCCGACGACACCACCCACTGGAAGACCGGTGGCGAGCGGCTGCGCCAGCTGATCGAGGAGTGGAAGGCCGCCGAGCGCATCGACCGGGTGACCGAGGCGGCGTTGTGGAAGCGCCTGTCGGCGGCCCGCACGGCCTTCGCCAAGCGGCGCAAGGCCTATTTCGCGGGGCTGGACGAGCAGCGCGAGGGCGTGCGCTCCGCCAAGGAGCGCATCGTGGCCGAGGCCGAGGCGCTGGCCTCGTCCACCGACTGGGGTTCCACCGCGTCGGCCTACCGCGAGCTGATGCAGGAGTGGAAGTCCGCGGGCCGGGCCTCCCGGGAGGTCGAGGACGAGCTCTGGGGCCGTTTCAAGGGCGCCCAGGACCAGTTCTTCCAGGCGCGTTCGGCCGTCTTCGCCGAGCGCGACGCCTCACTGGCGGCCAACGCCGAGGTCAAGGAGCAACTCCTGACCGAGGCCGAGAAGATCCTCCCGGTCACCGACGCCCGTGCGGCCAGGAGCGCCCTGCGCGGCGTCCTGGAGCGCTGGGAGGCCGCGGGCCCGGTCCCGCGCGAGCAGCGCGACCGGCTGGAAGGTGGCCTGCGCAAGATCGACGACGCGGTCCGCAAGGCCGAGGAGGCGGAGTGGAAGCGCTCCAACCCCGAGGCACGCGCCCGCGCCCAGAACACGGTCGACCAGCTGCGCAAGTCGATCGCGCAGTTGGAGGGCCGCCTGGCCAAGGCCAGGGACGCGGGCAGGGACAAGGACGTCAAGGACACCGAGGAGGCCCTGGCCGCCCGCCGTTCCTGGCTGGAGGAGGCCGAGCGCACGCTCGCCGAGTTCTCCTGACCCCTTTCGCGAGCGGCTGACGCGATCTGAAGGACCGACAGGGCCGCGGAGGGCTCCCCGACCGGGGAGCGTCCTCCGCGGCCCTGACGTTCGCGATGGGGCGTCGGCGCCTCCCCTGCTCGGAGATTCCGAGGGCGCCCGACGCTCAGGAACCGGCGCCGCTGACCCGGTAGACGTCGTAGACGCCCTGGATGTTGCGGACGGCCTTCAGGACGTGCCCCAGATGCTTGGGGTCGCCCATCTCGAAGGTGAACTTGCTGATCGCCACTCTGTCCCTGGACGTCGTCACCGACGCCGACAGGATGTTGACGTGCTGGTCGGAGAGCGTGCGGGTCACGTCGGAGAGCAGGCGCGGCCGGTCGAGCGCCTCGACCTGCAGCGCGACCAGGAACACCGAGTCGTCCGCGGCGGACCAGGCGACCTCGACCAGGCGGTCGGGCTCGGACTTGAGCTGATCCATGTTGGGACAGTTGGTGCGGTGCACCGACACGCCATGCCCGCGGGTGACGAAACCGACGATCTCATCGCCGGGCACGGGAGTGCAGCATCGCGACAGGCGGACCCAGACGTCGGAGTCGCCCGCGACGACCACTCCGGCACCGCCACTGCCCCGGGGACGGCCGCGCAGCTTGGTCGGCACTGAGGCCTCGGCGATGTCCTCTTCCGCGCCGTCCACTCCTCCGATGGACGTCACGAGCTTCTGCACGACCGCCTGCGCGGCGATGTGGCCCTCTCCCACGGCCGCGTAGAGCGCGGAGACGTCCGGGTAGCGCAGATCCCTGGCGAGGGCCAGAAGGGACTCTCCGGACATCAGGCGCTGCAGCGGCAGGCCCTGCTTGCGCATGGCGCGGCCGATCGCCTCCTTGCCCGCCTCGATCGCGGTCTCGCGGCGCTCCTTGGAGAACCACTGCCGGATCTTGTTACGGGCCCGTCCCGACTTGACGAACTTCAGCCAGTCACGCGAGGGGCCCGCGTCGGGCGACTTGGAGGTGAAGATCTCCACCGTGTCGCCGTTGCCCAGTCGCGACTCCAGGGGCACCAGGCGGCCGTTGACCCTGGCTCCGATACAACGGTGCCCCACCTCGGTGTGCACGGCGTAGGCGAAGTCGACGGGCGTCGCGTTCTCGGGCAGCGCGATGACCTGACCCCGGGGCGTGAAGACGTAGACCTCCGAGACCGACAGGTCGAACCTGAGCGACTCCAGGAACTCCCCCGGGTCGGCGGTCTCCTTCTGCCAGTCGAGGAGCTGGCGCAGCCACGCCATGTCGCTGGCGGGCTTCAGCTTCGCCCCCGGAGGACCGGAGGTGGTCATGTCCTCCTTGTACTTCCAGTGCGCCGCCACGCCGTACTCGGCCCTGTGGTGCATCCCATGGGTGCGGATCTGCAGCTCCACCGGCTTGCCCTCCGGGCCGATGACCGTGGTGTGCAGCGACTGGTACATGTTGAACTTGGGCATCGCGATGTAGTCCTTGAACCGGCCGGGCACCGGGTTCCATCGCGCGTGAATCGTTCCGAGTGCCGCGTAGCAGTCGCGGACCGTGTCGACCAGCACCCGGATGCCGACCAGGTCGTAGATGTCGTCGAAGGCGACGTCCCTGGCGATCATCTTCTGGTAGACGGAGTAGTAGTGCTTGGGGCGGCCCTTGACGGCCGCGCGGATCTTGGCGTCGCGCAGGTCGCCGGAGACCTTCTCGATGACCTCCTGCAGGAACAGGTCCCTGCGCGGGGCCCGTTCCGAGACCATCCGGGCGATCTCGTCGTAGCGTTTGGGGTAGAGCATGGCGAACGCGAGGTCCTCCAGCTCCCACTTGATGGTGTTCATGCCCAGCCGGTGGGCGAGCGGCGCGAAGATCTCCAGCGTCTCGCGGGACTTCTGGTGCCGCTTGTGCTCGGGCAGGTAGCGCATGGTGCGCATGTTGTGCAGCCGGTCGGCGAGCTTGATCACCAGCACCCGGATGTCCCGGGACATCGCCACGACCATCTTGCGTACGGTCTCGGCCTCGGCCGCGGCGCCGAACTTGACCTTGTCGAGCTTGGTGACGCCGTCGACCAGCAGTGCGATGTTGTCGCCGAAGTCCGAGCGCAGCTCGTCCAGGCCGTAGGCGGTGTCCTCGACGGTGTCGTGCAGCAGCGCGGCGCACAGCGTCTCGTCGTCGGTGCCGAGCTCGGCCAGGATCGTCGCCACCGCCAGCGGGTGGGTGATGTACGGGTCACCGCTTTTGCGCTTCTGGTCGCGGTGGTGATAGGCCGCCACGTCGTAGGCGCGCTCGATGAGCCGCAGATCCGCCTTCGGATGGGTAGCGCGGACCGTGCGGAACAGCGGCTCCAGAACCGGATTCATGCCGCCACCCCATTGCCCCCCAAAACGTGCGAGCCTTCGCCTTACCGCCGGCTTCTCCTCGACGGCTCCGGACATGGCGGAACCGGCGTCGCCTGCTGGGACGGCCATCTCGGGACCGCCACCGTTGGCGGTCGTGTCGGGGACGACCACATCACGGGGCACTCAGACTCCTCACGTTCGAGTCCAGATCCCTCAGTGTATCCAGACGGGGTTGTGTGCTTTTGTCCGCGGGGTCGATCAAACGACGACGAGGGAGTGCAACTCGACGTCGGTCAGGCGCTCGCGACCCTTGAGGAAGGCCAGCTCCATGAGCACGGCGAGGCCGACGACCTCGGCACCCGCCTCGCGGACCAGCTCCACCGCCGCGCGCGCCGTCCCCCCCGTGGCGAGCACGTCGTCGACGATGAGGACGCGCTCTCCGGGGATGAAGGCGTCCCGGTGAACCTCGATGATGGCGGAGCCGTACTCCAGATCGTAGGACGCCTCAAGCGTCTCAGAGGGCAGTTTGCCTTTCTTCCGTACCGGGACGAAGCCCGCGCCCGCCTCGCAGGCGACCGGGGCGGCCAGGATGAACCCCCGCGCCTCGATTCCAACGATCTTGTCCACCTCGTACAGCCCGGCGAGCGCCTTGGTCACCGCGCCGAACGCCACCGGGTCGGCGAGCAGCGGGGTGATGTCCTTGAACATCACCCCGGGCTGCGGGTAGTCGGGCACGTCCCGGATGCGATCGAGGATCAGCCTGCTCAGCTCGGTCATGGTCGGCACTCCTTGGAAAGGGGGAAGGAAAACGCCTCCGCCCCCTGGGCAGGGAGCGGAGGCGCGAACTGCTCGGAGCTTACTTCTTCTTGCGTTTGTCGCCACCGGCCGCGGCCCCGTTGACCACGGTGGTGGCCCCGTTGGCGGCCCCGTTGGACGCTCCGGCGGTGACCGGCTGGCGCGTCGTCCTGCCCCCGGAGCCACCCCCGTGGGCGGCGAGCCTGCGGGCGATCGCCTGGTAGCGCGGCTCGCGCTCCTTCAGCGTGACCAGCAGTGGCGTCGCGACGCACAGCGAGGAGTAGGTTCCGACGATCATGCCGACGAACAGGGCCAGCGACAGGTCCTTCAGGGTACCGGCGCCGAACAGCGTGGTGCCGATGAAGAGGATCGCCGCGACCGGCAGGATCGCCACCAGGGTGGTGTTCAGCGACCGGATCAGCGTGTGGTTCAGCGCGTTGTTGGCGGCCTCGGTGTAGGTCATCTTGGAGGTCGTGCCGAGCTTGGCGGTGACCTCCTTGATCATGTCGAAGACGACGACGGCGTCGTACAGCGAGTATCCGAGGATCGTCAGGAAGCCCAGCAGGGTCGCCGGGGTGACCTCGAAGCCGGACCAGGCGTAGACACCGGCGGTGATCACCAGGTCGTGCAACAGTGCCACGACGGCCGACAGCGCCATCTTCCACTCGAAGGCCATCGTCAGGTACAGGATGATCGCCAGCATGAAGACGATCAGTCCGATGATGGCCTTGTTGGCCACCTGGCCGCCCCAGGAGGCACCGATCACCTGCAGGTTGACCTCGTTCTGCGGCAGCTTGAACTCGCCCGCCACCGCCTTCTGGACCGCGGTGACCTGCTCGGCCGGGAGGCTCTCCGTGGTGACCCGCCAGCCGTTCTGGGTCGTCTGCGCGATGACCTGGTGCACACCGGCTTCGGTGAACGTGCCGCGCACCTGCTCGATGTTGACGGACGCCGGGGCCTTGAAGGAGAAGACGGACCCGCCCTTGAACTCCACGCCCAGGTTGAGGCCGTTGAAGACCAGACCGGCGATGGAGATCGCCAGCAGGATTACGGAGAGGCTGTACCAGAGCTTCCTGCGGCCGACGAAGTCGACGTTGACCTCGCCCCGGTACAGCCGGCGCGCGATGCCGGACATCAGGCCTCCTGCGGAGCGGTCTTGGGAGCGGTGGCGGTCTCGCTCATGCGTTCGGCGTCGAGGCCGGAGAGCTTGTGACCCTTGGCGAAGAACTTCAGCCTCGCCAGCATCGCGACGAACGGCTTGGTGAACATGAACACCACCGCGATGTCGATGAGCGTGGTCAGGCCCATCGCGAAGGCGAACCCGGCCACACCGCCGACCGCCAGGAAGTACAGCACCACGGCGGCGATGAACATGACGGCGTCCGCGATGAGGATCGTCCGCCGGGCCCGGACCCAGGCGACCTCGATCGCCGTGCGCAGCGAGCGGCGGCCTTCCTTCATCTCGTCACGGATGCGCTCGAAGTAGACGATGAACGAGTCGGCGGTGATACCGATCGAGACGATCAGGCCGATGATGTGCGGCAGCGAGAGGCGGAAGCCGGCGAACGCGCCGAGCAGCACCACCGACTGGTAGGTCAGAACCGTCGCCACCAGGAGGCTCAGCACCGAGACGACGCCCAGGCCCCGGTAGTAGAGCATCGAGTAGATCACGACCAGCAGCAGGCCGATCGCGCCCGCGATGAGGCCGCCGCGCAGCTGGTCGGCGCCCAGGGTGGAGGAGACCTCGTCGATGGAGCTCTTCTCGAACTTCAGCGGGAGCGCGCCGTACTTGAGCTGGTTGGCCAGTTCGTCGGCGCTCACCTGGGTGAAGTTGCCGGAGATCTGCGCACGGCCGCCGGTGATCGGCTCCTGGATGACCGGCGCGGAGATGACCATGCCGTCGAGGACCATGGCGATCTGGTTGCGGGGGGCCTGCGAGTTGAAGGCGGTGGTGGTGATCTTCGACCACTGGTCGGGGCCCTGGCCCTTGAAGGAGAGCTGGACGAGCCACTCGCCGGTGGTCTGGTCGACGCCTGAGGACGCGCTGTCGATCGAGGTGCCGGTCACGGCCGCCTTGTCGAGGATGAACTTGGTGCTGCCGTCGGTGCTGCAGCCCACGTACTGCTTGTCCGGCGCGTCCTGTGCCCCTCGGTTCGTCTGCTTGGCGCAGTCGAGCGTCTGGAACTCCTTGAGGGCCGCCGGGTCGATCCCGGTGGGGTCGACGCCCGCCATGGGGTCCTCGGCCGCCGCCGGCGGGGCCGTCGGCGCGGCGGTGCCGTCACCCGGCTTGGAAGACTGGTCGCCGGGTTGAGCAGGCTCCGTAGAGGACTCGGAGCTTGCTCCTGGGCTTGGTTTGAGCAGCCCCGACGACAGGGCGCGCCCGGCGGGCGAGGTGCTCGTGTCGGGGGCGGCTGTCGCGGCCGGCTTCGGCACCGCGGACTCGGTGGGCTTGGGCGCCCTGGTTCCCTTGCCCCCGGAGGTGGCGGGCGAGGGGGACGGCGTCGGCGGCTGGGTGGCCAGCTCCCCGGGGGGCGGAGGCGATCCGGCCCCGATCGCCAGCACCTGGCGGAACCGCAGTTCCGCAGTGGTGCCGACCAGCTTGACGACTTCCTCCTGGCCAACTCCGGGGACGGAGATGACGATGTTGTCACCGGACTTGGCGACCTCGGCGTCGGAGATGCCGCTGCCGTTCACCCGCTCGCGGATGATGTTCACCGCCAGATCGAGACTCTCCTGGGAGGGAGCGCTTCCGTTCGGGGTGATGGGCTGCAGCGTCACTGTCGTGCCGCCGGCGAGGTCGAGGCCATATTCCGGGGTGTACGCCTTGTTGAGGAGCATCACCCCTCCCATGGCGAGAATGATCGCCAGAAGCACCAGGAGCATGCGCCCCGGTCTGCTCTGGCCGCTGGTCGGTCGGGCCACTGGTCGACTTTCGGTTATAGGGGATTGGTGGTGAACCTATTCACAGTTTCTTGCTCGCCGAGTCGCGCTCTTCGCTCTGCTGCTCGGTGGTCTCCGCGACGTCGTGGTCGACGGCCTTGACATCCTCCTCCACATCGTCGACGGGAACCAGGACGCGGCCGATCGCCGCCTTCACCCAGCGAGTCTCCACACCGGGGGCGATCTCCAGGATCACGTCGTCGGCGTCGATGGCCACCACGGTCCCGAAAAGACCCGTCGTGGTCATGACACCGGTGCCCGGCGTAAGGCTGTTCTGCATCTTGACCTGCTCCTGCTGCCGCTTGCGCTGCGGTCGGATCAGCAGGAAGTAGAAGACCACGACCATGAGAGCGATCATGATCAGGCTTGAATAGTTGCCGCCCACAGGGCCGCTCCCTCTCTTGAGAATGACCGGCGTGAAACCGGACGTCATATACGACCACGCCGCTCAGCACGTCAGCCTACACAGCCAGCCAAGGCTCGGAGTTTAGGCGAGTTGTTAGAAGCGCGGCAACGAAGTCACGATCCGGCACGCAGGGAAGTTCCCATTTCGATACAGTTGTCATCCATCTGTGATCAAGCTTGTACGTCTCCCCTACCGATGCACAACGCTAGATTTGCTCAGCATCATCCCCAAGATCGATGAGGAACGAGGCGCCGAAGGCGTCCGGCGGGGGCACCAGCCCCAGATGGGTCCAGGCCGCGGCGGTCGCGACCCGGCCACGGGGGGTGCGGGCCAGCAGACCCTGCCGCACCAGGAACGGCTCGGCGACCACCTCGACCGTCTCCGGCTCCTCCCCCACCGCGACCGCCAGCGTCGACAGCCCCACCGGGCCGCCGCCGAACTTGCGCAGCAGCGCTCCGAGCACCGCCCGGTCGAGCCTGTCGAGCCCCTCGGCGTCGACCTCGTAGAGGTTGAGCGCGGCGGAGGCGACGTCCCTGGTGATGACGCCTTCCGCGCGCACCTCGGCGAAGTCGCGGACCCTGCGCAGCAGGCGGTTGGCGATGCGGGGCGTGCCCCGCGAGCGGCCAGCGATCTCGGTGGCGGCGTCGCCCGGCAGCGTCACGCCCAGCAGGCGCGAGGAGCGGTGCAGCACCTGCTCCAGCTCGGCGACCCCGTAGAAGTCCATGTGCGCGACGAAGCCGAAGCGGTCACGCAGCGGCGCGGGGAGCATGCCGGCCCTGGTGGTGGCCCCGACCAGGGTGAACGGGGCGATCTCCAGCGGGATCGCGGTCGCCCCCGGCCCCTTGCCCACCACGATGTCGACGCGGAAGTCCTCCATCGCGAGGTAGAGCATCTCCTCGGCGGGCCTGGCCATGCGGTGGATCTCGTCGATGAACAGCACCTCGCCCTCCGAGAGGGTCGACAGGATCGCCGCGAGGTCACCGGCCCGCTCGAGCGCGGGCCCCGAGGTGATCCGGAGCGGCACGGAGAGCTCGGTCGCGATGATCATGGAGAGGGTCGTCTTGCCCAGCCCGGGACCGCCGCTCATCAGCACGTGGTCCGGCGGCCGGTTGCGCCGCAGCGCGCTCTGCAGCACCAGGGACAGCTGCTCGCGCACCCGTGCCTGCCCGATGAACTCCTCCAGCCGCTTGGGCCGCAGCGCCGCCTCGATGTTCCTCTCGTCGCCCTCGGCGTCCGGCGACACCAGATCCCGTTCGAAACTCACGCCGCCCCACCTCTGCTCACCGTACGGCGGAGGCGCCCGCGCTCTCCCCGCCGCCTTCTCCCCGTCGCACCTCTCATCGCGTGCTCAGCGCGCCGAGTGCCGCCTTGAGCAGCGCCGCCACCTGCGGGGTGCGGCCCTCGGCCAGTTCGGCGTCGGCCCGGGGCGCGACGGCGGCGACCGCCTCGTCCGCGTCCCGTACCGAGTAACCCAGGCCGACCAGGCCGGAGTGGACCTGATCGCGCCAGGCGGGCACGGCGGCGCGGCCGTTGAGCGCGGCGTTGACCGCCTCCTCAGGCGTGCCGAGCTTGCCCTTGAGGTCGACGATGATCCGCTGGGCGCCCTTCGGGCCCACCCCGGGGACCCTGGTCAGCGCCTTGACGTCGGCGGTGGCCACGGCCATCCTGAGCGCGTTGGGGGTGTGCACGGCCAGCATCGCCAGTGCGACCTTGGGTCCGACCCCGCTGGCCGTCTGCAGCATCTCGAAGATCCCGCGCTCGTCGTCGGTGGCGAAGCCGAACAGCGTCAGCGACTCCTCGCGGACCACCAGCGAGGTGGCCAGCCGGGCCTCCTCGCCCGTTCTGAGCGTCGCCAGCGTGCCCGGCGTGCAGTGCACGAGCACTCCCACCCCGCCCACCTCGACGACCGCCCCGTCGGGGGCGATCGCGGTCACCTGTCCTCGTACCGAGGCGATCACTTCGTGGTTCCTCTCGGGTATCCGGCCCTGCCCCGGCCGCGGAAGTAGGCCGCCGCGCTCGTGCCGGGGCCGCTCGCGGCCTTCGCGGCGGCCTCGGCCAGCCTGCTCTGGGCTCCGCCCCGCCACACGTGGCAGATCGCGAGGGCGAGCGCGTCGGCGGCGTCGGCGGGCTTGGGCATGGCGTCCAGCCGCAGCAGCCGGGTCACCATCGTGCCGACCTGCTGCTTGTCGGCCGTGCCGCTGCCGGTGATCGCCGCCTTGACCTCGGACGGCGTGTGCAGGGCGACCGGCAGCCCCCTGCGGGAGGCGCACAGGATCGCCACGGCGGAGGCCTGCGCGGTGCCCATCACGGTCCTGAGGTTGTGCTGGGCGAAGACCCGCTCCACGGCCACCGCGTCGGGTTCGAGCTCGTCGAGCCACTGCTCTATGCCGGTCTCGATCGCCACCAGCCGGGCGCCGATCTCGTCGTCGGCGGGGGTGCGGACCACTCCGACCTTGACCAGGCTCAGCGGCGCGCCCGGCCTCCCCTCGACGGCGCCGAGCCCGCATCGGGTAAGCCCGGGATCGACCCCCATGACCCGCAGTTCGGGCAACCGCACCGGCACGCCTCCGCTCGCCGAACACCTGTTCGGTGCCAGACTCTACCGCCTGAGAGCACGTCGCGCACGGCCCTCGCGGGGCCCGCGGGAAGTGTCAGCGGCGATCGAGCACGCGGGGCACGGTGAAGGCGGTCACCGCCCGGGGTTCCGCGGCGGGGACGCCGAAGCGCGAGATCACGCGTCGAGCTTCTCCATGACCTCGTCGGAGACGTCGAAGTTGGCCCAGACGTTCTGCACGTCGTCACTGTCCTCAAGGGCGTCGATCAGCCTGAAGACCTTGCGGGCGCCGTCCTCGTCGAGCGGGACGTTCATCGTCGGCATGAAGCCGGACTCGGCCGAGTCGTAGTCGATCCCGGCCTCCTGCAGGGCCTTGCGGACCGGGACGAGGTCGGTGGCCTCGGAGACGACCTCGAACTGGTCGCCCAGGTCGTTGACCTCCTCGGCGCCCGCGTCGAGGACCGCGGTCAGCACGTCGTCCTCACCCAGCTCGCCCTTGGGGACGAGCACGACGCCCTTGCGGTTGAACATGTAGGACACCGAGCCCGGGTCGGCCAGCGAGCCACCGTTGCGGGTCAGCGCGACACGGACCTCGGAAGCCGCCCGGTTGCGGTTGTCGGTGAGGCACTCGATCAGCACCGCGACGCCGCCGGGGGCGTAGCCCTCGTACATGATGGTCTGCCAGTCGGCGCCGCCGGCCTCCAGGCCGCCGCCGCGCTTGCGGGCGCGCTCGATGTTGTCGATCGGAACCGAGCTCTTGCGCGCCTTGGTGATGGCGTCGTACAGCGTCGGGTTGCCGTCCGGATCGGGGCCGCCCGTCCGTGCCGCGACCTCGATGTTCTTGATGAGCTTGGCGAACAGCTTGCCGCGCTTGGAATCAAGCGCCGCCTTCTTGTGCTTCGTCGTCGCCCATTTGGAGTGGCCGGACATCCCCTAGAGCTCCCTCACCATCTCAGCGAAATATGAATGCACACCAACATCCCCGGTAATCTCCGGGTGGAAGGATGTGGCGAGCAGCGGTCCTTGACGGACCGCGACGATCCTATCTCCAGGTTCGGCCAACGCCAGCACTTCGACCCCCGAACCCACGGATTCCACCCAGGGTGCGCGGATGAAGACCGCCCGCATGGCACCGCGGCCGGCGAAGTCGATGTCGGCCTCGAAGGAGTCGACCTGGCGGCCGAAGGCGTTGCGCCGAACGACCATGTCGATGCCGCCGATCGTCTGCTGGCCCTCGACGCCGCCCTCGATCCGGTCCGCCAGCATGATCATGCCGGCGCAGGAGCCATAGGCGGGCATCCCGGCCTTGATCCGCATCCGGAGCGGTTCGAGCAGCTCAAAGGTCTCGGCGAGCTTCCACATCGTGGTGGACTCGCCGCCCGGGATGACGAGGCCGTCGACCGCCTCCAGTTCGTGGGGGCGCCGTACGGCGACCGCTCTGGCACCCACCGCCTCCAGCGAGCGCACGTGCTCGCGCACGTCGCCTTGGAGCGCGAACACGCCGATCGTCGGGACGATGGTCACCGATGGTCCTTCCCCTGGAAAAGAAACGTCCCTTTCAGGGTATGGCCACCCCACGGATCACCCCAAACTGGTTCATAACCAGCCCTGGGCCTTCCTGGAGGGCCCTTCTAGCGCCGAAGAGGCGGCCTCCCTCAAGGAGGCCGCCTCTCCGCCGGTTTCCCTGAGTTCCGCTACCAGCCGCGCTCGGCCAGCCGGTGCGGGGCCGGGATGTCGTCGACGTTGATGCCGACCATGGCCTCGCCCAGACCGCGGGAGACCTTCGCGATGACGTCGGGGTCGTCGTGGAAGGTGGTGGCCTTGACGATCGCGGCGGCGCGCTCGGCGGGGTTGCCGGACTTGAAGATGCCCGAGCCGACGAACACGCCCTCGGCGCCGAGCTGCATCATCATCGCGGCGTCGGCCGGGGTGGCGATGCCACCGGCGGTGAACAGCACCACCGGCAGCTTGCCGGTCTTGGCGACCTCGGCGACCAGCTCGTACGGCGCCTGGAGCTCCTTGGCCGCGACATAGAGCTCGTCGGCGGGCAGCGAGGTCAGGCGCTTGATCTCGCCCCTGATCTTGCGCATGTGGGTGGTGGCGTTGGAGACGTCGCCGGTGCCCGCCTCGCCCTTGGAACGGATCATCGCCGCGCCCTCGGTGATGCGGCGCAGCGCCTCGCCCAGGTTGGTCGCGCCACAGACGAAGGGCACCGTGAACTGCCACTTGTCGATGTGGTTGGCGTAGTCGGCCGGGGTGAGCACCTCGGACTCGTCGATGTAGTCGACGCCAAGCGACTGGAGCACCCGAGCCTCGACGAAGTGGCCGATGCGGGCCTTGGCCATGACCGGGATCGAGACGGCGGCGATGATGCCGTCGATCATGTCGGGGTCGCTCATCCTGGAGACACCGCCCTGGGCGCGGATGTCGGCGGGTACCCGTTCGAGGGCCATGACGGCCACGGCACCGGCGTCTTCGGCGATCTTGGCTTGCTCGGCGTTGACGACGTCCATGATGACGCCGCCCTTGAGCATCTCTGCCATGCCGCGCTTGACCCGGGCGGTTCCGGTGACGGTGGTATCGCTGACTTCGGGCGTGCTGCTGGACACGGTCTCTACCTCACGACGGCTGCGGATCACGGGCCGCCCGCGCTGGACGGCCACTACGCTTCCATCGTAGGCGCTGGGCAGGATGCCCCCTACACGCCGTCTTGTCGTTCTTAGAAGATCCTCTTGAACATGATGTAGGACTTGCGCGTCAGGGAATGACGGGTTTGGCGGAGGCCAGTGCGATCCAGACCTGACCGGGGGCGAAGTTCATCGGCTCACCCGCCTCCGTGGTGAAGACAGTGCCGTCCTTCTCCGTCTCCCGTGACCAGCGGGCCTTGAACGCCTGCCCGTCGCGGAGCACGATCGCCCTGCCCTTGCCCGTGCTGTGCACCAGCGGCGTGTAGCTCTGGTTCTTGTCGTGAAACTCCGAGCGCTCCGTCTTGGTGTACTGCACGACGATCGTGGGCGCGCCGAGCTGGCCGCCCTCGGCCGCCATGTCCTTCTTGCCGTCCTGCCAGATCAGCCACTTGCCCGCCGCCTGCGACCAGGCGAAGGTGAAACGGGCCGCCGGGTACTTCACGCTGTACGCCTTCCGCGGCACGCCGCCCTCGGGGGCGTCGCCGAAGGTGAATCCGATGTCCTTGGCCCTGCTCGCCTTGGGCGCCTCGCTCAGCAGCTGCCTGGTGTTGGCGAACAGGTTGTAGGGGGCGAAGCGTCCTTCCTGGCGGAAGTAGGCGCCCGGCGCCCGGCTGTCGGAGACGTCGAACAGCGGCGCCTCGGCGATGAAGGGGAGCATCTTGGTCTGCGCGCCCGAGTAGGCGAAGGCGGGCCTGCCGAACTGCGGGACGATGTGCAGGTCGGAGATGCGGGCGCTGCGGACCGGGCCGATCTTGGCCGGGATCTTCGAGGAGAAGATCGCCATCAGCCGGGTCAGGCCCGCCTCGACCTGCTCGATGTAGACGATGTCCGCGCTTTTGAGGCCGAGCTGCGGCTTGCCCGCCGAGGTGTTCTCGATCTTCGCCGCGAGCACCGGCCTGCGGGCCGCGCCCGGCAGGCCGGTGAAGGGGTGCGTCGGCTCGGGCGTGGGGGTCGGCTCCGCGCTCGGCTCACCGGCCACCGGATTGCCCGCCGACGCGGGCTTGTCGGAGGAACAGGCCGCGACCGGCGCGAGAACCGCGACTCCCGCCAGCGTGACGGCGATCATCCGAGAAACCCGCACGATTCATCTCCTCAAGTCAGCCACTTAGCCACTCGGCCACGAACCGCCAAGAGCCTACCGGTGTCCGACTTGTCAGTTACTCCAGTTTATGTGCGGCTTATTCGGCGGCCAGGGCCTTCGGCGGCGCATCGTCGATCTCGAAGAAGCCCGGATACTCGGTGTACCCGGCCAGCCGCAGCGTGCGGGCCAGCCAGCGGCGTTGCGCCGCGCGGGTCACGCCCACCGCGTTGTTGTAGAACCGGCGGGAGTAGAGGACCTTGGCCACCGCGGCCCCCAACTCCTCCAGCAGGTCGGAACCTGCCGGAGTGTCGGCCAGCCGGTCACGGAAGCGCTCCTGGTCGACGACGGCTCGCAGGGTGCGCGACAGGTCGCTCTCGGCGTGCTCACGCTCCTCGGGGCCCGCCGTACGGGCCTCGTGGGCGGCCGCGGCCAGCACCAGGCTCGTCGCCGGGTCCAGCAGCCGGGAGGCGGCCAGCTCCAGGCTGACGGCGGTCCGCCGCACCAGGGCGGCGTCCAGGGACTCACGGGCCAGCTCCAGCCGGATGTGCAGCCGGTCGAGCCTGCCCGCCCGCCAGGAGATGTAGACGGCGCAGAGCACCACGATCGCGCCCACCACCAGGATCAGCGTGGTCGTCACAGCGTGTCGTTCCCCTCGGCCCAGGCCCTGCTCGCCACCGTGCCCTCGGCGTCCTCCTCGACCCCGGCCGTACTCGCCACCGTCTCGTAGACCCGCAGGACGTCACGGGCGACCGTCGACCAGTCGTACTTCCGCACGGCGGCGCGGGCCTCCTGCGACAGCTTGGCCCGGCGCACGGGGTCGTCGAGCAGCTCGGCGGCCCGGCGGGCGAGCGAGGTGGCGTCGCCCGTCTCGAACAGCGCTCCCGCCTGGCCGTCGTCGAGCACCTTGCGGAAGGCCGGGATGTCGCTCGCCAGGATCGCCGCGCCGGCCGACATCGCCTCGGTCAGCACGATGCCGAAGCTCTCACCCCCCAGGTTGGGTGCGCAGAAGACGTCGACCGTGTGGTAGGCACGCACCTTGTCCTCCTCGCTGACCATGCCGAGCAGGCCGATCCGGTCGTGGAGGGCGGCCGGGACGCGCTCCAGCACCTCGGCGGCGTCACCCGGCCCGGCCAGGAGCAGGCGCAGCGCCGGCCGCTCGGCGGCCAGCAGGACGAATGCCTCCAGCAGCACCGGCAGGCCCTTGCGCGGCTCGTCCATCCTGCCGAGAAAGCCGATCACCTCGCCCTCGTCCCAGCCGGGCAGCGGCTCGCCCTCGGCGTAGCGGCCGACCGTCACCCCGTTGGGGATGAGCACGGCGTCGCCGCCCATGAACTCGACCAGGGTCTTCCTGGCCGCGTCGGACACGGCGATCCGGCCGGTGATCTTCTCCAGCGCGCTCATCAGCACCGAGGCCGTGACCGAGAAGGACCGGGAGTTACCGTACGAGGCGTGGAAGGTGGCCACGATCGGCCCCCTGGCCACCCAGCAGGCGAGCAGTCCCAGCGAGGGGATGGCCGGTTCGTGCACGTGCAGCACGTCGAAGGCGCCCTCGCGCACCCAGCGGCGCACCCGGTTCGCCGACAGGAACCCGAACGACAGCCTGGCCACCGACCCGTTGAAGGGCACCGGAATCGCGCGGCCCGCCGAGGTCACGTACGGGGGCAGCGGGGCGTTGTCCGCGGCGGGGGCGATCACCGAGACGTGGTGGCCCTCCTCCATGAGCGCCTCCGCGAGATCGCGGATGTGCACCTGGACTCCGCCCGGCACGTCCCAGGTGTAGGGGCAGACGATGCCGATCCTCATCCCCTGGGCTCCAGGTCCTCGAGCCAGAGGCGCTGGAGCATGTGCCAGTCCTCGGGGTGCTCGGCGATGCCCTTCTCGAAGACGCCCGCGAGGCTCTGCGTGACGACGGCCACCTTCTCCTTCCTGGTGCCCTCGGCCGGGACCGCGATCTCCTCGTGGAACTGCAGGCCCCAGCCGGTCCCCTGGAAGTAGGGGATCGTCGGGATGAGGGCGGCCCCGGTGTGCACGGCCAGCAGGCCGGGGCCGGCGGGCATCCGCGTGGCCGAGCCGAAGAACTGCACCTCGACACCGTTCGCGGTCAGGTCGCGTTCGGCGGGCAGGGCGACCGGGAGCCCGGCGCGCAGGCGCTGCGCCAGGGTGCCGAAGGTGTGACCGTCACCACCGGTGAGCGGCAGCACCTCCATGCCCAGCCCCTCGCGGAAGGCGGTGTAGCGATGGAACAGCGACTCGGGTTTGAGCCGCTCGGCGACCGTGGTGAAGGGATGTCCCGTCCCGGCGAACCAGGCGCCCGCCTGGTCCCAGTTGCCCATGTGCGGCAGGGCGAGGACCACGCCGCGCCCCGCGGCGAGGTTGTCGTAGACGGGCTCCGCCCCGATCACGTGCATCCGGGAGACGAGTTCGGCGACGGGGATCGAGGGCAGCCGGAAAACCTCGTGGAAGTAGCGGAAGTAGGAGCGCATGCCGTCGCGGCTGAGCTCCCGGATCGCCGGGTCGCCCGGCGAGGCG
This sequence comes from Streptosporangium sp. NPDC002544, assembly GCF_040295965.1. Lineage (NCBI taxonomy): Bacteria > Bacillati > Actinomycetota > Actinomycetes > Streptosporangiales > Streptosporangiaceae > Streptosporangium > Streptosporangium sp. NPDC002544. Next base: position 73,519 of record NZ_JBEOWJ010000034.1, on the reverse strand, counting down.
CCCTTGACCCTGGCGAGGTTGGCCTCCAGCCTGAGCACCGACTTTCCCCGGTGCCTCCACAGCCGGTCGGCGGCGGCGCGAAAGGCCCAGGCGGTGAGCCGCTCGGGCAGGCGGGGCACGATCGTCCATCCGGCGCCGAACGCGGCCGCGACGAGACGGTCCTGGGGGGAGGGCTTGTCTGTCATCGATTTTCCGATCAGCGGAGGGGCCGGGGCGAGGTGGAGACGGCCTGCCGGCGCACGTGCAGCAGGCGCTGGCCGACCGTGACCGCGCTGGCCGCGGCGAGCAGCCAGAGCCCCGCGGCCAGGATGTACGGCACACCGAGGCCGCCGAGTCCGGCCGAGACCAGACCCACCACCAGGCGCTCCGGCCGCTCGGCGAGACCGACGTCGCACGTCATGCCCAATGCCTCCGCCCTGGCCTTGACGTAGGACACCACCGCTCCGGCGACGAGGCAGAACAGCGCGACCCCCGCCAGCGTCCGCTGATCGCTCACGATGAACCAGAACACCAGCCCGGAGAAGATTCCCGCGTCGCCGACCCTGTCGAGCGTGGAGTCGAGGAAGGCGCCCCAGGTGCTTCCCGCGCCCGTCATCCTGGCCATGACCCCGTCGAGGAGGTCGGCCAGCACGAAGAAGGTGATCACCATCGTGCCCACGAACAGCTGGCCCCTGGGGTAGAAGAACAGCGCGGCGGCGACGGTGCCGAGCGTGCCCACCGCGGTGACCACGTTGGGGCTGATCCCGCGGCGGGTGAGTGCCCTGCCCAGCGGGGTCAAGACTCGGGTGACGGCGGGGCGCAGAAGTTTCAGCATCGCGCTCCGATCGTAGGCCACCCGGCCTGCGAGCGCGCATCGGCGAGCCGTGTGACAAGGCGTTGCCGTCGTGGCGAGGGCTCTCCGGAGGAGGCTCGGACACCTAGCGATCAGACTTCCCGCTCGCAATAGGATCGCCCCACCCCTCTTGTGATATTCGCCACATGGGTATTTGGTGAACACACCGCGTCCATGCGGTGTATGGACGCGGCAGCGGATCGGCGGGGGTGTGGCCCCACCAGGCCGCGCCCCTTCGGCAACGACGCGGGAGGCGATGTGGCGGAGAGAGCAACCGGCGGAACAGCGGGAGCCGCGGGGAGGGCACCCACGGTCGATCAGCCGGACAAGATAAGAAACGTCGTGCTGGTCGGCCATTCCGGTGCCGGGAAGACAACGCTCGTGGAGGCGTTGCTGGCCGCGACCAAGACCATCCAGCGGCCCGGCCGGGTCGAGGACGGCACGACGGCCAGCGACTTCGACGAGGTCGAGGTGCGCCAGCAGCGCTCGGTGAATCTCACCGTGGCCCCCGTGATCCACAACGACATCAAGATCAACCTGCTGGACACGCCCGGCTACGCCGACTTCGCCGGCGACCTGCGTGCCGGGTTGCGCGCGGCCGACGCGGCGCTGTTCGTCGTCTCGGCCGTCGAGGGCGTGGACGGCCTGACCAGGATGCTCTGGGAGGAGTGCGCGGCGGTCGGGATGCCCCGCGCGGTCGTGATCACCAAGATCGACCACCAGCGGGCGAACTTCGAGGACGTCCTCGCCGCCTGCCAGGAGGCCTTCGGCGACGGCGTCTCGCCGCTGTACCTGCCGGTGGTGACCAACGGCAGGGTGAACGGCCTGATCGGGCTGCTGAGCCAGAAGTTCTACAACTACGCGACCGGCACCAGGACGGAGAACTCCCCGGGCCCGGCCTACGCCGACCAGATCGAGATCTACCGGGGCACCCTGATCGAGGGCATCATCCAGGAGAGCGAGGACGAGTCCCTGATGGACCGTTACCTCTCCGGCGAGGAGATCGACACCAAGGCCCTCGTCGGGGACCTGGAGAAGGCCGTCGCGCGCGGCGGCTTCTACCCGGTGCTGGCCGCGGGGACCGGCGTGGGCGCGCTGGAGGTCCTGGAGCTCATCACCCAGGGCTTCCCATCGCCACCCGAGCACCCGATGCCGGAGATCACCTCGATCGACGGCCGGCCCGTCGCCGGCATCACCTGTGACCCCGACGGGCCGCTGGTCGCGGAGATCGTCAAGACGACCAGCGATCCGTACGTGGGCCGGATCAGCCTGGTGCGGGTCTTCTCCGGCACGCTGCGCCCCGACATGACGGTGCACGTCTCGGGGCACGGCCTGGCCGACCGCGGGCATGAGGACCACGACGTGGACGAGCGCATCGGGGCGCTCTCCTCGCCGCTGGGCAAGCTCCAGCGGACGACCGCCAAGTGCGTGGCCGGGGACATCGCGGCGGTGGCCAAACTGTCGCGCGCGGAGACCGGCGACACCCTGTCGGACCGGGAGAACCCGCTGCTGATGAAGGCCTGGACGATGCCGGAGCCGCTGCTGCCGGTGGCGATCCAGCCCAAGTCCAAGGCGGATGACGACAAGCTGAGCCAGGCGCTGCAGCGGCTGGTCGCCGAGGACCCGACACTCCGGCTGGAGCACAACCCCGAGACCCGCCAGCTCGTGCTGTGGTGTATGGGCGAGGCCCACACCGACGTGCTGCTGGAGCGGCTGAGCAGGCGGCACGGTGTGGAGGTGGAGAGGATCGAGCTGCGGGTGCCGCTCAGGGAGACCTTCGGCGGCCGCTGCCAGGCCCTGGGCCGCAACGTCAAGCAGACCGGCGGCCACGGCCAGTTCGCCGTCTGCCACCTGGAGGTCGAGCCCCTGCCGTCCGGCGGCGGCTTCGAGTTCGTGGACAAGATCGTTGGCGGCGTGGTGCCGCGCCAGTTCATCCCCTCGGTGGAGAAGGGCGTACGCACCCAGATGCAGCGCGGGGTCCTCGCCGGCTACCCCATGGTGGACGTGCGGGTGACGCTGTACGACGGCAAGGCCCACTCGGTCGACTCCTCCGACATGGCCTTCCAGATCGCCGGGGCGCTCGCGCTGAAGGAGGCCGCGACCAAGGTGCCCACGCTGCTGCTCGAACCTGTCGACGAGGTGTCCGTGCTGGTCTCCGACGAGCACGTGGGCGCGGTGATGTCCGACCTGTCCTCGCGCAGGGGCCGCGTGCTCGGCACGGAGCCGGTGGGGGTGGGACGTACCCTGGTCAGGGCCGAGGTGCCCGAGCTGGAGATCACCCGGTACTCCATCGACCTGAGATCCATGTCACACGGCACGGGGACGTTCCAGCGGGTCTTCCTGCGCTACGAGCCGCTTCCGTCACATCTGGTGGAGAAGGTCACCGGCTGATCGGGCGATGAGGCGTGTGCCCGGCGGCAGGTCGCCACCCGGTGGGCACACCCCATCGGACACACGCCTCCCAGCACGCACTCGCATAACAAAGTCATCACGAAACGATTTCTTTTTTCCGGCCAGAGCACACCGGTCCAGGTGCCAGACTTGGGAACCATGCGAAACGGACGCCCTCTTCTGGCCGCTGCCGCCCTCGCCGTTCTGACCACGGGTGCCGCATACACCTTCGGCCCCGACACCGCGCCGGCCCGGCCCAAGGGCGCCAAGAGCTCGGCGGTCTCGGCCGAAACGGCGGGAGCGACGACCTCCACCTCGGCACAGTGCCCGGTGGATGTGAGATACCCCAAGCGGCAGTTGCGCGGGGTGTGGATCGCCACGGTCAAGAACATCGACTGGCCCTCGCGGACCGGTCTGTCCGCCGCCCGGCAGCAGGCGGAGTACGTCAGGATCCTCGACAACGCGGTCAAGCGGCGGTTCAACGCGGTGTTCGTCCAGGTCCGCCCGGCCTCCGACGCGCTGTACAGGTCGAACCTGGAGCCGTGGTCGCAGTATCTGACCGGCACCGCGGGCAAGGACCCCGGCTGGGACCCGCTGCCCTTCCTCATCGCCGAGGCCCATCGGCGCGGCCTGGAGTTCCACGCGTGGTTCAACCCCTACCGCGCCTCCCCCGACGGCGACCTGTCCAGGCTGCCCGCGAACCACCCCGCCCGGGTCCACCCCGAGTGGATCGTCAAGCACGGCGGCCAGGCCTACTACAACCCCGGCCTGCCCGCGGTCCGCGACCACGTCACCAAGGTCGTCAAGGACGTGGTGACCCGCTACGACGTCGACGGGGTCCACTTCGACGACTACTTCTACCCCTATCCCTCCGGGAACGCGAGGTTCGCCGACGACGCCGCCTTCGCCAAGTACGGCAAGGGCGCCAAGCTCGCCGACTGGCGCCGCGCCAACGTCAACAAACTGATCGCGCAGGTCGACAGGGCGGTGCACGAGGTCAGGAACAGCGTGAAGTTCGGCGTCAGCCCGTTCGGGATCTGGCGCAACAAGTCCGAGGATCCCACCGGCTCGGCCACCGGCGGCATGTCGGCGTACGACTCCATCTACGCCGATGCCCGCCACTGGATCCGCAAGGGCACCGTCGACTACGTCATACCGCAGCTCTACTGGCCGCGCGGCTTCAAGGCCGCCGACTACGACGTGCTGATGCCTTGGTGGGCGAACGAGGTCAAGGGCACCGACGTGCACCTCTACATCGGCCAGGCCCTGTACCGGGTCGGCGCCACCGACACCCCCGCCTGGACCAGGCCCGGCGAGTTGCCCTCCCACCTCACTCAGAACCGCAAGAACAAGCAGGTCTCCGGCGACGTCTACTTCAGCGCCAAGCAGCTGTCCACCGACCCTCTGGGCGTGCTGGACCGCATCGTCAAGAGCCACTACCCGCGCCCGGCGCTGCTGCCGCTGATCAAGGACCGCGGCGGGCAGGCCCCGGCCAAGCCCGCGGACCTGCGACTCCAGGGCACCTCGCTCAGTTGGAAGAGCTCCCCGGAGGCCCGCTCGTACGCGGTCTACCGGATCGCCTCCGGCAAGCCAGGCGAGTGCGCCACCGCCGACGCCCGCAACCTGGTCGCGGTCGTGCCCGCGGTGGACGGCGACCGCCAGACCTTCACCACGACCGGCGGCGGCACCTACCTGGTCACCGCCCTGGACCGCCTGCAGAACGAGAGCGCCCCCACCGGGAGCTGACCGGACACGCCCACGCCCTCTCGGACACGCGTCCGTGCGGGCGTGGGCGCGCCGTGGGACGGGCAGGGCGCGGCGGTGAGCGCCCGGGTACCCCGCGGCCTGCCTCCGGACTCGCCGCGCCCCCGGCCACCCCCGGATTCGCTGGACCCGTGACACGATCTTCCCCTACGGTGCGAGCACCTGGCAGAAGCTAAAGGGGAGGTCGTCGGTGAAGCGGACGCTTTTCGCGTTTGCGCTGGTCCTGGGATTGCTGTGGCCAGGTGTCGCGCAGTCCGCCACGCGGGTGGACGGACGGGTGGTGCTGATCGGCATTCCTGGCCTGCAGTGGAGCGACCTCAGCCCCGGCGGCACCCCGAATCTGTGGCGGCTGGCCACGCAGAGCGCGATCGGCTCGCTGTCGGTCCGCGCGGTGGGCCGGGTGACCTGTCCCTATGACGGCTGGCTGACGATCTCGGCCGGGGTGAGGTCCGCGGTCGGCTACGGCTGCGGGCTCCCCCCGCTGCCCGAGGCCGACAAGACGGGCGCCGTCATCCCCGGCTACGGATACCTGCGCGACGTCGCCGGGCAGCGTAACGCGGGCGCCCTCGGCGAGGCCGTGCACGCCGCCGGGGAGTGCACGCTGGCGATCGGCCCGGGGGCCGCGCTGGCACTGGCCGACAGATCGGGCAGGGTCGACGTGTACGCTCCCTCCCCCGCGCAGATCCGCTCGGACGTGCTCACCAGGTGCCGTGTGATCGCCGTCGACGTCGACGATCTGATCAGGCCCTACATCACCGGCGGACGGCTGCCCAAGGTCGAGGAGCGGCTCACCCCGCAGCAGCGGGCGGCGGCGCTGCGCCTGGCCGACGCCAAGGCCGGAGCGGTGCTGAGCGTGCTGCCCAAGGATGCGCGCGTGCTGCTGGCGGGCCTGTCCGACCACGGCGCCGACCCGCACCTTCGGGTTGCCATGATGCGCGACGGAGACCTCTCCGGCCGCTTCCTGGGAGCGGCCTCCACCCACCGCGACGACATCACGATCCTGCCGGACGTCACCGCGACGCTGCTCTCCCTGACCGGCGTCGAGGCACCGCCGGGCATGGTCGGGCTCCCCTGGCAGGCGAGCGAGAGGCGGGCCGGCACCACCGAGGCCGCACGGGCCGACCTGGAGAGGGCCGACGTGGCCGGGCAGACGATCAGGAACGTGGGCGGCGTCTTCTTCACCTCGGTCGCCGTGTTGCAGGTCGCCTTCTACCTGACCGCGTTCCTGCTGTTGCGCCGCGGGCGCGGGCTGAGGCGCATGCGCGTGGCCGCGGTGGCACTGGCCTCGGTGCCCGCCTCGACGTACCTGGTGAACCTCACCCCCTGGCAGGACGCGCGCACGCCGCTGCTCGCGCTGGTCGGCGGGATCGCCGGATGCACCCTGCTGCTGGCCACGCTGGCGCTGGCGGGGCCATGGCGGCGCGCACCGCTCGGACCACCGGCGGTGGTGGCGGGGGTGACCGCGGCGGTGCTCGCGGGCGACCTGCTGACCGGGACGACCCTGCAGCTCAACAGCGTGATGGGCTACAGCGCCGTGGTCGGGGCCCGCTACTACGGCCTGGGCAACATCCCGTTCGCGCTCTTCGCCACCTCGGTGCTGCTGCTGACCGCCACGATCGCGCACCGGCTGACGCGCGGAGGCCACACGGGTGCGGCGGTCACCGCCGTGGCGGTGCTGGGCGGCTTCGCGATGATCCTGGGCGGCTGGCCGGGCGTGGGCAGCGACTTCGGCGGCGTGATCGCGTTCGTACCGGGGATCGCGGTGACCGCGCTGCTGATCGCGGGCAGGCGGGTCTCGATCGTCAAGCTGGGCGCGTTCTGCGTGGCGGGCGGCGTCACCGTGATGGGCATCGCCTACCTCGACTACCTGCGCCCGCCTGCTTTCCAGACGCACCTGGGGCGCTTCGTCGGCCAGGTGCTCACCGGCGAGGCCACCGAGGTGATCGGCCGCAAGCTCGGCGCGATGCTGGGCACGCTGCTCAGCCCCAACCTGATGCCGGTCGTGATCGCCGCGACGGCGTTCCTCGTCTACGCGCTGCTACGGCCGGAGCAGGCGACCGCGGGGGTGCTGCCCGCCGCGTTCGCGCACTCCCCCGCGCTGCGGGCCGGGTTGATCGGCACCCTGGTCAGCGGGGTGATCGGCATGCTGGTCAACGACTCGGGTGCCGCGGTGCTCTCCATGGCACTGGCGCTCGCCGTGCCGCTGACCCTGTCGGTGGGCATCAGGACCTTGGGCGGAGCCTCGCGCTACGACGAGGCGGGCCAGGAGCCGGCGAGCAGTTCCCTTGTGTCACGCAGCAACTGAGGAAGCACCCTGGTCTGGCCGACGACGGGCATGAAGTTGGTGTCGCCGCCCCAGCGGGGCACCACGTGCTGGTGAAGGTGGGCGGCGATCCCGGCGCCCGCCACACCGCCCAGGTTCATGCCCACGTTGAAACCCTGCGCGCCGCTGGCCTTGCGCAGGGCGACCAGCGCCCGTTTGGTGAAGTCGGCGAGCTCGGTGGTCTCGGTCTCGTCCAGGTCCGCGTAGTCCGGCACGTGGCGGTAGGGGCAGACCATCAGATGGCCGGAGTTGTACGGGTAGAGGTTGAGCAGCGCGAAGACCGCGTCACCCCGGGCGACGATCAGGCCGTCCTCGTCGCTCATCTGGGGGATCTCGCAGAACGGGCAGCCGTCCTCGGGGCCCGAACCCGTCGGTTTGCTGGCCCCCTTGATGTAGGCCATCCGGTGCGGAGTCCAGAGTCTCTGGAACGCGTCCGGTGTTCCCGCTCCGTACTGCGCCTCCGGCTCGTTGCTCATGGTCGCCAGCATATTGCCAAGCCGATTCCCGCGGTCTGGCGCCTCCCCCGCCGGGGCACCGGAACCGGCCGGTATCCGGCGGCCGGACGGGATCCCGATCTATATCTCACCGTATTAACGGACGAATGCCGCAAATTTCCGGCAGAATCCCCCAGCAAGACCACCGACAGCCGAGGAGTACCCATGACCGACGTCTCCGTCGAGGAGCCGACCGAGGAGACCGTGTCTCCCGCCGAGACCGGTGGCAGGCCCACCCGCCCGTTCTCCCTCAGCCTGTCCCTGTCCGCCGACACGGAGCCGCCGGCATCCTCCACGAGCGAGCCCGTCCTGGCGGTGGTCGAGACGATCATCCCGGCACCGGACGAGGTGCCCTCCCCTTCCCCCGCCGTGACGGCGACCGTGTCTCCCGTCTCTCCGCTGACTCCCCCGGCCCCGGTCACCCCGGTGTCCTCGGCCGTGGTGAAGGGCCGGATCAAGGTGGCGGACGAGGTGGTGGAGAAGGTCGCGGCCCTCGCCACCCTTGAGGTCACGGGCGTCGCCGAGTTGGGAGGCGAAACCGCCCACGCGGTGGAGCCGGTGCGTGAGCGGGCCGGCATCGGTGCCAGGCGCGGCCCCCGGGGCGTCAGCGCCCATGTGCAGGACCGTACGGCCGCGGTGGACGTGTCGATCGTGGCGGAGTACGGGCACGTGGTGATGGACGTGGCCAACGAGGTGAAGACCAACGTGGCCCGGACCATCAGCCGGATGCTCGGCATGCGGGTCGTCGAGGTCAACGTCGACGTGGAGGACGTCCGCCTGCCGGGCGAGATCCGGCCCGAGGCACCCGCCGAGCCCGCGAAGCACGACTAGGGACACCTGACGGGGCCTGGCCCCCATGTGGGGGCCAGGCCCCGTCAAAGGAACGGGTCCGGCCCCCCGAGGGGAAGCCGGACCCGGAGCCTCGGAGAAGGCTCAGACCTGGAGACGGCGCTCGATCGCGTCGACGATCTCGGTGATCGCCTCGTCGACCGGGACCCCGTTCTTCTGCTCGCCGTTGCGGAAGCGGAAGGAGACGGCGCCGTTGGCGATGTCGTCGTCGCCCGCCAGGAGCATGAAGGGCACCTTGGACTTCTGCGCGTTGCGGATCTTCTTCTGCATCCGGTCGTCGGAGGCGTCGACCTCGATCCTGATGCCCCGCTCGCGAGCCTTCTTGGCGACGTCCTGAAGGTAGGGCACGTGCGCCTCGGCGATCGGGATGCCGACCACCTGGACCGGCGCGAGCCAGGGGGGGAACGCGCCCGCGTAGTGCTCGACCAGGACGCCGAAGAAGCGCTCGATCGAGCCGAACAGCGCCCGGTGGATCTTGACGGGACGCTGCCGGGTGCCGTCCGCGGCCTGGTACTCGAGCTCGAAGAGCTCGGGCAGGTTGAAGTCCAGCTGGATGGTCGACATCTGCCAGGTGCGGCCGATGGCGTCGCGGGCCTGAACGGAGATCTTCGGACCGTAGAAGGCGGCGCCCCCGGGGTCGAGGACGAGCTCCAGCTTCTCGGACTCGGCGACCTCGCGCAGCGTCTCGGTCGCCTCCTCCCACACCTCGTCGGGGCCGACGAACTTCTCCGGGTCCTTGGTCGACAGCTCCAGGTAGAAGTCGTCGAGCCCGTAGTCGCGGAGCAGGTCGAGCACGAAGCGCAGCAGCGACTTGAGCTCGTCGCGCATCTGCTCGTGAGTGCAGTAGATGTGCGCGTCGTCCTGCGTCATGCCGCGCACGCGGGTCAGGCCGTGGATGACGCCGGACTTCTCGTAGCGGTAGACCGTGCCGAACTCGAACAGCCGCAGCGGCAGCTCCCGGTAGGAACGCCCGCGAGACCTGAAGATCAGGTTGTGCATCGGGCAGTTCATCGGCTTGAGGTAGTACTCCGCCCCCTCCAGCTCCATGGCCGGGAACATCCCGTCCTTGTACCAGTCGAGGTGGCCGGAGATCTCGTAGAGCTTGCTCTTGGTGATGTGCGGGGTGTTGACGAAGGAGTAGCCCGCCTCCTCGTGCCGCTTGCGTGAGTAGTCCTCCATGACGCGGCGGATCACGCCGCCCTTGGGGTGGAAGACCGGCAGGCCGGAGCCCAGCTCGTCGGGGAAGGAGAACAGGTCGAGCTCGGCGCCCAGCCTGCGGTGATCCCGCTTCTCGGCCTCCTCCAGCAGGTGGAGGTACTCGTCCTGCTTCTCGCGCGACTCCCAGGCGGTGCCGTAGATCCGCTGGAGCTGCGGGTTCTTCTCGCTGCCCCGCCAGTAGGCGCCGCCGGTGCGCATCAGCTTGAACGCCGGGATGGACCGGGTGGTCGGCACGTGGGGGCCGCGGCACAGGTCCTTCCAGCACAGCTCGCCGGTCTTGGGGTCGAGGTTGTCGTAGATGGTGAGCTCGGCACCGCCCACCTCGACGCTCTCCTCGTCGGCGGCCCCGCCCTTGAGGCCGATCAGCTCCAGCTTGTACGGCTCGGCGGCGAGTTCCTCGGCCGCCTGGTCGTCGGAGACGGGCCTGCGGGAGAAGAGCTGGCCCTGCTTGACGATCTCGCGCATGCGCTTCTCGATGCGCTTGAGGTCGTCGGGGGTGAAGGGGTTCTTGACGTCGAAGTCGTAGTAGAAACCGTTCTCGACCGGCGGGCCGATGCCCAGCCTGGCCTCGGGGAAGATCTCCTGAACGGCCTGGGCCATGACGTGCGCGGTGGAGTGGCGGACGATGGCGCGCCCGTCGGGGCTGGCCGCCTCGACCGGCTCGATCACGTCGCCCTCGGCCACCGGGGCCGCGAGGTCCTTCAGCTCGCCGCCCACGCGGGCGGCGACCACGGAGCGGCCGTCCGCCTCCAGCGCCTCCCCGTACGTCGTGCCTCCCGCCACCACACGCGCGGCTCCGGCGAGGGTGATACGAAGTTCTGGCACGGCCGACACGGTTGCTCCCTGGGAGACGTCGATGGATGGTCTGAAATCGATGCTACCGGTGTCGGCGACGCGATTTCTCAGGCGTCGCGGCTCCGGCGGTAGCCCAGCGAGGTCAGCTCGGCCCGGGTCCCGCGAAAGACGTTGCGATCCAGCGGCTTGTGCGAGTGCTGGTGAATGGTCCACCTCCGCCACGGACTGGGCACCTGCGGCCTGCCCCGGGGCGCGTCGGGCGCGGCGATCCACAGCGGGTAGGTCTCCAGCCCGGCGCAGTTGCCGCTCTGCGCGAACGCCTGGAACGTGTAGACCACCGGCTTCACCCCGGCCAGCGCGATGATCGCCTGACACCAGCTGCGGGCGAACCGCGCCACCCTGGCTGCGGGCAGGTGGTCGTTGGTCTCCAGGTCGAGGGCGAGCAGATCGCCCCTGCGCAGCCCTCCGGCCCGCTGCACGATCTTCAGGAAGTGCACCGCCTGCACCTCGGGGTCGCCCGCGGGGCGGGCGAAGTGATAGGCGCCGCAGACGATCCAGCTCTCGCGCATGCCGTTCCAGTTGGTGCCGAACCACTTGTCGGTGAAGGTGCTCCCCTCGCTCGCCTTGGCGAAGGCGAAGGAGACCCCGCCCTTCGCCTGCGCGCCCCAGTTGACGGCGCCCTGCCAGTTCGACACGTCGATCCCCCGCAGCATGGCGGCCACGCTAACCGGTGGGCACCGCGGGCACACGCCCGACGCTCCCTCGGCATACTGCCGTTGCGACCGCTTTGGCTAGGCTTGGTCGGTGTGAACGCAGCAGCTCAGATCTCCGGCGCGTACGCGACCGGCATCGCGACCATAACTTCCGGCGGGACCGTGCTCGACACGTGGTTCCCGTCCCCGCAGCTGGGCGAGCCCTCCGCTCCGGGCACCAGGCGGCTGAGCGCGCAGGAGGCCGCCCAGGAGCTCGGCTCCGAGGTCGCCGCGCTGCTCGGCGTGGACGAGGACCGCGGCGTGGAGGTGGTCGCGGTGCGGACTCAGATCACCAAGCTGTCAGAGGCCCCGGCCGACACCTACGACGTCTACCTGCGCCTGCACCTGCTGTCGGCACGCCTCGTCCAGCCGCACGGCCTGAACCTGGACGGGGTATTCGGCCTGCTCGCCAACGTGGTGTGGACCAACCACGGCCCGTGCGCCGTCGAGGGCTTCGAGCGGGTACGGCTCCGCCTGCGCGCCCGCGGCCAGGTGACCGTCTACGGCGTGGACAAGTTCCCCAGGATGGTCGACTACGTGGTGCCCGGCGGCGTCCGGATCGCCGAGGCCGACCGGGTCCGTCTCGGCGCGCACCTGGCGAGCGGCACGACCGTGATGCACGAGGGTTTCGTCAACTTCAACGCCGGGACGCTCGGCGGCTCCATGGTCGAGGGCCGTATCTCGGCGGGCGTCGTCGTGGGCGACGGCTCCGACGTCGGCGGCGGCGCCTCGATCATGGGCACCCTGTCCGGCGGCGGCAAGCAGGTCATCTCCATCGGGCAGCGCTGCCTGCTGGGCGCCAACAGCGGCATCGGCATCTCCCTCGGTGACGACTGCGTCGTGGAGGCGGGCCTCTACGTCACCGCCGGGACCAAGGTGGCCCTGCCCGAGGGGCAGGTGGTCAAGGCGGCCGAGCTCTCCGGCGCCTCCGGCCTGCTGTTCCGCCGCAACTCCACCTCGGGAGCCGTCGAGGTCGTGCCCCGCCAGGGGACGGGCGTGGAGCTCAACAGCATCCTGCACGCCAACGACTGATCACCGGCACGCCGCCGCGCTCGCGGGGGCGTGCCGGAGGCCGTGGGGCCCGCGGATGCTCGTCCCCGGGTCTCCCGGCTGGCAGGGTGGCCTTCACGGACCTCACCCCGATGCGGGCGCCTCCGGCCTCCTGCCCGGATCTCGGGGCCGAGGGTCTGGCGCTGGAAGGATGCAGATGACCGGTCAGGAGATGGCGGACGACGGGAGCGGCGCGACGGCGGCGGCCCGGTGGGTGACGGGGCTGTTCGCGCCGCAGGTGCTGGTCATCGGGCTGCCCCCGGTCGTCGGCCTGGTGGCCGACGGGTGGCGGGGCGGGGCATGGGGCCTGGTGGCCTCGGCCCTGTGCGGCGGCATTCCCGCCCTGGTGATCCTGGCCGGGGTCCGTTCCGGACGCCTGGACTCCCACCATCTGGTCGACCGGGCGAGCCGGACCAGGCCGTTGCTGGTGGCGGTCGCGGCGGTGGTCGTCGCGCTGGTGCTGCTGATCTCCCTCGGCGCGCCGCGTCTGCTGGTGGCCACGGTCACCGCGATGCTGGCCGCGCTCGCGGTGACGGTCCCGATCACTCTCAAGTGGAAGATCTCCTTCCACGCGGCCGTGTCCGCGGGCACCGTGGTGGTGCTGGCCCACGTGCTGCCCGCGGCGCCCACCCTGGTCGTGGGCGCGCTGGTGGTGGCGACGGTGTGCTGGGCGCGGGTCCGGCTCAGCCACCACACCCCCGCCCAGGTCGCCGCCGGTGCCGTGACCGGTGCCGGCACGGCCTGGGCGGCCCTGAGCGCCTTCGGCGTCTGAGCGGGGCGGGTGCGGGGGCGACGCGTCAGAGAAGGCTCTTGAGGAACTCCCTCGTCCGGGTGCCGGGAGAGTACTCGGCGGCGACGAAGTCGGTGACCCCCGCCTTGGCGAGCGCCTCGATCCGCGCCGACACCTCGTCCTCGTCTCCGACGATCGCCACGTCGGCTGGGCCCGCGGCCCCCTCCCGATCCAGCATCGCCCGGTAGGACGGCAGCTGGCCGTAGATCTCGAACCGCTCCGCGGCCAGCGCCCTGGCCGCCTCGGCGTCGTCGGTGACGCAGATGGGCAGCGCGCACACGATCCTCGGCTCGGGGCGCCCCGCGGCCCGCGCGGCCTCGGTGACGGCGGGCGCCACATGCTCGGCCACGGTCCTGGGACCGGTCATCCACAGCACGGTGCCGTCGGCCATCTCCCCGGCCAGCCTAAGCATCCTGGGGGCCAGCGCGGCGATGAGCACGGGCATGTCCCTCGGTCCCGGTGTGCTCAGCCCGAGCTGTCCGGTGAGGGTCTCCCCCTGGAAGGACGCGTTCTCCCCGCGTACCAGCGGCATCAGGATCGACAGGTACTCGCGCATGTGCCGGGCGGGCCGCTCGAAGCCGATGCCGTACATGCTCTCGATCACCAGCTGGTGCGAGAGCCCGATGCCGAGCGTGAGCCGCCCGTCGAGGGCGGCGTTGACCGTGAGCGCCTGCTGGGCGAGGGCCGCCGGGTGGCGCGGGTAGGTCGGGACGACGGCGGTGCCGAGTTCGATCCCGGGCACCTGGTTTCCGGCCACGGCGAGCGCGGTCAGCGCGTCGAGGCCGAAGACGTGGGACATCCAGGCGGAGGAGAAGCCGTCGTCGGCCGCGCGGGCGATGCGCTCCCGCAGCTTGCCGAGCACGTCCGGCTCTTTGGGTTCGTTGAGCAACAGTCCGAATCGCATCGCTACCGAACTCCGTTCTAGTGGTTCCGCCCAGTGTAGATCGACGACGGCGACCACACACGGATGTACCGGCACGCGGACCACGTGGCGGGGGCGGTCACGGGAGTTCGGTGAACCGCTCCACCTGCTCTATCTTGCCCGCGATGACGATCACGTCGCCGTAGCTCAGCACCGTTCCGGAGTCGGCGTAGGTGAACTCGTCGTACTGGCCCTTGACGCAGACCACCGTCACGCCGTACTTGCGCCGCAGGTTGGACTCGCCCAGGGGCACGCCGACGTACTCGCGGGGCGGCCGGGTCTTGACCACCGCGTAGTCGCCGTCCACCTCCATGTAGTCGAGCATCCGCCCGTTGAGCAGGTGGGCCAGCCGCTCCCCCATGTCGTGCTCGGGGAGGATCACGTGGTGGGCGCCGACCCGCTCCAGGATGCGGCCGTGCTCGCGGCTGATCGCCTTGGCCCAGACGTCCTCGATCTCCAGTTCGACGAGCAGGGAGGTGGTGAGGATGCTGGACTCCAGGTCGGTGCCGATGGCGACCACCGCCCGGTAGAAGTCGGGCACTCCGATCTGGCGCAGCGCCTCGATGTCCGTGGAGTCGGCGACGACGACATGGGTGAGCTTCCCCGCCAGGCTCTGCACCACCTTGGGGCGGCTGTCGATGGCCAGCACCTCGGTTCCCCGCCGGGAGAGCTCGAGTGCGAGGGAACCGCCGAAGCGGCCGAGCCCGACGACCACCACGGGGTCGTTCCTTCTGTCAGGCACCGATCGTCCTCTTTCGGGAGTCCGCAGCCGCGGGGGGCCGTCAACGCGAGGAGCCCGGAGGTGGACGACAGCCTCCAGGCCCCTACCTGCATGCCATTGGGGCGCTGAGGCCCGGATTCTGCCCGATTCTACCTCAGGGGAAGGCCAGGAGACCTTCCTCGCTTCCCGTGGAATCGGGGCCGGAGCCGGTGCCGGCGAGGGTGTCGAGGACCTGCTGGCCGTACTTGGCCAGCTTGTTCTCCCCGACCCCGCTCACCGCGCCCAGCTCGGCCAGGGACGAGGGGGACCGGGTCGCGATCTCGCGCAGGGTCGCGTCGTGGAAGATCACGTACGCGGGCACCCCCTGCTCCTTCGCGGTGGCTCCGCGCCAGGCGCGGAGCAGCTCGAACACCGGCACCGCCTCCTCGGGCAGCTCGACGGGCTCGGCCCGGCGCGAGGAGGAGGTCTTCGCGGCCTTGGCGGGCCGGGCCGCCATCGTAGGCTCGCGCCGCAGCGGGACCTGGCGCCGGCGCCCCAGCACCTCCGCGCTCGCCTCGGTCAGCACCAGCGTGCCGTAGTCCCCCTCGACGGCCAGCAGCCCCTGCGCCAGCAGCTGGCGCACCACGCCACGCCACTCGGCCTCGCCCAGCTCCGTGCCGATGCCGAACACCGTCAGGCCGTCGTGGTCGTGCTGGATGACCTTGGCCGTCTTCTTCCCGAGCAGGATGTCGATGATCTGGCCCGCGCCGAACTTCTGGCGGCGCTCGCGCATCAGCCGGAACACCGTCGACAGGACCTTCTGCGCGGCGACCGTGCCGTCCCAGGACTCGGGCGGCGACAGGCAGGTGTCACAGTTACCGCAGGCGGCGGCCTGCTGGCCGAAGTAGGCGAGCAGCAGCACGCGGCGGCACTCGACCGCCTCGCACAGGGCGAGCATGGCGTCCAGGTGGGTGGCCAGGCGGCGACGGTGGGCGTCGTCACCCTCCGAGGTGTCGATCATCTTGCGCTGCTGCACGACGTCCTGGAGGCCGTAGGCGAGCCAGGCGGTGGAGGGCAGGCCGTCGCGCCCCGCCCTGCCGGTCTCCTGGTAGTAACCCTCGATGGACTTGGGCAGGTCGAGGTGGGCGACGAACCGCACGTCGGGCTTGTCGATGCCCATGCCGAACGCGATCGTGGCGACCATGACGAGGCCGTCCTCGCGCAGGAAGCGTGCCTGGTTGGCGGCGCGGGTACGGGCGTCGAGGCCCGCGTGGTAGGGCAGCGCCTGGATACCGTTCTCCACCAGGAACTCGGCGATCTTCTCGACCGAGTTGCGCGACAGGCAGTAGACGATGCCCGCGTCCCCGGCGTGCTCGGTGCGGAGCAGGTCGAGCAGCTGCCGCTTCGGCTCGTTCTTGGGAGCGATGCGGTACTGGATGTTGGGCCGGTCGAAGCTCGCCACGAAGTGGCGGGCCCCCTCCAGGCTGAGCCTGGAGGCGATCTCGGCGTGGGTGGCCCTGGTGGCCGTGGCGGTCAGCGCGACGCGCGGCACGTCGGGCCAGCGCTCGTGCAGCGCGGACAGGGCGAGGTAGTCGGGCCGGAAGTCGTGCCCCCACTGGGCCACGCAGTGCGCCTCGTCGATGGCGAACAGCGAGATCGTCCCGCTGTCGAGCAGGCGCAGCGTCGCGTCGACCCGCAGCCGCTCCGGCGCCAGGTAGAGCAGGTCCAGCTCACCGGAGAGGAAGGCCGACTCGACCTGGCGGCGCTCCTCGAACTCCTGGGTGGAGTTGAGGAACCCGGCCCGCACGCCGAGCGCCGTCAGGGCGTCGACCTGGTCCTGCATGAGCGCGATGAGCGGCGAGATCACCACCCCCGTGCCCTTCCGCACGAGCGCGGGGATCTGGTAGCACAGCGACTTACCGCCCCCCGTCGGCATGAGCACCAGGGCGTCGCCGCCGGCCACCACGTGATCGATGATCTCCTGCTGGCCCTCCCGGAACGAGTCGTAGCCGAAGACGCGCTGCAGGACCCGCGACGCGTCGCTCACCTCGGGGTCGTTCTCGGGGAAGGACATCGGGTCATTGTACGAGGCACCCCCGACAGCCGGGGGCGAACCGGCCACAGGGCCGGAGGACGGCGAAGGTGCCGCCGGGAGGGGCGTCCCTCCCGGCGGCACCGGCGCTGCCTTCCCGCTCCTGCTACGGGTTTACGGGTTGACGTTGATCGTGAAGGTCGACGTCGTGTTCTTGATGTTCTGGAAGTTGTTGCTCATCTGGAGGTTGTTGAACGTGGCCGAGCCGACCGCCGGGCCCTGGCCGGGCTCGGGCATCTCGTTGGCCCAGATGGCCCAGCCGGACTTGGCGTCGAAGGCGTCGCCGCTCTTCTTGGCGCCCGTGATCGAGACGTTCGTGAACACGGTGTCCTTGACCGGGAACTGCGGCTGGCCCCCGACGTAGTTCGTCTGGAACATGATGCCGCCGTAGGTCGGGTCCACGATGTCCACGTCGCTGACGCGGATGCCCTGGAAGACCTTGGAGGCGGAGAAGACCCAGATCGCCGGGAAGACCTGCTGTCCCCAGAAGTGACCGCCGGCGCGGACGATCGAGATGTTCTCGAACCGGGTGGGCGGGCTGGCGCCGAAGCCGTTCATCGGGTAACCGAAGTCCAGCGAGCTGATCGTGATGCCGGAGTAGACCAGCGTGTCGGCGATGTAGATGTTCCTGAAGACGTTGTCGTACCCGCCGTAGACCGCGACGCCGGCCGCCCGCCAGGTCAGGATGGACGTCAGGTTCTCGTAGACGTTGCCCTTCATGTCGGCGCCGCCGGCGTCGATGGCCGAGAAGAGCGCGAAGCTGTCGTCACCGGTGGCGCGGGCCTCGTTGTTGCTGACGAGGTTGTCGGTGCTGCCGTTGGTCATGTTGATGCCGTCGGCGAACATGTTGCGGATGCGGGAGTTCTTGATCGTCACGCGGTCGGTGTTGGCGCCCCAGTAGAGGCAGACCATGTGCTCGTTCCAGATGTTGTCGATCACCACGTCCGCGACGTTGGCGAAGTCGAACACCTTGCCCGGGCCGTCGATGCGCGAGGTGTAGTTGCCGAAGTAGGCGAAGTTGGCGAAGGACGAGCCGTTCGCGGTCCCCTCGGCGCGGAACCCGATGTCGGTGTTGTCCTGGTTCGACGGCGCACGGAACTGGGTGTACCAGGGGCCGGCGCCGACCACCTTGACCGCCTTGCCGTAGACCTGGAACTTGCTCGCCGTCTGGTAGGTGCCCGGCGGCAGGTAGACGCCGACGAGGGTGCCGGTGTTGTCCATCCGCACCTTGTCGAGCGCGTTCTGCACGTCCTGGTGGGTGAATCCGGCCGGAACCGTGTATTTGGCGGGGTCGGGGTTGGCGATCGGCGACACCTGTTCGGTGTTGATGAAGTCGATCGCGTACGTCGTGGTGTTGGCGGGGTCCTTCTGCAGCTTGATCTTGCTGCCGGCCGGGACGGTGGTCCCGAGCATCATGCTGGCCTCGTCGTAGATGTGACGCGGCGTGCCGGCACCCGGCGAGTTGCCCGGGCTCGCCTCAGCGCCGTACAGCCAGGCGTACTTGGACGTCAGGTTGATGGCCTTGAGGAAGGTGCCGTCGACGTAGACGTTGAGCGTCGAGTCGATGCCGCCGCCGCCCGCCGAGTCGGGGATGGAGAAGCGGGTGACGAGGGTGTTGGTGCTGGCCTTGGTGGTGAACTCGACGTAGCTGCCCGTCGTGTTCAGCGTCACCGCCCTGCGGCCGGACGCCTCACCCGCCAGGGTGCCGATGTCGCGGCTCGGGCCGACCACGGCCGCCCCGCCGCCGACGACGGCGTCCTCGGCCTCGTACATGTCGTACGGCATGTTGGCGCCGCGGCCGACGAAGAACGGCTGGGTGACGGTGTTGTTGGCCCGCTTGACCGGCAGTTCGTTGGCGTCGTCGGCGAGGACCGTCTTGACGGTGAACTTACCGTTGGCCGCCGTCCAGGTGCCCAGGTTCACCGGGCCGGTGGTGGCGCCCGCGGCGATCACACCGGTGTGCGAGCCGGTCAGCGTGCGGACCACGGTCCCCGCCTCGTTGGCGACGGTCAGCGTGATGCCGTGGGCGCCGCCCGCGGAGGCCACGGTGCCCTGGTTCTTGATCGCCACGGAGAAGGTGACGAGGTTGCCGTTCGCCGGGTTGCTCGGGGTCCAGCTGGTCGTCGCGACCAGGTCGGAGGTGTCGACGGGCCTGACCACGAGCGGGGAGGCGCTGGAGAAGTCGTTGTTCGACTCGTTCTGCTCGATGACGCTGTTGGCCTCGTCGACCTTGGCGCTCAGCGGGTAGCTGCCGGCGTCGCGGGTACCGATGCCGGCCGAGACGGTGGCGGAGGCCCCCGCGGCCAGCGCGGCGACCGGGGCGGTGCCGACCTTGGTGGTGCCCAGGTAGAAGTTGACGTCCGTCGCGCCGGCGGCCGCGTTGCCGTTGTTCTTGACCGTGGCCGACAGCGTGATCGCGTCGGTCTCGATCGGGGAGGCGGGGGACGCCGTCAGGCCGGTGATCGTCAGGTCCGGGTTCGGCGCCGGGGTGCCGATGACCTGGAACTCGGCGACCTGACCGGCGGGGGCGCCGGTGTTGGAAGTGATCCTGAGCTGGACGTCGGCGTAGGAGCCGCTGACCGGGATCGTCACCGTGTTGCCGGAGGCGGGGTTGAAGGTGTAGTTCGCCGCCGCCGCCAGGCTGGTGAAGGAGGTCGAGCTCTGCTCACGCCCGAGAACCTGGATGTTCTGGGTACGCGTCGCCCAGACGTTGTCGGGGTTCAGCTTCAGCACGACCGAGTTGAGGGTGGCGTTCGCGCCCAGGCTGACGGTCAGCGTGTTGGGGTAGCTGCCGCCGTTGCCCTCCCAGTAGGTCGCCGTGTTGTTGTCGTTGGCGTTGGCGGCCACGAAGGTGAAGACCGAGGAGGAGGCGGTGATCGCCTTGCCGAGAGCCAGGTTGGAGCCCGGTGGCGTGCTACCCGTGCGGGTGACGGTGTTGCTGTTGCCGGACTGGTTGCCCGCGGCGTCCTTGGCCTTGACGTAGTAGGACACCGTCGCGGTGGCCGGCTGGGTGTCGGTGTAGGTCAGCACGTTGCCCGCCACGCTGGCGCGCAGGACGTTGTTGGCGTAGATGTCGTACCCGGTCACGCCCACGTTGTCGGACGAGGCGCCCCAGGTCAGCCTGATCTGGCCGGAGCCGGGCTCGGTGTAGGCCAGGTTCGACGGCGTGGTCGGCGGCGACGTGTCACCGCCGGAGCCGGTGGGGCCGTACACCTCGAACTCGGAGACCTGGCCGGCCGGCCAGCCCGTGTTGGCGGTGATGTTCAGCCGGAGGTAGCGGGCGGTGGTCGCGGCGAAGTTGATCGTCACCGTGTTGCCGGTCGCCGGATTGAAGGTGTAGCCGGCCGAGCCGACGATGGTGGCGGTGGGCGAGGCAGTCGTGCCCGCCAGCACCGACAGGGTCTGCGTCCTGGTGGCCCAGGCCGCCGCCGGGGGCAGCTTCAGGACGATCTGGTCCACGTTGGTGACGGCTCCGAGGTCCACCTGGAGCCACTGCGGGAAGGTGTTGTTGCTGCTCTCCCAGTAGGTGTTGGCATCACCGTCGGTGACATTGGCCGGGCCGTAGGGGGCGGTGGTGCTGCTTGACGAGGCCGCCTTGCCCACCGCGAGGTTGGGGCCGGCCGCCGCGGCGGGTGAGACCGCCCCGGCCAGGACGAGCAGACTGGTCGCGGCCATCGCCGCCACCAGTTTTAACGCCCGATACTGCTTTCTCATCGCGTTCCTCTATCTCTCGGCTGGAACGACAGGGTCGGGTGGGAGGCCGGGGCCTCCGCCGTGCAGCGCGAGACGCGCGCGGGCGCCTCGCTCACGAGACGCGGACTCGGAGTCGTGACATCCGGCGGGCGGGCCGACCGGTGTGACCTGCGATGGGGTCGGTCCGCGAAACTCGTCTCGTTCGTCGCTGGGGGGTGCTGGTCGCCGGGTGCGCCCATGCGACGCCGAGAACGACGTCACCTGGGAGCTCTTCCGGAGGGATACGACGGATGTGTGGCGCGGCACATCACTGCCGGAAGTTGCGGAGAAGAGAGAAAATTTAACAGGACTTTGCAATATTCTTGCATTGCGTTGGCCAAAGGTTACATACGTGCTACGGCCGCGTCAACGGGTCGAGAAGGACGGCTTGCTTCGCCTTGCAGCCCCGAGTGCGATCCCTTGCCTCCGGGCCCGCAGGCCCCCTCAAGCCGGTGCGAGGCAACGTCCACGGGCCTCGGCGCCGGGAGAAGCCGGCGCCGCGAAACCGGGCGGCGAGCTTGGCGTGGAAGACACATCGGGCAGGCGCGGCAGGGAAGGCGGAGCCGCCCCCAGGACCGGGTTCCGATGCGTGGATGCCGGACGTGGCCCGCCCTGCCGGAAACCCGTCTCATCCGGCGAGCGGAGCCGGGAACTCGCCCGGGGCGCCCGGCCGTCCGGAAGATCGCGGAACAACGAAAGAGCCCGGCGGTTGATGTCAACCGCCGGGCTCTGACCTGCGTCTTGCTAGTGTGGGCGATACTGGGATCGAACCAGTGACCTCTTCGGTGTGAACGAAGCGCTCTCCCGCTGAGCTAATCGCCCGCCCTGTCCGGCCCCTCGCGGTGCCGACGTGGAAAACCATACAGCAATCCGGGAGTGCCCGCGAAGCGGTGTCCGCCACTAAATTTGATCTTGAGAGATGACGCACTCGGGAGGCAAAGCTCTGAGGATGCATCCGACGGGGGGCTACGGTGTCATAGCATCATCCTGATCCATAGAAGCACCGAACGACCCGGGCTCGACCCGAATCACCCGAGACGCCCCGCCAGGGAGTCGACGGTGACCAAAACGAGACGCAAAACCCTTGCAAATACGGCCCTGTTGGTGATGTTTAGCCCGGTAGATGCCCAAATGTCGCGCTGTGATGTGCGTTACAGAAGGGCGTAGAGGCGGAATCTTTCCTACAGGTTTCTTTGTTCCGCGTGATGGCTCATGCGGAGCGAAGCCCGCTTGAAAGCAGTGAAAGCCCCGAAGAGGGGACCGACGACGAAAAGGTTTGGCTGACGATGAACAGCGCCACCGTCTCTGCCGAGCTAGGCCTTCGGCTTGTGGTCCCCGACCGTACCACCGTCCCCCTGCTTGCCGGACTCAGCTACACGGCCGATGATCCTTACGCGATCAGAATGGCCTTCCACGTGGGGAACGACGAGCCGGTCGAGTGGATCTTCGCCCGCGAGTTGCTGACCGTCGGCATCGTGCGGCGGGTGGGCGACGGCGACGTGCAGGTGTGGCCGGCGCGTGCCGACGGCGAGCGCACGCTGCACATCAGCCTCACCTCGCCGTTCGGACAGGCGCTGTTCGAGGTGCCGCTGACTCCGCTCACGGAGTTCCTGCACCGGACGTACGAGCTGGTGCCCGCGGGTCGCGAGACCGACTTCATGGATCTGGACGCCGAGCTCAGCAACATGCTCTGGAGCTCCTGACCCGGCTCTCACCGCGCCCCTCGACGGGACCGCCGGCCTACGCCGCGGGCTTGAGCAGGCGCCGCATCCGGGCGATCTCGATGCCCTGGCCCGAGACGACGTCCTTGGCGACGGCCAGCATGGCCCGGTCGGCGCCCTCGCGGAGCTGGAGCCCGGCCATCGTGACCGCCGCCTCGTGGTGAGTGATCATGAGGGTCAGGAAGAGCGTGTCGAAGGCCGTTCCCCTGGCCCCCCTGAGCCGGTTCATCTCCTCCAGCGTGACAGCATGCTCGTCATGCCCCTCGTGCCCCTGCGGCGCCCGGCCGATCGCCTCCAGCCATGACGTCATGGCCGCGATCTCCGGCCGCTGCGCCGCGGTGATCCGCTCGGCGAGTTTCCGCAGGACCGGCGAGGACGACCTGGCCGGGACCAGCTCCGCCATCTCCAGTGCCTGCCGGTGATGCGGGATCATGCCCTCGGCGAACCTCACGTCGGCCGCCGTGACCCTGGCCTCGGACTCCCCGAGTTTCTCGCCCGGCCGCGCCGTACGGCCCGCCTCGCCGGGGCCGCCCGGGATTATCACCGGCGCACCGGTCTCCGCGACGAGCGGTGCCGATTCTCGCTGTGCCGCCTCTGTGCATCCGCCAAGGACCGCTGTCGCCATGATCACCGCGATAACCTGACTCGGCATACGAATCCTCCGCATAGCTTCAATAATGGGGCAAGTGGACCGACGTAATGGGGGCACCGTGCGATCGACCATGGCGTTCGGCCTGGCCGCGCTACTTCTTGTGGCCGGATGCGGGGCGGATCCAACGCCCCAGGCCCCACCACCCGCGGCCGCCTCGGAGAAGAGCACGAGCGCCACTGAGAAACCGGTGGAATCCCCCTCCCCCGGGATCTCCGGGGACGGCACCCACAGCGACAACGTCACGCACCTGGCCAACGTGCCGCTCGGCGCCCCGCTCGACGGGCCCCAGGCCTGGGGCACCGACCTGGCCTTCCAGGGCGACTACGCGTTCGTCGGCAACTTCGACGGCTTCAGCGTCTTCGACATCTCCGATCCCTCCCACCCCTCGGTGGTCAGCCGGGTGCTCTGCCCCGGCGAGCAGAACGACGTCTCGGTGAGCGGGAACCTGCTGTTCCTGTCGATCGACTCCGCCCGGGTCGGCCCGGAGTGCGACGCCCAGCGCGGCGAGCCGGAGTCGGACGGCTGGGAGGGCATCCGGATCTTCGACATCGCGGACAAGTCCCACCCCAGGTTCGTCTCGGCGGTCCGCACCGACTGCGGCTCGCACACCCACACCCTCGTCCCCGGCAACGACGCGGGCCGCGTCTACCTCTACATCTCCTCCCCGGGCCCCGAGCCGCAGTCGACGACCTGCCCGGCGCCGCACAACAAGATCTCCGTGGTCGAGGTACCCGTCGAGGCCCCCGAGACCGCCAAGGTGATCTCGCAACCGGTGCTCTCCGACAAGCCCGGCGAGGGCGGCCTCGGCGGCTGCCACGACATCACGGCCTACCCCGAGAAGAACCTGGCCGCCGCGGCCTGCTTCGGCGACGGAGTCCTGCTGGACATCACCGACCGGGCCAACCCCAAGGTGCTCCAGCACGTGAGCGACCGGGAGAACTTCGCCATCTGGCACTCGGCGACGTTCAACAACGACGCCACCAAGATCGTCTTCGGGGACGAGCTGGGCGGCGGCGTGAGCGCGACCTGCGACTCCGGCACCCCGAAGACCAAGGGCGCCAGCGCCGTGTACGACCTCGGCAAGGACCGCAGGCTCACGCTCCGCGGCTACTTCAAGATCCCGAGGGAACAGACGTCCGACGAGAACTGCGTCGCGCACAACGGGTCGCTGCTACCCGTGCCGGGAAAGGACATCATGGTCCAGGCGTGGTACCAGGGCGGGGTGTCCGTCTGGGACTTCACCGACTCGGCCAGCCCCCGGGAGATCGGCTTCTTCGAGCGGGGCCCGGTTTCGGGAGTCGGCGGCTCGTGGTCGGCGTACTACTACAACGGCCACATCTACTCCAGTGACATCACCAGGGGCCTGGACGTGCTCCGCATCGACGACCCGCTGACCGATCCGGCGGCCAAGGTCAGGCTCAAGGAGCTGAACGCGCAGACCCAGGTGTCCTACTAGCCGACCGGCCTTCCGGCGGGGGATGTGCCCTCGCCGGAACCGGAGACCCGGAACCTCAGGGGTCGAGGTCGGCGGCGGAGCGCTCGGCGAAGACCTGCATGGCCTTGGCGGTGATCGGGCCGGGTGCGGCGGGCAGCACGGTCTGGTCGACCGCGCGGATCGGCTGGATGTCACGGGTGGTGGAGGTCAGGAACGCCTCTTCCGCCTCGTACAGGGCCGAGAGCGGGACGTCCTCCTCGGCTCCCCCGCACCACTCCAGCGCGAGCGCGCGGGTGACCCCGGCCAGGCAGCCCGAGGCGAGCGTGGGGGTGACCAGCCGGCCGTCACGCACGATGAAGACGTTGCTGCCGGTGCCCTCGCAGAGGTCGCCCGCGAGGTTCTCGAAGATCGCCTCGCCGCCGCCGGCGGCCTTGGCGTAGAACAGCGCCCTGGCGTTGTCACCGTAGGAGGTGCTCTTCACCCCGGCGAGTGCGCCGCGCTCGTTGCGCGGCCAGGGCACGACCGTGACGTCGGCGGTGGCCGGGAACGGCTTCTGCTCGTCGACGATCACCACGGTCGTGCAGCCCGCCTCGCCCCGGTCCGAGCCGAGCGGCCCCGGGCCGCTGGTGTAGGTGACCCGGACGCGGCCGAGCCGCCACGGCGGGGCCTCGGCCAGGCAGGCACGGATCCCGTCGGCGATCGCGTCGGTGTCGGGGTCGGGCAGTTCCATGCGCCGCGCCGAGAGCGTGAGCCGGTCAAGGTGGCGGGTAAGCGCGAACGTGGTGCCGTTCACGCACTTGATGGTCTCGAACACCCCGTCCCCGACCATCAAACCATGATCGAAAACTGAAACGGTGGCCTGATCCGGAGAGACGAGTGCCCCGTTGAGCCATATAGGTACCTTCATGCGACTCCTTCTGAACCTTATGTTGATGCCAGAGCGACGAGCCGGGAGGCCTTCAACTCGGTCTCGTCCCATTCGCGGCGCGGGTCGCTCCCCCAGGTTATGCCCGCGCCCGTGCCGAAACGGATCTCGCCGGACGACAGCCAGAACGTGCGGATCCCCACGGCCAGCGACGCCCGCCGCCGGCCGGCGTCGACCCAGCCCACGGTCCCACAGTACGGCCCGCGCGGCTCGGGTTCGAGCTCATCGATGATACGCAGGGCGGAAGATTTCGGGGCCCCCGTCACCGACCCCGGCGGGAAGGTCGCGCCGAACAGCTCGGGCCACCCGCACCCCGGCGCGAGCCGCGCCCTGACCGTGGAGACCAGGTGCACGAGACCGGGATGCTCCTCCACCTCACACAGGGCGGGCACGCTCACCGAGCCGACCTCGGCGACCCTGCCCAGGTCGTTGCGGACGAGATCGACGATCATCACGTTCTCCGCGTAGTCCTTCTCCTGCAGGTCCTCCTCGGTGACTCCGGTCCCCTTGATCGGTCTGGACTCGACCACGTCGCCGTCCCTGGACAGGTAGAGCTCGGGAGAGGCCGACACGACGCTCAGTCCCGGCAGGCTCACCGTCGCGGCGTAGGGGGCGGGGTTGCCCTCCGCCAGCCGTACGGCCAGTGCCAGCGGGTCCGGTTCCTCTCCCGCGGGCAGCGGCGCGTTCAGCACCCGGCACAGATTGGCCTGGTAGACCTCGCCACGCTCGATGTACGAGCGGATGCGCCGCACGCCGTCCTCGTACGCGGCCCGGTCCAGGGAACTGCGCCACGACGACGGGTGCGGCCCGCGCCAGGGACCGCGCGGCACGGGCAGCGGGGCCTGACGGACGTCGTCGAACCTGGCACACGTCACCTTGCCCTCGTAGTCGACCACGACGGCCCACCATCCCTCGCCGTCCAAGGCGGTCAGGTCGGTGGTGATGTCTCGGAGCCCCGTGGCCAGATATCCGGTGACATGCGCAAAAGAGTCATGCACTTCCCTATTGTCTCGCCTGTACGGCCAGCAGGCGCACCAGGGTGCGGGCCGCGGGCAGCGGGACGGGCGGCAGGGCCGCGTAAACGGTCCTGCGGGGGGCGAGCTCGCCGAGAGAGCGGAGCACCAGATCGGGCGGTACGGCGTGCGCGGCGATGGCGGGCACCAGCGTGATGCCGAGCCCGGCCGCGACGAACCCGAACTTGCCCGTCCACTCGCTGATCCTGACCGAGGCGCGGGGGGTGAACCCGGCCCTGGCACAGGCCGCGGCGAGGGCGGTGGCCCGGCCCGGCGGAGGCGCCTCGATCCAGGTCTCCTCCCGCAGCTCGCGCAGGTCGACGACCTCCTCCCCGGCCAGCCGGTGGTCACGGCGGAGCGCGACGAACAGCTCGTCGTCGGCCAGCTCGACCATCTCCACCTCCTCCTCGCGGGGCAGCTCGGAGGGGTAGTCACTGACCACCGCGACGTCCAGGCCGCCTTCTCGCATGCGGCGCAGCAGGCTCCGGCTGGGCCCCTCGATCGGGACGAGTTCGACCTCGGGGAACTCCTCGCGGAACTCGCGCAGGGCACCCGGCACGAGCACGACGTTGGCGGTGGCGAACGCGCCCACCCGCAGCCGCCCCCGGTAGCCGCCGTGGATGCCGGCCAGCTCCTCCTCCGCCCTGGTCAGCCGGTTCAGCACGACCTGGGCGTGGTGGTGCAGCGCCTCACCGGCGGGCGTCAGCCGCACACCGCGCGGCAGCCGCTCGAACAACGGGCCGCCCGCGCGGTGTTCGAGCGCGGCGATGCGCCGGGAGACCGCCGACTGGGTGTAGCTGAGCCTGGCGGCCGCCGCGGTGAAAGAACCGGTGCGGGCCACGGTGTCCAGCAGGCGGAGCCCTTCGATGTCGAACACATTCCTCCTCTGCATGGCTTACATGCAATCTAGTCGCTGGTGGAATGCCTCGCCGGTTCCCTACCGTGAGGCGCATGATTTCCTTTCTTGGTCTGGGGCGCATGGGCACCCCGATGGCCCGGCGGCTCGTGGCGGCCGGGTACGAGGTGACGGTGTGGAACCGCACCCCCCGCGCGATCGAGGGAGCCACCGTGGCGACCTCGCCGGCGAGGGCCGTGGCGGGCGCGGAACTGGTGATCACGATGCTCGGTGACCCGGCGGCGGTGCGGCGGGTGCTCTCGGACGCGGCGCCGGGGCTGCGGGCGGGCAGCGTGGTCGCGGAAATGTCCACGATCGGGCCCGAGGCGGTGGCCGGGCTCCGCGACCTGCTTCCCCGCGGGGTGGGGCTGGTCGACGCACCGGTCCTGGGCAGCGTGGGACCCGCCGGGGACGGCACGCTGACGGTGCTGGCCGGCGGGCTCCCCGAGGACCTGGCCCGCTGCCGGAAGGCGCTGGAGGTGTTCGGCCTGGTACGCGAGGTCGGCGGCCCGGGTGCGGGCGCGGCGATGAAGCTGGCCGTGATGAGCGCGCTGGTGCCCGCCCAGGTGCTGCTCGCCGAGACCGTCGCCTGCGCGGAGGCGACCGGGGTGGACATCGGGACGCTGCTGGACGTGCTCGGCGGCACACCGCTGGGAGCGCTCACCGAACGGGTCCGCCCGGCCGTCGAGAACGGCCCGGACGAGACGCGCTACGCCCTCGGCCTGGCCGCCAAGGACATGGCACTGGCCGCGCACGGGACCCGGACCCTCGCCGCCGCGGCCGGGAAGCGGCTGGCCGGCGCGACGGCGGCCGGGCTGGGCGACGCGGACCTGACGGCGATCTTCGCGCACCTCACCGTGACCGGCCCCGCGGGGGCGGCCCGGGACACGGAGCGGAGCGACCAGCGGGGCCGTACAGGCGTGGAGAGGATAAACCCGGCCACGGTCCCCGCCACCAACGGGCACTACTCGCACGCCACCAGGGCGGGGAACCTGCTGTTCGTCTCCGGGCAGGTGGCCCTGGACGGGGAGGGGAAGGTGGTCGGCGAGGGGGACATGACGCGCCAGTCCGAGTACGTGATGGACCAGCTGTCACGCGTCCTCGCCGATCAGGGCTGCACGTTCGACGACGTGACCCACATCCGGACCTTTCTCATCGACATGTCGCTGCTGCCGGAGTACGGGGCCGTGCGCGGGCGCCACATCACCGGCGCGCCCCCGGCCAGCACGACGGTGGAGGTGTCGCGGCTGTTCTCGCCGGGGCTGCTCATCGAGGTGGAGGTGATCGCCGCCGTCCCGGCGGGACGGTATTAGGCCAGGGGGCCGGTGACCGTCTCGGCGGCGGCGACGACCGCGTTGCCCGCGACGAGCCCGACCACCGCCTCGATCTCCGGTGCGAGGAAGCGGTCGGGTCCCGGGCCGGGGACGGCCTGGCGCAGGGCGGCCACCACGGCTCCGGTCGCCGGGGCGGGACGCAGCGGGGCGCGCAGGTCCAGGGCCCGCGCGGCGGTGAGGATCTCCACCGCGAGCACCCGGGTGAGGCCGTCCACCGAGCGGCGCAGCTTGCGCGCGGCCGACCAGCCCATGGAGACGTGGTCCTCCTGCATGGCGGAGCTCGGGATCGAGTCGACGCTCGCGGGCACGGCCAGGCGCTTGAGCTCGGAGACCACCGCCGCCTGGGTGTACTGGGCGATCATGTGGCCGGAGTCGACACCGGGATCGTCGGCGAGGAAGGCCGGTAGGCCGTGGCTGCGTGCCACGTCCAGCATGCGGTCGGTGCGGCGTTCGGAGATGCTCGCCATGTCCGCGACCGCGATGGCGAGGAAGTCGAGCACGTAGCCGACGGGGGCGCCGTGGAAGTTGCCGTTGGACTCCACCCGGCCGTCGGCCAGGACCACCGGGTTGTCGATCGCCGAGGCGAGCTCCCGTCCGGCGACCGAGGCGGCGTGCGCCAGGGTGTCACGGGCGGCGCCGGCGACCTGCGGGGCGCACCGCAGGGAGTAGGCGTCCTGGACGCGGGTACAGGTGCCGTCCCGGTGGGAGTCCATGATCTGCGAGTCCGCGAGCAGCGCCCTGAGGTTGGCGGCGCTGGCCGCCTGCCCGGGGTGCGGGCGCAGGGCCTGCAGGTCGGCGGCGAAGACGCGGTCGGTGCCCAGCAGCGCCTCCACGCTCATGGCCGCGCCGATGTCGGCGGTCCTGAACAGGCGGGCGAGGTCGTCCATGGCCAGGATGAGCATGCCGAGCATGCCGTCGGTGCCGTTGATGAGCGCGAGCCCCTCCTTGGCCACCAGTTCGACGGGCTCGATGCCCGCCTGCTTGAGCGCCTCCGCGGCGTCGGCCCGCTCTCCGGCGGCGTCCCGGACGACGCCCTCACCCATGATCGTGAGGGCCACGTGGGAGAGCGGCGCGAGGTCGCCGGAGCAGCCGAGGCTGCCGTACTCGTGCACGACGGGGGTGATCCGCGCGTTGAGCAGGCTCTCCAGCACCTTGGCCGTCTTCGGGCGTACGCCGGTGTGGCCGGTGGCCAGGGTGTGCAGGCGCAGCAGCATCATCGCGCGGGTCACCTCGACCTCGACCTCGGGGCCGGACCCGGCGGCGTGCGAGCGGACGAGGGATCGCTGCAGCTGTGCGCGGAGCGCCGGGTCGATGTGCCGGGTGGCCAGGGCGCCGAACCCGGTCGAGACGCCGTAGGCGGGGGTGGGGCTCTCGGCCAGCTCGTCCACGCGCGTGCGGGCCGCGGCCATGGCCGCCACGGCATCGTCGGTGAGGCGCACGGGGGCACCGTGCCTGGCGACCTCGACGACCTGCTCGAAGCTCAGCGGCTCCGGTCCGACGTTCACGACCTCGTTGTCGCGCATGCTGTCACTCTCTCGCGTAGGTTGAACTTGGTAACTGGTGAACCCGTTACTGGCTCCTTACATCTCACGATACCGGTACCGCTCGGTTTGGGGAGTGGCCGGGTATTCGCTAGAGTTCTCGCAGTGAGTCCGGGCAGGCCCCGGAGGCACGCGGAAGTGGCTCAGTGGTAGAGCATCACCTTGCCAAGGTGAGGGTCGCGGGTTCGAATCCCGTCTTCCGCTCGGAAGGGACTCCGGTCCCCCACTCGGTGGAGTGGCCGAGAGGCGAGGCAACGGCCTGCAAAGCCGTGTACACGGGTTCAAATCCCGTCTCCACCTCTGGTTCGCAGCGAGGACGATTAGCTCAGCGGGAGAGCGCTTCCCTGACACGGAAGAGGTCACAGGTTCAATCCCTGTATCGTCCACCACCGCCCATGGCAGCCATGGGCAGATCACCGCAGACGGCCGTCAAGATCCCGATTCAGGGGCCTTGGCGGCCTTCCGGCTTCTCCGGGTGATGATGGAGGCGATCCAGCCCATGTTTCCCGGGCGTTGACGAAGGTGCCGCCCAGATTGGGTTGATACCCGGTCACCTCGTTGCATGGGGCAGCGGCTTGATCCTGAGAGGCCGCACACATAGCGGTGTGCTCGAAGGCCGGACATGCCAGGATTCCGAGTTCATCAGCTCGACGGCGGCTCCCTTGTTGAAGGCTCGGGGGTTCGCTCCCGCGCCGTTCACACGATCAGCCTGAAACCGTCCGAGAACGGCAGGTCGTGGCCGCCGGGGGAACACGGGCGGATTGAAATGGTCACGTGACCGGTAAGCGGTCGAATCGGCCGGTGCGCCGGCACGTGGCCCGGAGTAGTGTTCCGATCACGGTACGTCAGAGCGCCGGGGACGGTGCGCGCCGCGATCCGTGACCGGCCGTGACCACCCCGACGTGACCACCCCGAGGTGAGGAGAGATCGCGATGGCCGACGACGACCCCGTCCTCGTCACCGGTGCCGGCGGAGGTGTCGGGGGCGTCGGGCGCACCGTGGTGGGGCTGCTGCGCGCACGCGGCCTGCCCGTACGGGCGATGGCGCATCGCGACGACGAGCGCGCGGACGCGCTGCGCGCCCTCGGCGCGCAGGTGGTGATCGGTGACCTCACCAGCCCCACGGACGTGGCGGACGCCCTCGACGGCAGTTCCCGGATGTTCTTCGGTATGAGCGTGTCGCCGTCGTACCTGGAGGCCGCCGCCACCGTCGCGACGGTGGCCCGCGCGGTGGGCGCCCTTGAGGTCCTGGTCGGCATCTCGCAGCTGACCGTGTCGCAGATGAACGCGTTGAGCACCGCGGAGTCCCACCAGCAGCGGCTGCACTGGCTGTCGGAGCAGGTGCTCGACTGGTCGGGACTCCCGGTCGTGCACGTCCGGCCCACCGTCTTCCTGGAGAACCCGATGTTCACGACGCTGGCCGAGCGTTCCATCGCCGACAGCGGGACCATCCGGCTTCCCTTCGGGACCGGCCGCACGTCGCCCGTCGCGGCCGGCGACGTCGCGGCCGTGGTCGCCACGATCCTGCGGGACCCCCGGCCTCACGTCGGGCACGTCTACGAGCTGACGGGCCCCAGGTCGCAGGGGATGGACGGGATCGCCGAGGAATACTCCCTGGCCCTGGGAAGGGAGATCCGCTACGTGGACGTCCCGCTCGACGCCTGGGTCGAGCGGGACCTCGCGCCCGCGGGGCTCCCGGCGCACACCGAGGAGCACATCGTCACCATGGCGCGCCTGCACCGCCAGAACCGCTACGACCGGATGACCGGGGACGTCGAATCGATCACGGGAAGGCCCGCGACGACGGTGCGGGAGTTCGTCGCGGAAAGGGCCGCTCTCTTCACCCGTCGCCCGCGGTGAGCGGTCACTCGGCGCCGCCGTCCGCCGTCGAGGCGTCCACGCGCACCGGCCGGAGCAGGAGCACGGTCAGCAGCGCCGTCAGCGCCATGCAGGCGGCCCCGAGGAGGGCGGCCAGGTGCATGCCGTCGGTGAAGGCCGAGCGGGCGACGTCGAGCAGGGCCGCTCCCGCCCCTCCCGGTATCCGCGCGGCCACCTCGACGGCACCGCCCAGGGTCTCGCGCGCCGCCTCGGCGTACTCGGGGGGCAGCGCGGGACCCGCCGCGGTGAGCCTCTCGCCGTAGACGGCCAGGCCGATGCTGCCCAGGATCGCGACGCCGAGCGCACCGCCCAGCTCGGTGGCGGCCTCCATGATCGCGGACGCCGAGCCCGCGCGCTCCGGCGGGGCGACAGCGACGATCATGTCGGAGGCCGTCGCCTGCACCGCTCCGATCCCCGTCCCCAGCAGGAGCAGGCCGCCGATGAGGGGCCATCGCTCGGAGTCCACCTCGATCCCGCTCATCACCAGGAAGCCTCCGGCGACGAGCGCCATGCCGCCGCCCATGATGTGTCCCGGGCGTACCCGCTGCGCGATCACGGCGGCCAGCATCGAGCCGGCGAGGGCGGTTCCGGCCGCGGGCAGGGTCAGCAGCCCCGCGACGAACGGCCGTAGCCCGAGCACCATCTGCAGGTACTGCGCGACGAAGTAGAACAGCCCCACCAGGGCGAAGACCGCGAGCGTGCTCGCGATCAGGGACACGGTGAAGCCCCGGCCGGCGAACAGCCTCAGGTCGAGCATCGGGGTGGGCAGCGTCCGCTGCCTGTGCAGAAAGGCGACGCAGAACAGCGACCCGGCGACGACGCCGAGCAGCGCCTGGAGGCCGAGGCCGTCGACGGCGAACTGCTTGATCCCGTAGACCGTCGGCAGCACGGCCGCCAGTGAGAGCGCGGCACTGAGCAGGTCGAACCTCCAGGGGCGCGGATCACGGTACTCGGGGAGCACGATCGGCCCCAGCACCAGCAGCAGGACCATGACCGGCACGTTGATCAGGAACACCGACCCCCACCAGAGGTTCTCCAGCAGCCGGCCTCCCACGATCGGCCCCAGCACGCTGCCCCCGGCGAAGCCGGCGGCCCATACCGCGACGGCCATCCGGCGCTGCCGCGGATCGCGGAACATGTCCCGGATCAGCGCGAGGGTGGGCGGCATCAGGCTCGCCGCCGCGGCGCCCTGCAGGGCGCGGGCCGCGATGAGCGACTCGGCGCTGGGGGCGTACGCGGCGATGACCGACGTGACACCGAACGCGGCGGCTCCGATCAGCAGCAGCTTCCGGCGGCCGATCCTGTCCCCCAGGGCACCCATCGTGATCAGCAGACCGGCCAGCAGGAAGGCATAGATGTCGACGATCCACAGCAGCTGGGAGCCGGTCGGCATGAGGTCCGCGCTCAGGAAGGGCAGCGCGAAGTAGAGCACCGTCACGGTCACCGAGACGAGCAGGACGGGCAGGACCAGCACCGCGAGTCCGAGCCATTCCCTCCGCCCTGCCGTGGCCACCGTTCGCACCATTGCCGAAACCTCCTCGGATACCCTGTACGCAAAATATGCGTATACATCGTACGCAAAATTTTTGGACGCATGCAAGGGTTGATATCCAGGCCAATACGGCACGCATTAACGTGCAGAAACACCTTCAAAAACAAGGAGGTTCAGCCAGGTGACGGCGTATCTCACTCGCCATAACGTCACACCGCCGCCTTTCATTACGTCACAAAAAACGCGTGTTAGAATTTCGTCACACCAGTGGGCGTGCCGGAATTGGACGAGGACGCATGTTGACGTGTGCGCAATGTGAAAAGCCGTTGGACGCCGCGCCTCGGGGTCGACGCCCGCGGTACTGCTCCCGTGCCTGTCAGGCACGGGCCTACCGGATCCGCGCCGCCGGACGAGCCGCGCGCCTCACCGAGCCCGCGCCGCGGACCGTTCTCCCCACGCCCCCGCCGAGCACCGGCGATCCGACGGAACGGCACGAGCCCCCAGCCGGCTTGAGCACCGAGCGAATCGTGCGCACCGCGGTCCGGATCGCCGACGCCGAGGGGCTGGACGCGCTGTCGATGCGCCGCGTCGCGACCGAGTTGGGCACCGGCGCGATGTCGCTGTACCGCTACGTGCCGGGCAAGGACGCGCTCGTCGAGTTGATGGTCGAGGCCGTCTTCGGCGAGGACCCGCATCCGGGCTCCGGTCCCGGTGGCTGGCGCACCGGACTGGAGGCCGCGGCGAGGCGGGAGTGGCGCATGTACTCCAGGCACCCCTGGGTGCTGCGGGTCATCGCCACCCCCCGGCCGCCGATCGGGCCGAACGTGCTGACCGACGTCGAGTGGGCGATGCGCGCCATGGACGGCCTCGGCCTCGACCCGACGACAACGCACTGGGTGGCCATGACGGTGAGCGCCCAGGTGCAGGGCGCGGCCCTGCTGCTGGTGAACGAAGTGGAGGCCGAGCGTCGCACCGGGGTCACGGCCGGGCAGTGGCGTGTGTCGAGGACGCCGGCGCTCCTGGAGATCCTGGAGTCCGGGCGGTTCCCGATACTGTCCAGACTCCACGCGGAGCGGGGGGACGTGATCGACATCGACGAGTGGTTCGAGTTCGGCCTGCGGCGTCTCCTCGACGGTCTCGCCGTCCTGGTGGAAGGCCGGGAGAAAGGGACGGCGTAGGACGCGGAGCCGGATTCGGCCCGCGGTCCGGCACGGTAAGGACCGTCGCGTGGCGGTGCGGTGCCCCGGGCGGTGAGACCCCGCGGTCGACGGACTTGTTCACCCGGTCTTGGCCGTGCATTGGCGGCCGGGAGACACCGAAGACGCGTAGCATCGGCGTTCTGTGGCATTCATTCGTTTCCTGCTCGGACTCACGGACACGGAGGATCATGAACGGCCCCCTCATCCCCGCCGCCCGCGCGGCGGCCGACCAGACCGGGCCGGGCGAGATCCCCGCGTCGCGGCGCTCCTTCCTGCCGGAGGCGGTGGAGACGCCGTGACGAGCCTGCTGCGCAATCCCGTGAAGAACTACGACTGGGGCTCGCGCACGGCCATCGCCACGCTGGCCGGGCGCCCCTCCCCCGCGGAGCGGCCCGAGGCGGAGATGTGGTTCGGCACCCACCCGTCCGGCTCCTCGTCGGTGCTGCGGCGGGGGACGTGGCACTCCCTCGCCGAGACGGTGGCCGCCGACCCGGTGGCCGAGCTCGGGGAGAGGACCGTTGAGCGGTTCGGCTCGCGGTTGCCGTACCTGCTGAAGCTGATCGCCGTGGACCTGCCGCTGTCACTGCAGGTTCATCCGTCGCGACAGCAGGCGGAGGAGGGCTACGCCAGGGGCGTCTACGTCGACCCGTTCCCCAAGCCCGAGCTGATCTGCGCGCTGACCCCGTTCACCGCGCTGGCCGGGTTCCGTCCGCCCGCGGAGGCCGCGGCGCTCATCGGCGGGCTGGGCATCCCGGAACTGGAGCCCGTCGTGGCGCCGCTGGCCGCCGGGGACGCCTCCGCCGCGCTCCGCGCGCTGGTGGAGTGGCCGAAGGAGGGCCGGGAGGACCTTGTGGCCGCGATCGCGCGGGCCGCGTCGGCCGCGGGCGGCCCCGACGACGAACTGGTGGTACGCCTGACCGGCATCCACCCGGAAGACCCGGCCTGCCTCGCCCCGCTCTTCCTGCGCCGCCACGAGCTGCGGCCCGGTGAGGCGCTGTTCCTGGGCGCGGGAGCCCTGCACTGCTACCTGAGCGGTTTCGGTGTGGAGATCATGGGCAGCTCCGACAACGTGCTCCGCGCGGGGCTGACCAGCAAGCCGATGGACGTCGACGAGCTGCTGCGCGTCACCGACCCCTCGATCTCGCCCCTGCCGGTCGAGCCGGTCGGCAACCTCTACCGCACGCCCGCCCCGGAGTTCCGCCTCGGCACGGCCGTTCCGGGCTCCGGGCTCACCCTGGAGGGCGGAGTACCGCGCATCCTGGTGTGCACCGAGGGCGAGGTCGAGGCCGGCGGGCAGGTGCTACGACCGGGTGAGTCCGCCTTCGTCCCCGCCGCCGGACCGGTCCGCCTGCGCGGTTCCGGGACGATCTTCTGGGCCGAACCGGGCCTCGACTGACCCGCCCACCGTCTCGGCCGCCGTAGGCCGGGGCCGGGGAAGCACGGCGCACGCCATCGTCCCCGCCCCGGCGCCCCGGCCGCGTGACGACGGGCAATCCCGTACCCGGGCAGGCCGGGGCCGGTCACTCCGGGCCGCGGTCGTCGAGCCGCGCGTCCTGCCGGCCCTGGCCGAGCTCGTCGGCCCGCAGCGCGAGGAGGACGTCGGGGCGCAGCAGCCGGGAGGGGGCGTCCAGGTCCAGCAGCCGGAGGATGCGGCGCAGGCGGTAGCTGACGGTGTTCTCATGGATCGACAGGTGCTGCGCGGTCAGCCGTACCGACAGGCCGCAGGTGAGGTAGGTCCGCAGGGTCTCGATGAGCACCGGGCTGGGTCTCAGCGGGGTCAGCACCGTGTCCACCAGGCGGCCGGCGTCGAGGGGGTTGCCGATGAGAAGCACCTCGGGGATGACCCGCTCGAAGTGGACGACCACGCGGTCGGCCCCCATCCGCAGCCCGGCCTCCAGGGCGGCCAGCGCCTCCCGGCACGACCCGCCCGCCTCCCCGAGCCTGGGCCGCGGCTCACCGAGGCCCAGGACGAGGCCCGGCGGGATGCCCGGCCGGCGGGCGGCGCGGGTCAGCGCCTCGTCGAGGCCGGGCGCGTCGGCGAGCAGAAGCAGCGTGGTGGCTCCCTTGCTCCCGGCGAGGATCCGGCTGCGCAGCCGGGGGCGCAGCGAGTCGAGCACCGCCTTCTGCGCCCTGGCGAGCGCGAGCGGGCTGGTCACGTCGGCCATGCCGATCGCGGCGGCGCGATGCGGCACCTGGGCGGGCACTCCGACGAGCCGGGCGCGTTCCTCGACGTCGGCGGGGTCGAGCGGCTCCCCGCCGGCGAGCCGGGACACCAGGTCGGTGGCGATCTGGTCGAGATGGGCGGCGGCCTCGCTGCGGGTCTGGCGGTAGGCGTCGGTCGAGGCGTCGATCATGGAATCGGTCAGCGCGGCCAGCCGCTGCACGAGCCCGGCGAGGTCGTGGCCCTGGATCGACGGCCCGGCCGCGGCGGCGAGCCGCTCCAGTAGCGCCCGCTCGGCGGTGTGCCAGGAGGCGACCAGGCTCTCGATCGGCACGCCCTGGATGGCCCGCCGCTGGCCGAGCAGCGCCGCGGACAGCAGTTCGGCCTCGGTGAGGGCCCGCCGCTCGGCCACCGCCGAGAGCACGGCGGTGAGGTTGGGCGCGACCACCTCGGTGAGGTCCTCGACCTCCATCCGCGCCTGGTCGTATCCGGGCAGGCGCTCCCAGACGGTGCCGACCAGGGTGGCCGCGATCTCCTCGACCTGCGCGAGGAGGCCGCGGGCCTTTTGTGTCATGTCCACAAAAGCGATCTCCCCATCTTCCGGCAGAGCCACGTAGTTGGGCATACGCCCCTTAATGGACTATGGACTATCCCAGGGCACAGTCCCAGTCAAGGAGGGCGCTATGAGTACAAAAGTGGAGTCGGAGTCGATCGCCACCGACCTCGACGACCACGCGCTGGAGCCTGTGCCCGCGCATCGGCGCAAGTCCCTGATCCAGATGATCATCGTCCAGATCGGCTGGAACATCAGCGTCAGCAGCTTCCTCGTCGGCGGTGTCGTGGGCGGCGGGACCACCTTCGGTGAGGGAATGGCCGCGATCCTCGTCGGCAACCTGGTCCTGGTGGCCGTGTCCGCGCTGATCGGGCTGGTCGGTTACCGGACCGGCCTGTCCAGCTACCTCGCCGCCAGGGTCGTCTTCGGCCGCCAGGGCGCGGTCGTGGTCTCGCTGCTGCTCGGTGTGATCGCCATGGGGTTCATCGGAGTGCTGATGGACACCTGGAGCGGGGCGGTGCACAAGCTGATTCCGGCGATCCCACCATGGGCCTTCATTCTGGCGTTCGGCGCCGCCATCACCACGACGGCGATCTTCGGGTTCAAGGGACTGGCGAAGTTCTCCGCGATCGCGGTGCCCATCGAGGTCGCGATCGCGCTGCTGGCGCTCTTCAAGATCGGCGGCGGGGACGGCGGGTTCGCCGAGGTGGCCGCCCAGCAGCCCGCGGTGCCCATCGGGTTCGCCGTCGCGGTCGGCGCCGTCATCTCGACGTGGGTCACCGGCGCCGCGCTCGTCGGGGACGTGACGCGTTTCGCCTCCCGCGGCCGGGATGTGATCATCTCCTGCTTCGCCGGGTTCGTCGTGGGCGCGGGTGTCTTCGAGATCATCGCCACCGTCTCGGCCATGTCCGTGGGCAACAGCAACTTCGTGCTGGTCATGCAGGGACTGGGCCTGCTGGCCCCGGCCGCGGTGATGCTGGTGCTGGCCCTGTGGAACACCGCCGACAACAACCTCTACTCGGCCTCGCTCGCCTTCACCAACGCCTCCAACACCCTGGGGCTGCGTGTCGGCAAACCCACCTGGACCATAATCTCGATCGTCATCGCGATCCTGGTCGCCTTCGCCGGCCTGGCCGCCCAGTTCCTCGTCTTCCTGAACGTCATCGCGATCATCGCGCCGCCGTTCGCCGGCGTGCTCATCGCGCACTTCTGGATCCTGGCCCGCCACCACACGGGCGACCAGCTGCTGGAGTCGGCACCGGCCGTGCGGGCCGAGGCCCTCGTGGCCTGGGTCGTGGCGGCGCTGCTGGCGAAGTACACCGACGTCCTGCTGACCGACGCCATCGAGGGGCTGGTCTACGGGTTCGTCTGCTATGCCGTACTGGGCTGGGCGGTGACCGCCCTCAGGCGGAACGCCCCGATTCCGGTCACGGCCGACGCACGGGAAGGAGATGTTCGATGAGATTCGGTCTGGGAGTGCCCACGGGCACGGAGGGACTGATGTACCCCGTCCCCTACGCCGACGCCGCCGAGGCGGTCGAGCTGGCCGTCCAGGCCGAGCGGCTGGGATTCGACTCGGTCTGGGGCAACGACCACGTGACCACGCAGGGCTACGTGCGCGAGGAGTTCGACACCCCGCCCCGCTACTACGACCCGTTCGCCTATCTGAGCTACGTCGCGGCGCTCACCAGCCGGATCCGGCTGGCCACGGCGATCATGGTGCTGCCGTTCCGCAACCCGGTGGTGGCCGCCAAGCAGGTCGCCACCCTCGACCGGCTGTCCGGAGGCAGGGCCGTGCTGGGCGTGGGCATCGGCGCCTACCGCGAGGAGTTCGAGGCGATGAACCCCGGGCGGCGCATCAACAGGGGCGAGCACGCGGCCGAGGCCATCCAGGCGCTCAACGCGTTGTTCACCGAGCGGCGCGCCTCCTTCAAGGGGCGCTGGGTCGAGTTCGAGGACGTGGAGTCCTACCCCAAGCCGGCACAGCCCGCGCTGCCGATCCTGTCCGGCGGCAACGCGCCGGGCTCCCGCACCCGCGCGGCGCTGTACGCCGGCGGGTGGCTGCCCGCCTGCCTCACCCCCGGCGAGGTGGCCGCGGGCATCGCCGACATCAGGGCGCAGGCGGCGGCCGCGGGCCGCGAGCTGCCCGGCGGGTTCGAGGTCGCGCTGCAGGTGGCGGTCTGCGTGGCGCCCACCCACGAGGAGGCCTGGCGCAGATTCCGCGCCTCCCAGCTCCACAACCACATGGTCTCGCTGTCCGGCACGACGCTGAAGGACCAGGGCGTCTCCGACCTGGCGAGCCGCAACCTCATCGGCACTCCGGACAGCGTGGCCGAGCAGATCGCCGCCTACCGGCAGGCCGGCGTCGACACCCTCGCCGGGCTGCTGTTCGCGGCCGACACCGTGCCGGAGACGCTCGACGCCATGCACGAGTTCAGCGAGACCGTCATCGCCAAGCAGGCGGGAGGTCGGCCGTGAGCGCCGTTCCCCCCGCCCCGGACGTCGACCTGCGCCGGCTGGCGGCGGAGCGGCTCACCCGGCTGCGCGGGGCCCTGGCCGAGGCTCCGTTCGACGCCGTCGTCCTCACCACTCCGGAGAGCGTCCTGTACGCCACCGGCTACCGCAGCGTGGCCGGGGCACTGTTCCGCGCCCACCGGATGGCGGCCGTGGTGACCGGCGACGACTGCTGGCTGGTATGCCCGGCCGCCGACACCGCCCCCGCGGTGGACGGCGGCGTGCCGGAGGACCGGGTGGTGCCGTTCGGCCGGTTCTACTTCGAGTCGTCCGGCCCCACGCCCCTCACCGGTGCCGCCGACCGGCACCCCGACCTGTACGCGGCGCTCGCCACCGCGACCCGTGCCGCCGGGGCGGGGCTCCGGTACGGCGTCGAGGGGCTCGACGGCGAGGTGGCCCTGCGCGAGGCCGCGGGCGACCCCGCCGCGGCCGATGCCACCGGCTGGGCGAGCCGGGTCCGCGGAGTGAAGCTCCCCGGCGAGGTGGCGCTGCTGCGCCACGCCGCCCGGCTCGCCGAGGCCGGAGTCCACGCCGCCCTGGAGATCGCCGCGGAGGGGGTGTCCGAGCACGAGCTCGCCCAGGCGGTGGCCGCCACGATGGTCGCCGGGGGCGCCGAGCCTCGCTTCGTGGTGGCGACCACCGGCCCGCGCTCCGCCCTGGCCGACGCCCACCCGACCGACCGGCGCTGGCGCCCCGGCGAGCTGGCCCGCTTCGACATCGGCTGCCTGTACGCCGGCTACTGGTCCGACATCGGGCGCACCGCGGTGCTCGGCGCGCCCGACGCGCGCCAGGCCGGTCACTACGCGGCGATCCTCGCCGGCCTGGACGAGCAGGTCGCCCTGACCCGCCCCGGCGTGACCGCCTCGGAGGTCTTCGACGTCGCGATGCGGGCGGTGCGGCGGGAGGGGGTCACGCCCTACCGGCGCCAGCACTGCGGGCACGGCATCGGCCTCGCCGTCTACGAACCGCCCATCGTCTCCCCCGGCGTGGAGACGGCGCTGGAACCGGGCATGACATTCTGCTTCGAGACGCCGTACTACAACCTCGGATGGGGCGGGATGATGGTGGAGGACACCCTGGTGGTGACCGGCGACGGGGCGGAGCTGTTCACCCGCTCGCCGAGGGAGCTGACGGTGGTGCCGGCATGACCCCGGTCTCCCGCTACCTCGGCCGGCTGGCCTGCCAGCGGTGCTCGGCGACCTACCCCGACCCCTCGCTGGAACTCGCCGGGCGCGGCTGCCCGGCCTGCGAGAAGGAGGGGGCGCCCGCCAACGTGCTCCCGGTCTACGACCTCGGCGGCCTGCGCGGCCTGCCCTGTGACCCCGCCCAGCCGGGGTTGTTCCGCCACCGCGCGCTGCTGCCGCTGGACGGCGCCACACCCGCGGTGAGCCTGGGCGAGGGCGGCACCCCGCTGGTACCGCTCCCCCGCACCGCCGAACGCCTCGGGCTCGGCGCGGTCCTCGTCAAGGACGAGACCCGCAACCCGACCTGGTCCTACAAGGACCGGCTGGCCGCCGTGGCGGTCACCAAGGCCGTGGAACTGGGCGCCCCGGCGGTGGTCGTGGCGAGCACCGGTAACCACGGGGCGGCGGTCGCCGCCTACGCGGCGCGCGCGGGGCTGCCCTGCGTGGTGCTGACCGTGGCGTCGGTACCGGCCACGATGAAGACGCTCATGCAGGTGTACGGTGCTCGCGTCGTCGCCCTGGAGAACCCCCCGGATCGGTGGCGTCTGATGCGGCGGCTCGTCGAGGAGCGCGGCTGGCTGGCGATGTCCGGGCACGCCGACCCGCCGGTGGGGTCCATCCCCTACGGCGTCGACGGCTACAAGACGATCGCCTACGAGATCGTCGCCGACCTCGGCCGGACTCCCGACCACGTGGTCGTGCCCGTCGCCTACGCCGACGGGCTGGCCGGGATCCGGCGCGGCTTCGCCGACCTCGTGGAGTCGGGGCTGGCCGACCGGATGCCGGTCCTCGTCGCGGCCGAGCCGTTCGGCCCGCACCACGCCGCCCTGGCCGCCGGCACGGACACCGCGGGACCGGTGCCGACCGCCCCGTCGGTCGCGTTCTCCATCGCCTCGCCGTACGGGACCTTCCAGGGCCTGGCCGCGCTGCGGGCGACCGGCGGCCGGGCGGTGCCCGTCCCCGACGACGCGCGCATCCTCGACGCGCAGGGCAGGCTCGGCCGGGAGGCCGGCCTGTACCTGGAGGCCTCGTCCGTCACCGCGCTGGTCGCGGTGGAGGACCTGGCCGGGTCGGGTGCGCTGCCCGCCGACGCCACCGTGGTCGTGGTCGGCACCTCCACCGGCCTGAAGGACGTCGGGGCCACCGCCGCCACCCTGCCGCCGGTGCCCGTCGTGGAACCCACGCCCGCCGCGCTCGACCGGGGGCTCGCCGCACTCGACCGGCGAAGTGGCGGCCTCGGCCCGGAGGGCGAGCGATGAGACTCGCGTTCTCCATCTCCGGGCACCGCGACGCCGCCTCCGCCGTCGCGGTCGCCAGGCTCGCCGAGGAGGCCGGGTTCGACACCGTGTGGATCACCGAGGACTACTGCGAGCGCGGCGCCTTCGCGCTGGCCGGCGCGATCGCCGCGGTCACCGGGCGGATCCGGGTGGGCATCGGGGTGGTCAACCCCTGGACCCGCCACCCGGCGCTGATCGCCATGGAGCTCGCCGCCCTGGAGGAGATCAGCGGCGGGCGCGCGATCCTCGGCCTCGGCGCGAGCAACTCCCGCTGGATGACCGACCGGCTCGGCATCCCCTTCGACCGGCCGATCGGCCGCCTGACCGAGGCGGTCGACATCGTCAGGGCGATGATGACCGGCGAGCGCGTCGACCACCGGGGCGAGCACTTCCGCGTGTCGGCCGGGCTGTCCTTCACCCCGCCGCGCCGCACCCCGCCGATCGTGCTGGGGGTCAAGGGGCCGCGGGCACTGGCCCTGGCCGCCGAGCGGGCGGACGGCCTGCTGCTGTCCATCCTCTCCTCCGCGCCCTACGTCGCCTCGGTCCGCGAGCGCGTCGGGGCCGGGGTGGAGCTGGCCGCCTACGTCGGGCTGTCGGTGGGCGAGGACGCGCGCGCGGCCCGCGACCGGCTGCGCCCCATGGTGGCGACCTACCTCGGCGTGCACGGCGACCACGAGATCACCAGAACCGCGGGGCTCGACGCGGGGCTGTGCGCCGCGTTCCGCGAGGGGTGGCTCTCCGACGCTCCGCGCACCGATCTCGTCGACGACGCGCTGCTCGAACTGTTCGCCGCCGCCGGGACGGCCGCCGACGCCGCCGCGTCACTCGGCCGCCTGGCCGCCGCCGGCCTGGACGTGGCGGTCGTCCGCGACGACCCCGACACCGATCCGGGACGGCTCATGCACGCGGCCGCCCTCGCCATCGGCCGCTGATCCGCCTTCTGGCCGGCCCGCCGGGACCTACGCTCCCGGCGGGCGCTCACCGTCCATACCGGCCCGCTATGACGGATAACCCGTACGGTGCGCGAAGCGTCCCCACCAGCGAGGCTGGAGGTTATTCGATGACACCATCCGAGATGGTCGCGGACCAGGACCTCCGTCTGGAGCTGATCCTGGTCGAGGTACTGCACCACGAGGCCGAGCACCTGGTGACCGGCTGAGCGCCCCGGTCCCGGCTCCAACGGGGGGAGCCTGGACCGGAGTCGTCCGGACGGACGATCAGGGGCGTCCCACACCGGCCGCGGCCATCAGTTCGTCCGGGTCGGCGATCACGTTCTCCCGCCAGCCCTGCGGTATGTGCCGGAGATCCACGGATTCGCCGTCCCGCTCCAGGATGAGCCCGAGAACCCGCTGCGGGGTCAGCGGGATCTGCGACACGGACTTGCCGATGGCGTCCGCCACCGCGCAGGAGACCACGGCGGCCACGTTCAGGATCGGCACCTCACCCGCGCCCTTGACGCCCAGGGGCCCGATGGACGGAGCCCCCTCGTAGAGATCGAGCCGGACCGGGACGACATCGCCGGACAGGGGCACGCGGTAGGTCTCGAAACCCGTCTGCCGTACCTTCCCCCGAGGGTCGATGGTGATCTCCTCGTGCAGCGCGTAGCCCAGTCCCTGGACCACACCGCCCTGCACCTGGCCCAGGATGGCCCTGGGGTTGATCGCCCGGCCGACGTCCTGCACGACGCGGTAGGCCAGCACCTCCACGTGGCCGGTGTCCGGATCCACCGCCACGTCGCACTCGTGCACGGCGAAGACCGGCAGGTCCAGTGCCCCGATCAGGTGTCCGGCCGCGCAGCCGGACATGGGCTGCACGCCGGTGCCGGTGAACGAGCCGGAGCCGGAGATCGGTCCCGACACCTGCTGCGCGTGTTCGGCGACCTCTCTGAGGGTGATCCGCGCCGACGGCACCCCGTTCACGACGACGTGGCCGTCGGCGAGACTCAGGTCGCCGGGAGACGTCTCTAGCATCTCC
Source organism: Streptosporangium sp. NPDC002544 (assembly GCF_040295965.1). Taxonomy (NCBI): domain Bacteria; kingdom Bacillati; phylum Actinomycetota; class Actinomycetes; order Streptosporangiales; family Streptosporangiaceae; genus Streptosporangium; species Streptosporangium sp. NPDC002544. Next base: position 29,068 of record NZ_JBEOWJ010000034.1, on the reverse strand, counting down.
GCCGCGACCTCGAAGACCTTCCTGCGCACCTCGTCGCAGGCGGCGACACCGGCCGCCCCCAGCGAGACGGTGGTCCTGCCGCCGCCCACGCCGCCGTCGTATCCGGCCGCGTCGGTGTCCGCGGCCCGGACCGTGACGTCCTCCACCCGCAGGCCCAGCGAATCGGCGACGATCTGCGGGATCGCCTGCACGGTCGATCCCGAACCGATCTCGACCCCGGCGGTGACCAGGGTGACGCCGCCGTCCGGGTTGAGGTTCACCGTCGCCGCGGAGGGCCCCACGAAGATGAACCAGGTGCCGACCGTCGTCGCGGTGCCGTACAGACGTCCGTCGTCGGCCTGCCTCACGGGCTCGCCCGAGTCCCGCAACGAGATCATCCGATCGAGCATGGGAGCGAGCACATCGCCCTCGAACACCTGCCCGGTGGACCCGATGTCGCCGTCGCCGAGGACGTTGCGCCGCCGGAACTCCACCCTGTCCATGCCGAGCGCCGCGCAGATCTCGTCGGTGTGCCGCTCAAGGGCCGCGGTGCAGTACGTGCCGTTGCAGGCGCGGAACGCCCCGTTGGGCGGCGAGTTGGTGTAGACCGCGCGGCTCACCAGCCGCACGGCTCCCAGGCGGTAGTTCCCGCCCAGCGTGTGAGCCGTCATGCTGGTCAGGAACGGCTGTTCACCGCCGTAGGCGCCGCAGTCCATCAGGACCACCGCCTCCCGGGCGAGGATCTCGCCCGACTCCGACACGGCGGACCGGATGCGGATCTCCGCGTTCTCCCGGCAGAGCGCCGTCTGCATCTCCTCCTGCCGGCTGTTGACCAGCTTGACGGAACGGCCCGAGGCGCGGGCCAGCAGGGCGGCGAACGGCTCGATGCTCACCTCGAACTTCATCCCGAATCCACCGCCGACCGGCGGAACCACCACCCGGACGTCGGACTCCCGCACCCCGAGGAGGCGTGCCGTGGAGTTGCGGACCGCCCAGGGGACCTGGGTGGACGTCTGAAGGACGAATCGCCCGTTCTCGTAGCCGGCCACGCAGGCGCGCGGTTCCAGCGGCGTCTGGTTCTGCCTGCCCGCGACGAATTCCGTCTCGATGATCCTGACGTCGCTCCGGGCGAACACCGCGTCGGTGTCCCCGCGCACCACCGTGGCCTCCCAGCCGATGTTCCGCGCCCGCCGGCCGCCCTCGATGAGCACGTCGTAGTCTTCCCAGCCCGGATGGAGATCGCGGGCGTCGTCGGCCAGCGCCTGGGCCATGGTGATCAGGGGGGTGAACTCCTCGATCTCGACCACGATGGCCGCGGCGGCCGCGCGGGCCTGCTCGAGGGTCTCCGCCGCGACCGCCGCGATGGGCTCGCCCAGGTAACGGATCTCGTCGACGGCGAACAGGGGGTGGTCGGCGATGGTGATCCCGTACCGGCCGGGGGCGTCGGCGGCCGACACGACGGCCCGCACTCCGGGCATGCGCCGGGCGGGCTCCAGGTCGACCGAGACGATGCGGCCCGCGGCCACGTCCGACCGGCGCAGCGCCGCGTGCAGGAGCCCTCCCGCGGCGGCGTCCACCGTGAACATCGTCCGGCCGCGCAGCTTGTCCTCGGCGTCGCGGCGGGGCAGGTTGGCTCCGATGACCTGGCTCACGATCCGTTCCCCTCCGCCTGTCGTCCCTGTCCCGCGGCCGCCTGTGCCGCCGCGAGCGCGGCGTCCACGATGCGCTCGTATCCGGTGCACCTGCAGATGTTGCCGACCAGGGCTTCCCGTACGTCATCCCGGTCGGGGTCCGGATCCGACTCCAGCAGCGCGCTCAGCGATATCAGCATCCCGGGAAAGCACATCCCGCACTGCACCGCGTCGGCGTCCTTCATCGCCTGCTGAAGAGGGGAGAGCGCGCCGGCCGGGTCCGCGAGGGACTCCACGGTCCGGACCGACCTGCCCTCCGCGTGCCCCACCGGAACCAGGCAGGACGCCACCGCGTCGTCGTCCACGAACACCGTGCACGATCCGCAGAACCCTTCGCCACACGCCATCTTCGTGCCGCTCAGGTGCAACTCCTCGCGGAGCACCCTGGCCAGCGGGGTCATCGGGCCGGCGTGCACCCGCCTCACCTCGCCGTTGACCGTCAACTCGGTGCTCATGCCCTGCCCGCCTCTCCGCGCTCTTCCCGTCCGGCGCGACTGGACCGCTCCAGTGCGCGTACGGCCCGGCCCACGACCGCCGGCAGCACCTGCGACCGGTACCAGCCGTCCACCTCCACCGACTCCCGCGCCTGGAAGGATCCGGCGTGCTCGCGGGCGGCGAGCACCGCCGCGTCCGCGTCGAGTCGCCGGCCGACCAGCGCGGCCGCCATCTCCGGCCACAGGCGGGCCACGGGTTCGACCGAACCCACCGCGACGGTGGCCGACTCCACCACCCCCGCGTCGTCCACCGCGGCCGTGGCACTGACGATGACGACCGGGTAGTCCCCCGCCCGCCGCATGGTCAGGCGAGCGTGCGCGGACACGACGGGGGCCAGCGGCACGGACACGTGCGACAGCACCGTCGCGGGAAGTGCCGCGCCCCGCGTGGCGAGGAACCGGCCGAGCGGCATCCTGGTCTCACCGGCCGGACCCCTCACGATGGCGACGGCCGACAGGCTCAGCAGCGCGGGTACCAGATCCGCCGCGGCGAAGCCGGTGGTGCAGAGGTTTCCGCCGACCGTGGCCTGACGCCTGACGGACGGGTTGGCCGATTTCGCCGCGGCCTGCCGGAGGACGTCCAGCCCGGGGTGGCCGGCCAGCGCTTCGGCCAGCCGGGCATGGGTGACGGCCGCGCCGATCGTGAGATTCGTACCGTCGTCGTCGATCCGTCCCAGTTCCTCGATCCGGGCCAGTGACACGTACTCGCCGTGGAACGGCTCGCCACGGGCGGGACTCCGCATGACCCAGGTGGCACCGGCGATCGGCACGGCGTCCAGGTCGGAGGTCGCCAGCCGCTCGATGGCGTCGTCGAGCGAGGCCGGCCGGTACAACGCCGGTGTTGCCGAAGCTGTCGTCAAAGCTGTCAACGGAACTCCTTGTCCAAGGGCCCGCGGCCGGGGTCCGGCCACGGGCCACGGCCCGGCTCAGCGGACGGCGACCACGATGCCGACCTCCACCGGACTGTTCAGCGGTAGCCGCGGGGCTCCCACATTGGTACGGACGTGCCGGCCGGCTTCCCCGAAGATCTCCACCATGAGCTTGCTCGCGCCGTCGAGCACGGCCGGATGTTCGACGAAGTCCGGGCCACCGGCGATGTGCCCGGTCACGCTGAGAACGCGGACGATGTCGTCGACACCGCCGAGAACTCCGGCCGCGGCGGCGATCGCGTTCAGGCCGGCCTGACGTGCCGCACCGGCCGCCGCGGCGATGTCGAGGTCGACGCCGACCAGCCCCGTCAGCGGCAGGCGGCCGTCGACGAAGGGCAGCTGGCCCGTTGTGATCACGATGTCGCCGTACCGGACCGCCGCGACGTACGCACCGGCCAGCGCGGGGACGTCGGGCAGCACCAGTCCCAGTGCCGCCAGCCGTTCCGAAGCGGGCTGGGGTCGCATCAGGCGGCCGCGCCCAGAGCCTGGCGCACCCGCGACTCCCAGTCCGCCGCGGCGGCACGCGCCCGCAGCGCCTCCTCCAGGGTCACCGCCACGAAGCGGGTTCGCGTCCCCGGAGAGCACTGGGCGACCAGGTTGAGATCGGTGCTGATCACGGTGGCCAGCATGGCGTAGCCGCCACCGGAGACCGCGTCGCGATGCAGGATGATCGGCTCCACGCCGCCCGGCACCTGGATGGAACCGATCGGATATCCGGCGTCGACGATGTTGGAGGGGTCGGAGCCCGCGCCGAACGGCTGAACCCGCTGCTCCCATTCCAGCACCGGGCCGGAGTATCGGAAACCGGTGCGGTCCGCGACCGGGGTCAGCGACCACTCCGACTCCAGCAGGCAACTGCGACCGGCGTCGGTCAGCCGGTAGTCGTACAGCCCCATGACCACCCGTAGCTCGACGTCACGGCTGTGGACGGGCCGAAGCTCCTCGGGCACGACCCTGCCGGGGGTTCCCCCGGCCCCGCCGATCGGGACCAGGTCGCCCTTCCTCAGGTTCCGGCCCTCGAAGCCGCCGAATCCGCCCAGCGCGTAGGTCGACCGGCTGCCCAGCACCACGGGAACGTCGAACCCGCCAGCGACGGCGATGTAGACACGCGCGCCCGCCTGCAGGAAACCGAAGGTCAGCCGGTCTCCGGCCGCGACCGCGAAGGACTCCCACTGCGGGACCGGTGCTCCGTTGAGCAGCACCGGCATGGTCGCGCCGGTGACGGCCACCACCGTCGGCTCGTCGAACCGCAGGGCGGGCCCCATGTAGGGCGACTCGATGACCGCCGCGTCCGGGGTGTTGCCGACGAGCAGGTTGGCCGCGGCCGCGGCGCGCAGATCGGCGGCGCCGGACGGCGGGATGCCCACGCTGTAGTAGCCGGGCCGGCCGCGGTCCTGGATGCTTGAGGCCAGCCCGGGCTCCAGAATCTCAACCGGCATAGAGAGCTCCCAGAAGTTCGGTGTTGTAGCCGTCGGGATCGGCGAGGAATCGATCGAGGTCGAAGGTGATCGGGCGCTGGCGGTAGCGGTAGGTGCCGGCCTCGACCTGCGCTCGGATGCTGTCGTATTCGGCATTGTCGATACCGCGGAACTTGACGATGTCGCCGGGCCGGAAGAACACCATGAAGTCGCTGAAGTCGGCGAGCCTCTGCTCCGGGTCGAAGATCGGCACGGGGGTGACGCCGAACATCTGGTACCCGCCGGCTCCGCGGACCGAGTAGATGCAGGCGAAGCATCCGCCGTGTCCGATGGTGAGGGCGGGCGTGTCGGTGCGCGGCCGCAGATACTTGGGCAGCTCGAGCTGGCGTTCCCGGGGAACCATCTGGAACATGAACGGCAGTCCGGCCACGAAGCCGACCATCGAGGTGATCCACGGCGAGCCCGAATGGGCGTCGATGAACGCCTGCACGGAGTCCATGTCGTTCTCGACGGCCGCGAACTCCAGGTCGTTGCCCTCGGGCCGCTGGTGCCGGTCGCGGAACCTGGCCCCCGTCTCGTTGGTGAACGGGTCGTCGTACCAGACGGGGACCTCGAAGATCCTGGTCTCGATGCTCCGCGAGGGTGAGCCCGCGACCTGCGCCTCGGCCGCCCTGACCGCCGCCTCGACCGTGGCGGGCGGCACGACGTCGGGGTCGAACCTGATCAGCAGGGACGCGTTCGCCGGGCAGATGTCCACGATCCCCGGCAGCCGGTTCTCGGTGAGCGCCTTCGCCACCGCCATGGCCGTGAAGTTGACCTCAAGGCTCATCGCCTCGGCGAACTGGACGACAAGATGCTCGTCGCCACCCCAGGAGTAGCGGCTCTCGCCTGCTCTGCACACGGTGTTCTCCTTCACTTGCCGCCCCCGGTCCTGGTGCCGGCCATCCAGTCCTCCAGGAAGGTGGTGTGGTACCGGCCGTCGCGGAACTCCTCGATGTCGATCACCTCGCGCAGGAATCCCGCGGTGGTGACGACGCCTGCTATCTCGACCTCGTCCAGGGTCCGGGCCATCCGGGCGATCGCCGCCCGGCGGCTGTCCCCCCAAACGATGATCTTGGCGAGCAGGGAGTCGTAGAAGGGGCTGACCTCGCTGCCTGGCCCGAATCCCGAGTCGATGCGGACGAACGGACCGCCCGGCATCCGCATGGCCGACAGCACGCCGGGGCTGGGCATGAACCCGAAGTCCGGGTTCTCCGCGTTGAGCCGCACCTCGATGGCGTGGCCGCGGAACTCGACGTCCGCCTGGCAGAACGACAGCGGGTCGCCCGAGGCCACCGTGAGCTGTTCGCGGACCAGGTCCCGGCCCGTCACCATCTCCGTCACCGGATGCTCCACCTGGATCCGGGTGTTCATCTCGATGAAGTAGAACCCCTCGCTCGCGGAGTCGTAGAGGAACTCGACGGTGCCGGCCCCGGAGTAACCCGAGACCTTGGCGAGCGCGACGGCGGCGTCGGCCATGGCGGTGCGCACGTGATCGGGCAGGCCCGGCGCTCCCGCCTCCTCCAGCACCTTCTGCCGCCGCCGCTGCATCGAGCACTCGCGTTCCCCCAGGTGGACGAAGTTCTCTCCGTCACCGAACACCTGGACCTCGATGTGCCTGGCGTTGGGCACGAACCGCTCGATGTACACCAGCCCGCTGCCGAACGCCGCCTGGGCCTCGGCCTGGGCGACCGGCAGCGCCTCGGCGAGCTCCGTCGCGTCGGCCACGATACGGATACCGCGGCCACCGCCGCCCGCGGCGGCCTTGACCGCCACCGGGTATCCCGCCTTTTCCGCCGCGGCCAGAGCCTCGGACAGGCCGTCGACGGGCCCGTCGGATCCTGGCACCGTCGGCACTCCGGCCTCCTCGGCGGCGGATCTGGCCCGTGCCTTGTCCCCCATCAGCCGGATCGTCTCCGCCGACGGTCCGACGAAGAGGAGCTTGGCCCCGGTCACCTTGTCGGCGAACTCGGCCCGCTCGGAGAGGAATCCGTACCCGGGATGCACCGCGTCCGCGCCCAGATCGACCGCCGCCGTGACGACGGCGTCCATGTTCAGGTAGCTGCGGGAGGCGGCGGGCGGGCCGATGAGCACCCGCTCGTCGGCCAGCCGGACGTGCAGGGCGTCCTGGTCGGCCTCGCTGTACACCGCCACCGTGCTGATCCCGAGTTCGCGGGCGGCCCGAATGATCCGCACCGCGATTTCGCCGCGGTTGGCGACCAGCAACTTACGCAACAGGATCAGTCCTTCTCGATGGTGACGACGCCGTCCCCGGGGCCGATGATGCTCTCGTTCTCCGCGTGAATCGCCGTCACGGTCCCGCTCTCCCCGGCCTTGATCTCGGCGAACTGCTTCATGACCTCGACCAGGCCCACGGTCGTCCCGGCGGTGACCACGCTGCCCACCTCGACGAAGGGCGGCTGGTCGGGCACGGGCCGGGTGTAGAAGACGCCGGGGAGCGGAGACTGCACAACGTGCTCAGACATGAGAGTCCTTTCAGGACGACGAGTCCGTCGAATCGATGACATTTCTGATGGCGGAGGCGACTTCCACCGCGTTGGGCGTGTCCGAATGGACGCAGACCGTGTCGAATCTCATGGGGATCCGCTCACCGGTGACGGCAATGGCGACTCCCTCTTCGAGAGCAATGGTCATTCGCTCAACCGCTCGCTCGACAGGTGTGGCATGCGGCCGCCTGGCGATGATCAAACCGCCTTCGGCCGTGTATTCGAGGTCGACGTAGAACTCGGCGAGAAATGGAATTCCCCGAGCCTGGCAAACCCGCTCGTGCGCGGTTCCCGCCATTCCGAAGACCGGCACCCCGTACGTCGCGGCGACGTCGCACACCGCGTCCATCAGTGCCTCGTCCCGCGCGACCATGCCGTACAGCGAGCCGTGCGGCTTGATGTGATCAAGAGGTACACCCGCGGAGTCGAGGAAGCCCTTCAGCGCTCCCACCTGGTACTGAACGATGTCACGTACCTCATCAGGGTACAACTTCATCTCGCGTCGCCCGAAGCCGACCGGGTCGGGCAGTCCCGGGTGCGCGCCCACGGAGACCCCCGCGGCGGCCGCGGCCGCGACGGTCTCGCGCATGCCACTCGGGTCTCCGGCGTGGAACCCGCACGCCACGTTCGCCGTGTCGATCAGGGCGAGCAGCGCCCCGTCGTTCCCGAAGGAATGAATCCCGAAGGACTCCCCCATATCGGAATTCAGAGTGACCTTCATAATCACACCTTTCCTGCGTACACCGCGGCGGCGAGTCGAGTACGGAGACGGTCGGCGACAACCGCCAGAGCCAGCACAATGCCGGTGACTATCATTTGATAGTAGGAATTGATTTGCGCCAGATTCATGCCGTTGGCGACGATTCCAATGAAAACCGCGCCCAGCACCGCGTCGAGCACCCGGCCGGATCCGCCGCGGAGGCTGACCCCGCCGATGACGGCCGCGGCGATCGTCTGCAGCGGAAGGGAGGCTCCGATGTTCGCCTCTCCGGTCTCGATGCGCGCGGTGAGCAGCACGGACCCGACCGCCGCCAGGCCTCCGGCCAGCACGTACGTCAGGATCAGGGTGCGGAACTCGCTGACCCCGGAGAGCCTGGCCGCGCGCGGGCTCGACCCGACGGAGTAGATGTGGCGTCCCTGGCGGGTCAGGGTCAGAAACAGCCAGAGGAGCCCGGCCGCCAGTGCGGCGAGCCAGATGGAGACGCCGATCCCGAGGACGCTGCCGAAGCCCAGCCAGTCACTGAACTCCTGGGGCAGGCCGGAGACCGGCACGCCCGAGGTGAGCATCAGGGCGAGCCCGGAGAACACCGAGGCGGTCGCCAGCGTCATGATGAAGGGATTGATGTTCAGGCTCGCCACGCCCAGGCCGTTGACGAGCCCGCAGATCATGCCGACCAGCACACCTGCGGCGACACCGACGAGCACGGCCGTCAGGGGGGAGGAGGTCTCCGACTGGGCGGTCATCGCCATCGCCGTGGTCACCGAGACCAGGGCGGTGATGGCACCGATCGACAGGTCGAACCCGCCGACCAGCAGCACGGCGAACTGGCCGAGAGTGGCGATGATGATGTACGAGTTCTGCCGCAGCGCCGAGTGGATGTTGTCCACGGTCAGGAAGTTGTCCGACATCGCGGAGAAGGCGATCAGCGCGACGACCACGAGGATGGGCAGCACACCGATCTTGACGAATGTGCGGGCGGCGTACGAGATCACAGATCTCCGAGGTCGTAGGGCCACTCCGACCTCACCAGGGAGGGTCATGCGATCTCCTTTGTCGCTGGTTCGTCCCAATGCATCATGTGGCGCAGGACCGTTTCCTCACTGAGGTCGTCCCGCTGTATCTCGGCGGTGATCGTTCCGTGCGAGAACACGTACACCCGGTGACAGAGATGAAGGATCTCCGGCAGTTCCGAGGAGATGACCAGCACGGCGTTGCCCTTCCGGGCGAGCTCGACGATCTGGTCGTAGATCGTCACCCGGGCGCCGACGTCCACCCCGACCGTCGGCTCGTCCAGCATGTAGGTGTCGCAGTCCCCCAGGAGCGCCCGCCCCAGCAGGCCCTTCTGCTGGTTGCCGCCGGAGTAGCTGTCGGCCGGGCGCTCAGGGTCGGCCGGGTTCAGTTTCATCCGGCGCAGCATGTCGCCGGCCGCCGCGCGCTCGCGTCCCGGCCGCAGCACCGGCCCGCTGGACATCGGCGCCCGGCGCAGCCAGGGAAGCGTGACGGTCTCGCGGAGCGGACGGTTGAGGAACAGCCCCTCGGTCTTCCTGTCACTGGGCAGGTACACCACGCCGGACTTCATGACACGGGCGGGATCGGCGCCGGTCAGATCCTTGCCGGCGATCGTCAACGTCCCGGAGTCGATCCGCTCCAGACCGAAGCAGGCACGGGCCGCGGTGGACTTGCCCGACCCCATGAGGCCGGCGAATCCCACGATCTCCCCCGCGCGGAGCTCGAAGCTCGCGTCGCGCACCGCGCCGTCGAAGGTCGTGATGCCGCGGGCGGCCAGCACCACGCCGGTACCGGGTTCGGGCAGTTCGGGGTAAAGGTCCTCCACCACCCGGCCCGTCATCAGGCCGATCAGCTCGTCGTCCGGCGTGCCACCGGGAACCGTCGTGATCAGCCGCCCGTCCCGCAGCACGGTCACCCGGTCCGCGAGGCGCCGGATCTCGGCCATCCTGTGCGTGATGTAGATGATGCCGACCCCTCGGCCGCGCGCCTCCTCGACGAGGGCGAACAGCCGCTCCGACTCCTCCTCGGTCAGCGAGGCGGTCGGCTCGTCCAGGATGAGCACACTGAGCTCAGGCCGGAACGCCTTGGCGATCTCGACCATCTGCTGCTCGGCCCGGCTCAGCGTCTCCACCAGCCGATCCGGCGAGATGCGGAAATCGAACTCGTCCAGGCGCGCCTGCGCCAGCTTCCTGCTCTGGCGCCGGTTGACGAATCCGTACCGGCCGGGCTCGGAGCCCATCACCAGGTTCTCGGCCACGGTCATCGTGGGCATCAGCGAGAACTCCTGGAACACCGCGCTGATGCCCAGCTCGCGTGCGGCCGCGACGCCGGAGAACTCGACGGTCCGCCCGCCGACCTCGATGGTCCCGCCATCGGGGTGCTGTGCTCCGGAGATGATGGAGATGAGGGTGGACTTCCCGGCCCCGTTCTCGCCGAAGAGTACGTGCACCTCACCTCGGCGGAGCTCGAAATCCACCTGGTCCAGCGCGGTCACACCCGGGTACTTCTTGGTGAGCCCGCGGATCCGAAGCACGGCTCCGTGGTCAGGTTCGGTCATAGAAGGCAATCTTTCTGATGGTGGAACGTTCCAGCCGAGCCGGAACCGACGCGACGGGTCAGCTGCCGGCCTTGACCTGGAACGTCGGGGACCATCCCTCGGGCGCCAGCGTGGTCGTCAGGTCGAAGTCACCGAGCGTGTCCTTGGTGACCATGACGAGCTCCGGCCCGACGTGCTTCATGAACTCCTTCTTCTCCAGCGCCCGGACGGCCTGGTCGATGGCGATCCGGCCCTGCAGCACGGTGCTGTCGCTCGGCGCGCCCTGCACGGTGCCGCGCTGGATTCCGGTGTGGGTGCCCGGGGTGAAGTAGTAGCCGGCGACCTTGATCTTGTCGCTGAGGCCGCGGTCCCGCAGGATCGGCCCGGCGGCCTCGGCGGTCACCGCGGTGCCGATGATGTAGTCGATGTCCGGGGTGGCGGCGAGCACGTCCTCGATCAACCGGGTCTGGGCGTCCTTGCCCGTGTCGCCCCACTTGGTGTCGACGATCTCCACCTTGCTGTCCTTGAGCGCGCTCTTGAAGCCCGCCTCGCCGGCCTCGGCCCAGCCGGCGCCGCTCGGCCCGGGGAACCAGGCGACCTTGACCGGCTCTCCCTTGGAGTCCTTGATGAGCCAGTCGGCCGTGATGGCGGCCAGGTCGTTGAACGAGACGAGCGACTTGGCGGTGATCTTGTCGCTGGACATGCCGTTGACGACGTCGATGATCGGCTTACCGGTCGCCGCCAGGCGGTTCACGGTGCTGTTGAGCCCGTCGTAGGAGATGGCGCCGATCACCAGGGCGTCGGCGCTCTGCGCGCAGTCCTCGATCTGCTGGGTCTGCTTGTCGAGGTTCTCGTAGCCGCCCGCCTCCACCATCGTCATGTTGACGCCGGCTTCGCGCGCCTGCTCGGCCACCCCGTAGTTGAGGCCCAGCCAGTAGGCGTCCTTCATGTGGGGCACCGACACGCAGATGTTCCAGGCCTTCTCCGCCTTCCCCACGGGCGTGTACTCCGCCTTGGTCCGCTCGCTGTCCATGGAGAAGTCGGCCCACACGTCGACCTTCGCCGGCGCCCAGTTCTTGGCGGGGGCCGCCGAGGCGGCCGCGGCGCCGTCGGCCGAGCCGGTGGGGGTGGATGAGCCGCAGGCCGCGAGCGACAGCATGGCCACAGCGGAGGTCGCCAGGAAGGCGGGATGCTTGAACCGCACGAATGCTCCCTTTATTCGTTCCACATCGGGAACTTCGCGTACAGGGGTGGGATGCCAAGCAGTCAACAGGGATGCCGGTTTCACCGTCTACGTGCGTGCGGGCCAAGGCTGCGGAGCTTGTATTGTGCAGTTGCACAGCGTGAGGCTCCGCCACAGAGAGGAATCCGCCCCATGGCCCTGACGCTCGACCAGCTCATCGCCGAAGCGGTCCTGGAGCTGACACTGGTCACACCCAGCAGCCCTGAGCTGCTGCAACGCACCGTTCGATGGGTCGCGTCCACCGAACTGGTCGACCCCGCCCCCTTCCTGCGCGGGGCCGAGCTGGTGCTGACCACCGGTGCCTTCATCGGCGCGGATGACTACGAAGGGTGGCGGGCCTTCACCCAGCGGCTCAAGGCGGTGCGGGCCACGGCCCTCGGTTTCGGCTGCGGTCTGACGCACCAGGAGGTGCCGCGCGCGCTGGTCGAGTGCGCCACGGCGGTGGACCTGCCGCTGCTGATCGTCCCCTACAACGTGCCCTTCGTACGGATCAGCGAGTTCGTCGCCGACGCGATCATCGCCGACCGGTTCAAGGACATGGGGCGGGCCTCCAATCTCGCCGCCGAACTGGCGAGATTCATCTCCAACGGGGCTCCCCTGGCGGCCCTGCTGAAACAGATCGCCGAGGAGATCAAAGGTGAGGCGGCCATCGTCGACATCGACGGAAAGGTGATGGCGAGTTGGCCCTCGCACTGGGAGTGGCAGACCGACCTGGTGCTGGAGGGGCTGGCCACCAACGGGACGACCGGTTACTTCGCCGTCCCCCTCGACCAGGCCGGCGCGCACGACCACGTTCTGGTCGGCCGATCCGACGAGGCCATGGAGAGCGTCCGGATGGCCATGGGCTCGGCGGCGACCCTGGTCGCGATCGACCTGACGCGGAGGTTGCAGGAGGAGCCGTCGAGCGCGACGCGGATGGCCGCGGTGCTCGCCGGCCTGACCGACTGGACCACACCCACGACAACGCTGATCAGAGCGCTGCGGGTGGCGGGGTTCGAAAGCGACGTGCCCTTCGTCGTGCTGGTCGCCCATCCGAATCCCGCGTTCTCCGCCGGCTACTCCCTCCGGCTGCGCCTGGCCGTGGAGCAGGTGCTGCCCATGGTGCGTTCGGTGCGCAGCGGCGAGACCCTGGTGCTGCTCGCCCAGGGCGACGTCGCCGACGCCACGGGCAAGATCCTGGAGGTTCTCCGGCGGGAGATGCCCAGCCGGCGGATCGTCGTGGCCGGACCGGCACACGACGCCGGGGAGGTTCGCATGGTCTTCGCGTCCGCGCGTGCCGTGATCACCCCGGACCAGTCGAGCCCGATCCGCGCCCGCGCCTTCGACCTGACCTCGATCGTGGCCGCGGCCGCCGGCCGGGGCGGGCAGCATGCCGCGCGGGAGTTCCTGCAGCCGCTGATCGACCACGATGCCAAGACCAACGGCGAGCTGCTCCACACCCTGCGGACCTACCTGCGGCTGGATGCCAGGCAGCACACGACGGCCCAGGTTCTGCACGTGCACCGCAACACCCTGCGATACCGGCTCGCCCAGATCGGCAGGCTGCTCGAAGCCGACCTGGACCACCTTGACACCCTGCTGATCTGCAACCTGGCGTACCGGATGTACGACCCGGCGGGCGGCTGACGCCGGCTCAGCGGTCGCCCTCGCCGCGCGCGGCGAGGGCCTCACCCAGCTCGTCGGCGTGCCGCAGGGTACGGATCAGGAACGGCACCGCGAACGCGATGACCGAGCGCTGCGCCCCGCGGGCCTTCGCCGCCTCGCGCACCTCAGCGGCGATCTTGGACAGCGCGGCCACCGACTGCAGGGTGAGCCCGACGAGCAGGCCGATCCGGTCCGGACGCACCCTGAACCGCCGCAGCGGCCGCAGCCCGCGCTCGACGGCGGACACCACGTCATCGACCCTGGTGGTGATCGTGAACAGATTCGCCGCGGTCAGCGCGGCCACGATTCGCAGGCATACCAGCACGGCCGCGTCCAGGCCGAGCAGCCACCACTGCAGCGCGAACATGAACGCCACCAGCACCCCGAGCGTGCGGGCGACCCGCAGGCAACGCCCGGGCGAGACCCGTGCCAGCGCGTACCCCAGGACCATGACGGCGCAGATCCCGCCGAGCCACACCGGAGAGCGCAGGACGAACACCACCGCCGCGAGCCCGAGCAGGGCGAGGAACTTCCAGCCGGCCGGCGTCCGGTGCAGCGGACTCGATCCCGGCTCGTACCATCCACCCACCATCAGCCGACGAGCTTCCGGTAGTGGCGCAGCGCGGGGTCCGGCTCGTCGTCGGCCACCACGCGGCCCCCGTCGAGCACGATCACCCGGTCGAAGTCGCCGAGCAGGTCAAGATCATGGGTAACCAGCACGACCCGCTGCCTCAACCCCGCGAGCAGGGTGCAGAACTGCCTCTTGTTCCGCAGGTCGAGCAGCGTCGTCGGCTCGTCGCAGACGAGCACGTCGGGGTCGAGCACGAGCATCCCGCACAGCGCGAGCAGCTGCTTCTGGCCGCCGGAGAGCTGGTGCGCGGGATGGTCCGCGTAGCCGCCGAGCCCGTGTTCGGCCAGGATCTCGGCCGCCCGCGCGGCACGCTCCCCGGCGGAGAGCCCGCTGCGCCGCAGGGAGAAGGCGACGTCCTCGCCCGCGGTCGGCATCACGATCTGGCTGTCCGGATTGGTGAAGACGAACCCGACGCGCCGCCGTACCTCACGGCCCTTGCGGCTCGGGTCCAGCCCGTCGACCAGCACCCGGCCGGTGCTCGGCAGCACCAGGCCGTTGATCATGCGGGCCAGGGTGGACTTTCCCGAACCGTTCGCGCCGACGAAGGCCACCCGTCGCTCGGACAGGCGGAGGTTCACCCCGGACAGCACGACCCGTTCGCCGTAGCTGTGCCCGACATCCTCGAACTCGATCACGGAGCCGTCTTCCACCTCGTCCGGGAGCGGGGAATCGCGAGCATCATCCGGTCCGCGTCGCCGGTCTCGCCAACAGGCCCGGCAGGGCGCGATGCACCACGGCGGCGATCAGCGAGGCGGCCACCACCTTGAGCAGATCACCCGGCACGAAGATCAGCGACTGCAGCGCGGCTGCCGGCAGGTCTCCGATGTACACGCCGAGGAACGGGACGCCGATCAGGTAGTCGGCGGCCAGCCCGGCCGCGTTGGCCAGCAGCAGCACCGGCAGCCCGACCCGCTTGGCGCGCGACACGATCAGACCTGCGACCAGCGCCGACAGGACCCAGCCGACCAGGAATCCACTGCTCGGCACGAGGAACGAGGCGATACCACCGTGCCCGCCGGAGAGCAGCGGCAGGCCGATCGCAACCAGCCCGAGGAACAGCACGACGGACGCGGTCCCACGGCGCGCGCCCAGGATGCTGCCGGCCAGCAACGGCCCGGCGTTCTGGATCACGATGGGGACGCTCGAACCGCCGACGTAGACTCCGGGAAAGATCCCCAGCACCGCGATGAAGGCGGCGAAGACGACCGTACGGGCAAGATCGACAGCGGGCAGGGGGGAGCGGGACTCTGACACATCAGACACGATATCCGCTGGTCATTCCGGAAACGCCAGGGCCTGCGGGGTGAGCCCCCTCAGCCGTTCGCCGTGGCGGGAAACCCGCGGCCGCGCTTCGGCTCGGCCTCCGGACCGGGTGCCGGCTCGCTGCCGCCCGGGGTGGCGGGCGGGAGGATCCCGGTGATGCGATCCAGCGTCATGTTCGCCTCTCCCGCGGCCCGGTGGCCGGCCTGACGTCCTTCGAACCGCAGTGGTGATGCAGTGGTGATACGGCGCACCACCGGCCAGGTCGATCTCGTCACCTATTTCGGCGCAGCCGGTATCGGCATAATCGTTGGCCGCGAACAGGTTCACCGAGATATCGACGATCCTCTCGCGTCCCGTCATATCGCGCGGTGCGATCGACGGCTCAACCCGCCCCGATCTTTCACCTTGTTTTCTCTTTAACCGGCATGACCGCGCCCGTGTCTCCATACGGATCGCCACGCACAAGTGACAGACCACTCAGTCCGTCGATCTAGAGATGGCAGGCCATGACGCGGCGTACCCGGGAACACGCGATCAGACGCTTCCCGGAGGGTGAGCCGATTGCGTTTCACGACCCGATGGAAGTCTCGTCGTGAACCACACCCCGGGGATTCTCGGCTCAACGACCGGTCGGCGTAAGAGCGATTACATTACCCGAATCCCGCACACGCCCTCTCCGGCCCGGAATTCCTCAGCGTCCCGCCGGAAACTCGTAGATCAGGCGAATCGCGTCGTCGATGGCCTTGTACACGTTGTCGATGGTCCGGCGTCCCATGATCCAGGCGCGCAGCTCCCCGTTGAGGACGGCCGTGAGGACGCTGAAAATCGCCTGGTGGTCCTCGTCCAGAGCCTCCTCGCTCGCGAACCCGGATCTCACGATGTCGACGAAGATCCCGTCGAGCGAGTGGTAGATGTCCGCGACATAAGGGTCGGACGCCGTCTCCAGCACGATGAGAACCCGATAGAACTGGGGCTGCAGCTGAAACGCGCGAACCGTGCGATGAAGCACATCACCGATGCGCTCGCGCTCCGTTTCTCCAGCAGGGGCGGACTTGTCGAGTTTGCGCTTGAGCCCTTCCTGCCACTCCCGGAACGCGGCCGCGAAGAGATGCTCCTTGGAGGTGAAGTACCTGTAGAGCGTGCCCAGCGCCACACCCGAGTCCCGGGCCACGTCGGACACCTTGACCCGTTCGTAATCACTACTCGCGAGGCTTCGCAGCGCGGTGCGCACGATTCGCTCCCGGCGCTCACGCTGATCTCGGCGAAGCAGCTCGGGCGCGACCGGACCCGAAACGTCAGTAATCACCGGCAGTTCCCCCTCGACCCGCTGGACACTGACCTAGAATACAGCTCTATTTCACTGGTTGATCTGATCAGACTGAGTGAACAGGGTTAATTCTTTGTTGCCTGGTTCACAAAGAGGGAGAACTCCGGGTTCAAAGTGGCCGGTGGCCGGCCCTCGCCCCGCCACCGGCCACCCGCCCCTTCGTCAGTGGATCGTCAGCTGGCCTCCATCGATGTTCCACGCCTGCCCGGTCACCCACGAGCCCTGGTCGCTGCAGAGGAACACGACCAGGTTCGCCACGTCACCGGGATCACCCGCCCTCCGGAGCGGCACCGTGGTCTCGATGATGCGATCCCAGGCCTCGTCCGGCAGGTCGTCGAGCCGGGAGGTCCGGACTATCCCGGGACACACGGCGTTGACGCGTATCCCCTCCGGCCCCAGCTCCTGGGCCATCGCCGAGGTCAGCGCGTGCAGTCCCGCCTTCGAGGCGGAGTACGCGGCCGTCCTGGCCCCCATCAGCTTGCCGCCGATGGACGAGATGTTGACGATGCTGCCACCCTCCTTCCTGGCGAGCAGGTGCCGCGCGACCACCCGGCTCAGCTGAAAGGAGCCGGTGAGGTTGGTGCCGATCACGGTGTCCCACACCGCCGGATCCAGCCCCGTCACGCTCACCCGGTCGGCGCCCCGGGACGCGGCCGCGTTGTTGACGAGGATGTCGACCCGGCCGAGCCCTCGTACGGCCTCGTCGAGGACACGGCCGGCGTTCTCCTCGTTCGCGGCCCTGTCCGTCGTGATGGTCACGCACCGCCGTCCCAGCGCCGCGATCTCCGTCGCGACCGAGGCCAGCCCCTGCCATCCGGCGTTCCGCTCGTGTTCGGGAAACGCCTCCGGTGGCCGGTCGGTGCCGGTCACGGCGACGTCGCAGCCCGCCCCGGCCAGGCCGAGGGCGATGGAGCGGCCGATGGATCGCATCCGCGCCGCTCCCGTGACGAGCGCGACCTTGCCCTCGAATCCGGTCAGCAACATGACGGGGACCTCAACCTGTGATCTTCTCGTACCTGGTGGTGCCGTCGAAGTCCTGCACCTCTCCGATGGGGACCAGCCTGCCCGCGGCACGGTCCAGCCGCTGCTGCCGGACCCCTTCGATCAGGTAGTCGTCGCCGTCGCCGGTGCGCACCTTCACACCCGGCAGGTAGGTGGTCGGTTCGGTCACCTCCATGTTGTGCGCCGACTCCATCACGCCCACCCGGTCCATGGTCTTGGCGTGCTCGATCGCCCACGTCGCGAGCATCCCGGCTGTCCAGCCGCCGACGGCCGTGGACGGCACCTGCTTCTCGTGCCCGGGTGTCTTCTCGAACCACTCCAGATAGAGCTTGATCTGCGGTAGGTCGGCGTTCTCCGGCAGGTCGGGGTCGTAGGCGGTGGTGGAGATGATCAGGCCGTCACCCGCCCCCGGCTGCAGCTTCTTGAGCAGTGACAGGCCGAGCTGTGCCGCCTGCAGGATGCGCGGCTTCCACCCGCTGGCGTGCACGTGGTTCAGCGCCTGCATCGCCTGCAGGCCGATGGCGATGTCGTAGAACGTGTCGGCGCCGGACGCGGCCAGGCTGGTGATCTGGTTGGCGACGTCGGGATCGGTGGACTCGAAGGACTCCGTCTTCACGATCTCGATGTTCGAGCCGGCGATGCCCTTCTTGAAACCCTGCAGGTAGGCGCGGCCGAGGTCGTCCTCCTGGTGCAGGATCGCGACCTTGGCGTTCGGGTTGACCGACTTCAGGTACTCCCCGGTCGCCTTGGCCTCCAGCAGATAGGAGATGCTTCCCGCGGGCCCGCCCCAGGGGTAGTCCGGGTTGCCGAGCTCGGGCGCTCCCGAGGTGGGGAACAGGGAGGGCACACACTCCTTGGCGAGCAACGGCCGCGCCGCCAGGTTCCCGGACGTGCCGAACAGGCCGAGCATCGCGAAGACCTTGTCCTGGGAGATCAGCGCGGAGACGTTGGCCTTGGTCTTGGTGGCCACGTACTGGTCGTCCTTGGCGATCAGTTCGACCTTGCGCCTCTTACCGTCCGGCCCCTGGATGCCGCCCTTGCTGTTGACGTAGTTGAAGTAGGCGTTCATCCCGACCACGAAGCCCCCGCCGACGGCGACGAGTGGTCCGGACATCGGTTGCGACACGCCGAGTTTGATCGTGGTGTCGGTCAGTCCCTCGGTGCCGTTGTCGGGGCAACCGGCCGCCGCTCCGCTGGACGCGGGCGCGGACCGGTCGGCGCCCGCGGCCGAGACGGCGCTGCCGCCGCAGGCCGTGACGGAAAGGGAGAGCACGGCCATGACGGCGAGCAGCCGTACCTGAGATCTGTGGGTCATCGGTTCTCCTTCGGGTGGTGCGCGGAGGGCCGGAGTCAGGCGGCGACGGGACGGGGGGAGTTGGGTTCCTTCTCCGGTGTGACGGCGCCGCCACGCGGCCCGCGGAGCCGTTGGATCACGGTCCTGGCGCCTCCGGCGAGGCCCTGGGGCAGGAAGAAGGTGAGCAGGATCAGCAGCACGCCGTACACCGCGGGCGTGAGCTGGGGGTTGACGCCGGCCGCGGCCAGCAGTTCGGGGACGTAGTGCAGGAACACCGCGCCGAGGATCGGGCCCACCAGGGTTCCCGATCCGCCGATGGCCATGCCGAGCAGCAGGTTGATCGACACCAGGACGGTGAAGTCGCCGGGGCTGACGAACTGGTTGGCGACCGTGAACATCCATCCGGCCACGCCGGCCACCGCGGCGCTGGCGGCGAACACGGCCACCTTCGTCGCCTTGACGTTGACGCCCACCGTGTGCGCCGCCACGTGCTGGTCGCGGATCGCGATGAGAGAGCGGCCGATCGAGCTGTGCATGACGTTGCGGATGAGCAGGAAGACCAGCGCGGTGATCGTCAACAGCACCCAGTACTGCCACGCGACGTCGGAGACGCCCAGCGAGGCGGGGGCGCTCAGGTTCCGGTCGACGGTCAGCCCGGCGGTGCCGCCGGTCCAGTCGGTGAAGCGCACCGGTATCTGGGGGAACACCAGGGCCAGCGCCATCGTGACGAGCGCCAGGTTCATGCCGCGGATCCGCAGGGCCGGAATGCCCGCCACCGCGCCCACCAGCGCGGCGATGAGGATCGCGAGCGGCAGCACCGTCCAGTAGGACCAGCCGTAGTTCTGCACCGCCAGCGCCGTGGTGTACGCGCCGAGGCCCATCAGCGCGCTGTGGCCGATCGACGGCTGCCCGTTGAAACCGGTCAGCAGGTTGAGGCTCATCACGGCGACGGCGAGGAAGAGCACCTCCAGCAGGCCCCGGATACCGGTGACTCCCAGGACGAACGGGGCCAGGAAGAGAAGGACCAGGCCGGCGAGCCAGGGCGCCGTGCTGACTGTCGTTCGCATTGTGGTCATACCCGCTCCACCGGAACTCGGCCGAACAACCCCTGCGGGCGGATCAGCAGGACGAGAAGGATCACCGCGAACGCGGTCGCGAGCTGGAGCTGGTTACCGATGAAGGGCAGGTAACCGGCCGACAGGGACTGGATGAGGCCCACCAGCACGCCGCCCACCAGGGCACCGGGCGCGCTCTCGAAGCCGCCCACCACGGCCGCGGCGAATCCGTACAGCAGGAGGGTGGCCATCATGTTCGTGCTGACGAACACGACCGGTGCCACCAGGACCGCCGCGAGGGCTCCGATCGCCGACGCCAGCCCCCAGCCGATCATCATCATCCGGCTCACGTCGATCCCGACCAGGCGGCTTGAGGAGGGGTTCATGGCGGCGGCGCGCAGGCCGAGGCCGAGCTTCGTGCCCATGAACAGCTGCCGGATGAGCAGCGCCACGAGCAGGAAGACGACGACCGTGCCGATCTCCAGGTAGCTGATGTTGACGCCGCCGAGGTTCAGTCCTCCGTCCGGGAACGGCGACTCCAGCCGTTCGGTGTCGGTGCTGAAGATGTATCCGGCCAGGGCGTTGATCGCGAGGAAGAGGCCGAGCGTGACGATCAGCAGCCTGAGGTGGTTGTTGGTCCCTCCCTCAAAGGGCCGGATCACGACGCGTTCGATGACCGCCCCGAGCAGGAAGGCGAAGAGGATGCCGATCGGGATGGCGACGACCAGGGCGAGCCCCAGCCCCAGGGTCTGGTCCGCCAGTTTCCAGACCACGAAGGTGCTGAACATCGCCATCTCGCCCTGGGCGAAGTTCATCAGTCCGGTGGAGCGATAGATGAGCACCAGGGCCAGTGCGACGGCCCCGTAGAGAAACCCGTTCGACGTTCCGTCGACCAGGCGTTGGATCAGCAGTTCCATTGCGGTCTCAAACTCCCAGGTAGGCCCGGCGGATGGAGTCGTCGCCGCGCAGTTCCTCGGCGGTGCCGGTCGAGACGATCCGGCCGTGCTCCAGCACGTACGCGCGGTCGGCGATCGACAGCGCGAGTTCGGCGTTCTGCTCGACGAGGAGCATCGCGGTGCCGGTCTGCCTGTTCATCTCGGCCAGGCTCCGGAACAGCTCCGCGACCAGCATCGGCGCCAGTCCCATCGAGGGCTCGTCCAGCAGCAGCAGCTTCGGTGCGCCCATCAGGGCCCGCGCCACCGCGAGCATCTGCTGCTCGCCTCCGCTCATGCTGCCCGCGAGCTGGCCGCGTCGCTCCGCCAGCTGGGGGAAGACCTCGAACCAGCGCTCCATCGCGCCGGGCACCTCCCGCGCCGGCCGGTGGTAGGCGCCGAGCCGCAGGTTCTCCTCGACGGTGAGGTCCACGAAGGTGCCACGTCCCTCGGGCACGTGCCCGATGCCGAGCCGGGCCCGCTGGTCGGCGCGGAGCCCGCCCACCTGCCGGTCGGCGAGTTCGATCGCCCCCTCTGCCGGGATCTCGCCGCTGAGCGCGCGCAGCGTGGTGGTCTTGCCCGCGCCGTTCGCCCCCAGGATGACGACGATCTCGCCGGGTTCCACATGGAAGGTCAGGTCCCGCAGCACGATGAGCGATCCGTAGCCCGCGGTGAGGCCGGTGACGGCCAGTGCGGCGGTCATGCGGCGGCTCCCAGGTAGGCGGCGACCACGGCCGGGTCCGTCGACACCTCTCCGGGCGGCCCCTGGGCGATGACCTGTCCGAGGTTGAGCACGATCACCTTCTCCGAGATGGTCATGACCAGGCCCATGTGGTGTTCCACCAGGAGCACCGTGAGCCCGTGCGTCTCCCGGAGCGAGCGGATCGTCGTGCCCAGTTCCTCGACCTCGCCGTGGGTCAGGCCCGCGGCGGGCTCGTCCAGCAGCAGCAGGCGCGGGCCGCTCATGACGGCGCGGGCGATCTCGATGCGCTTCAGCGTGCCGAAGGGAAGCCCCGCCGCCGGCTGGTCCGCCAGATGGGCGAGCCGGAGCTCGGTGAGCACCTCCAGGGCGCGTCCTCGCGCCTCCCGCTCTCGGCGCCTCTCCCCCGGCCAGCGCAGGGCGCACGCCAGGACGTTGGAGCGGTGCCCGGTATGGCCGCCGAGCAGCACGTTCTCCAGCACGGTCAGGCGCGGGAACAGGGCGAGGTTCTGGAAGGTCCGTCCGATCCCGCGGGAGGCGAGCGCGTGGGAGGGCAGCGTGAGGATGTTCTCGCCGGCGAACTCGATGCTGCCGTCATTCGGCCGGTACAGGCCACTGACACAGTTGAACACGCTGCTCTTCCCGGCACCGTTGGGGCCGACAAGGGCGACGAGGGCGCCTTCCTGCACGGCGAAGGACACGCCGTCCAGGGCGCGTACACCGCCGAACCTCAAGGTCAGGTCCTGTACGTCAAGGAGGCTCATGAACGGCCTCCGCTGCTTTGGGGGGTGGGTGGACTGTAGGCGATCATGGAACCGCCCCTTCCTGGATGACACTTGTCGAATCGGGCACGTGTCGGGACATCTGAGTCGACGGGGACGACGTCTAAGGGGGTGAGATTCACCAGGTGCCCTCGCCGGTCCGGCGATCGGGTTGCGTCCGATCCTGAAACAGGATTCTTGTTTCGTCAAGGTTTCCAGGGACTCTATACAGTGAAGTCCCGTAGCCCGGCCGCCTGACAAGAAGTGTCATGTTTAGCCAGTTCAGAAGCCTATATTTCTCCGGCAACGACTACGGGTCGGACTCGGAGCAGGGTTGCCAGACAAGGCTTTGAGGTGATGAATGAAAACCTCGTTTCTAAAGGTGCGCACGGCACGCCGAGGTCGGGCGCGGTGAGGACGCCCCCACCCCCCGCCCCCGGCATGGGGGGGGGGGGCCGCGCG
>NZ_JBEOWJ010000034.1:0-6421 GCF_040295965.1 Streptosporangium sp. NPDC002544 | reverse complement strand
CTTTCCAACCCGGGCGCCCCCCCCGCCCCGGCGCGCGCCCCCCCGCCGCCCCCCGCGCGACCTCGGCTTCGGGGCGGGTCAGGCCGCTGTCACGTTGCGGACCAGGGCCTCGTTGGGGTTGTCGGGCAACTCGGTGAGCGGCTGGGCGACCTCGGAGACCCTGGGACCGAGGCGCGACGCCGGCCCCGCGAGGGCGTCCAGATCGAAGCCGTAGACGTCGGCCGCGTTCTCCGCGAGGATCTTCCGCAGGTCCGCCTCCGGCCAGTCGTGGAAGAGCTGGCGCAGGGACATGGTCGTGTACGGGTAGGTGCCCTCGTCGTGGGGGTAGTCGCTGCCCCACATGAACTTGTCGATGCCGAGGGTGCGGGCCGCGGCGGCGTCGGCACGCTGGGGGAAGCTCACGCCCAGCCAGACGTTCTGCCGGAAGTACTCGGTGGCCGATCTCGGCAGGATGTGCTCCGGCTTGAACCTCAGCTCACCGACCGCGCCGCTGTCGCGAATCGCCGCCAGGGTGGTGTCCAGCTGCTCCAGCAGGGGCGGCAGCCACGAGCAGCCCTGCTCGGTCAGCACGACCTTGAGCCTCGGGAAGCGCTCGAAGACACCGGAGAGCAGCATGAACAGCAGGGGCCGCCGCGAGTAGTGGGTGATCTCGGAGAGCATGATGAGGGCGGACGACGGCAGCGGCGCGTACGCCGGCGAGCCGGTGCCGCCGTGTACGTTCACCGGAACCTCGAGTTCCTCGCACACCGCCCACAGCCGGTCGTAGTCGGGATGGTTCAGCGGCTTGATCCAGTCGACGTCCGGCGGGATCGTGGGCAGCAGCACGCCTCCGCGCAACCCGTGCTCCTTGATCCAGCGGACGTCGGCGATGGCGTCGTCGATGTCGTTGAGGAAGATCTGGCCGATGCCCGCCCGCCGTTCCGGCGCCCGCCGGCAGAACGCCTCCAGCCAGCGGTTGTGGGCACGGATTCCGGCGAGGCGCTGCTGGTACTCGTCCGGCTTGGGCGGCCGGGCGAACAGCACGAAGCTGGGAAAGAACGGGGGCACCGTGTTGGGGAAGATGACCTCCCCGACGACGCCGTCCGCGTCCTGCTGTGAGTTGCGCATCTCGTCGTCCCAGTTGCGGTACCGGCGCGTGTCACCGAGATCGCTGAACGGGTTCTTGTACCGGCCCCGCCAGGCGTCGAAGTCGTCGTGGTACTTCTGCTCCAGGAACTCCCGGTACATCGCGTGACTTCCCCCGGCATGGGTGTCCGACGATATGACGGTATAGCGCGATTCCTGCTCTGCCATGGTGTCTCCCTGAACTCTGATTTGATCACTGTGAACCGGTGCGCGGCTCAGGCTCCTGAGCCGGCCGCCGTACCGGGACGCCAGAAGACGACGAGCTGCGCCGCCGCTCCGCAGACACCGAGACCGACCGCGACCGCCAGGCGACCCCAGCCGCCGATGGACGGCTCCGCCAGCTCGTCCAGCGACCAGCGGCCGGGGCCCAGCCCCGCGAGGGTCGCGGCACAGACCGCGAGTACCAGCACGTACTCGTAGCCCTCGCTGGGCCGGAAGATGAAGAACCCGTTCCTCAGGTGTGTCGTGACGAGTGCCACCCCCATCACCGCGATCGCCGCGGCCGAGGCGAGGGGGGTGAGCAGGCCGAGCCCGATCAGGACGCCCGCCCCGAACTCCGTCAGGCTCGCTGTCCAGGCGTGCAGCCGGCCCGGCCGCATGCCCAGTGACTCGAACCAGCGCGCGGTCCCCTCGATCCGGCCGCCGCCGAAGACGTGGTTCCAGGCGTGCATGACGAAGACGACGGCCAGCGTGAGCCTGAAGCAGAACAGCGCCAGGTCGGAGGCGCCGTCACCGGAGGTGCTCATCGAACCTGTTCGCGTGGGAGGCGCAGCACCTGCTCCGCTATCACGTTCAGCTGGATCTCCGTGGTTCCCCCGCCGATCAGCAGCGGCGGCACCGAGAGCAGCGCCTGGGCGGCGTCGCCGGCCTCGCCGGTGAGGACTCCGGCCCTCGAACCCAGCCAGCTCAGCTCCGTGCCGCGGATCTCGGCGACGTTCCAGGCCGACACGACCTTCAGCACGCTCGACTCGGCGCCCGGTTGCAGGCCGGAGAGCTGCCGCACGAACGCGCGCTGGCCGAGTGCCTCGAAGGAGTTGACCTTCGCGGTCAGCACCCCGATGTCACGGACCACCGCCGGCCCGTCGACGCCCAGCGCCTCGGCGGTGCGGGCGGGATTCTCCCGGGGTCCGGACATGCCGCTCCCCATGCTCACCCGCTCGTTGCCCAGCGTGGTGCGAGCCAGCCGCCATCCCTCGCCGGGCCTGCCGACCAGGCACTCGTCGGGGACGAAGACGTCGTCGAAGAAGACCTCGTTGAAGAGGTAGCCGCCGTTGGCCTCGCGCAGCGGCCGGACCTCCACCCCGGCGGAGCGCATGTCCACCAGGAAGTAGCTCAGGCCCTTGTGCTTGGGGGCCTCGGCGTCGCTCCTGGCCAGGCAGATGCCCCAGTCGGCCTCGTGCGCGCTCGACGTCCAGACCTTCTGGCCGTTGAGCACCCATCCCCCGTCGGCCTTCTCCGCCCGGGTCTTCAGCGAGGCGAGGTCGGAGCCGGCACCCGGCTCGCTGAACAGCTGGCACCAGACGATGTCGCCGAGGAGCGTGGGCATGACGAAGCGTTCGCGCTGCCGCTCGGTCCCGTGCGCGATGACGGTGGGCAGGGCCCACTCACCGATGACCGTCGAGGGCTGGGTCAGGCCGGCGCGCTCGTACTCCTGGGAGATCACGACCTGCGAGATCGGGTCCGCCGCCAGCCCGTACGGCCTGGGGTAGTGCGGGGAGACCAGGCCGGCCTCGGCCAGCAGGCGACGCCGCTCGGCCTGCGGGGCCGAGACGATCTCGCCGAGCGTCTCCGCGACCCGGGCGCGCAGTCCCGCCGGCTCGTCGGTGAGGTCGACGGCCCTGGTCCGCTCGGTGACGCGGGCGAGCCGCCCGGTGCTCTCCTCCCACTCGTGCGCGGGACCCAGCAGGGTCGCCAGGCTCATCGCCCGGCGCCAGTACAGATGGGCGTCGTGCTCCCAGGTGTAGCCGATGCCCCCGAACAGGGTGACCGTCTCCAGGCCCAGCTCCGCGATACCGCCGAGGCAGGTGACCGCGGCCGAGGCGGCGGCGAACGCGAACTGCTCCCGGTCCTGGTCGGCGGCCGAGGCCGCGTCCCAGGCCGCCGCCGACATGAGCCGGCTCTGGATGAACATCCTCGCGCACTTGTGCTTGATGGCCTGGAAGGAACCGACCGGCCGGCCGAACTGCTCGCGCACCTGGACGTAACCGAGCCCGTTCTCCTGGCACCAGCGCGCGATGCCCGCGGCCTCCGCGGAGAACAGCACGGCCGCGAGCGAGCGCAGTTCGGTGCTGTCGACGGAGAGCACCCGGTCGAAGGGCACGAGCAGGCCCTCGGCCGTGACGGAGCCGATGTCACGGGAGAGGTCCACTCCCGGCTGCCGGGAGACCTTGACCGCGTCCCGCTCCGCCGGCTCCAGCAGGAACCAGACGGTGCCCTCGGGAGCCTCGGCACCGAGCACCAGGTGCTCGGCGCTGAGCGCGCCGAGGACGGGCTCGGTCGTGCCGGTCACCTGCCAGCCGTCCCGCCTGCGCACCGCGACAAGGCCCTTCGGCGTGGTGGCGCACGCGCCGGTGGAGCCGCCCGCGAAGCGCGGCAGCGCCCGGGCGCACAGGTCGCCGCCACCGTGCCGCGCGACGACCAGGCTGGTCAGCAGGGTGGGGAGCAGCGGGCCCGGCATCAGCCCCCGCCCGGTCTCCTCCAGCACGACGGCGAGCTCGACGAGCCCGGCGTCGTCGCCGCCGTACTCGGCGGGCAGGTGCATGGCGAGGATGCCCTGCTCCACCAGATGGCTCCAGACCGACGGCCACACCCCGGCGGCCAGGTCCTCGAACTCGGCCCGGGTCGACTCGGAGCTCACGTGGCGGGCGGTGAACCCGGCGATGGACTCGGCGAGCGCCTGCTGGTCCTCGGTCAGTGCGATCGACATCGTCTCGTCACCTCACCTGTCCAGCTTGAGGATGCGCCGGGTGTTGCCGGAGAGGAACTTCGGCCACACCTCGTCCTTGAAGGGCACGCCCGGCATGTCGGTGAAGATCCGCTCCAGGGAGAGCCCCATGGGGAAGTAACCCGCGTAGAGGATCTTGTCGGCGCCCCGGGTGTTGGCGTACCTGATGATGGCCTCGGGGTAGTGCTTGGGAGCGAAGGCGGAGGTGGAGTAGTACAGGTTCGGCCACTTGAGCATCAGCTTCACCGCGAGCTGCTCCCAGGGCTCACAGCCGTGGCGGGTCACCATGACCAGGTCGGGGAAGTCGTACATGACGGTGTCGATCCGCGACACCTCCTGCGGGGCGAACTTCAGCCTCGGCCCGGGGATACCGGCGCACACGAAGATGGGGATGTCGAGTTCCACGCAGGTCGCGTAGACCGGGTACATCTTCGGATCGTCGATCGCGACCTGCGGGAACGTCCCCGCGGGGAACGACCCCACGGCGCGGATCCCGTACTCCTCGTAGTCTCGCCTGATGGCGGCCACGCTGCCCATCACGTCGTTGGGGTCGTCGACGTTGCCCGAGGGGATGAAACGGTCGGGGTAGCGCTTCAAGGCCGCCCGCGACACCTCGTCCGACACCCCGATCATGCCCTGGACGATGCCGAAGCGGTCCATCTCCCGCAGGGTGAGGCCGATCGGGTCGTCCGCGGGGAGGTCCTTGGGGACCTGCTTGAACATGTACTCCGCGGGGAACTGCATCTCCTCCAGCGACCCCCGGTCCCTGGTCTGCCTGCGGATGAAGTCGTACTGCGAGAAGTCCTTCTGCGGGAATCCGATCATCGTGTCGATGACGGGCACTCCGGACGGCATGGCCATCGTGAGCTCCTTTTCAGTCCTGGCTCGGTACTCTGAAACAGGATTTCAGTTTCGTCAAGAGGCGGGCAGCACTTCACCTACTAACAGCAGGCGAGATCGATGCTTGCCACAACTGAAATCCCGTTCTACATTGCATGCGGCGGCCCAAGAAGGCCGCGCGTGACGACCGGGAGGTACGAACCCGTGGCTGACCTGCCCTTCAGATACTTCGACTGCGACAACCACTACTACGAGGCGCTCGACGCCTTCACCCGCCATCTGGAACCCCGGTTCGCCAAGCGAACGATGCAGTGGGCCACGATCAACGGCAGGACCCGGCTCCTGGTCGGGGGCCGGGTGAACAAGTTCATCCCCAACCCGACCTTCGACCCGGTGGCCAAGCCGGGTGCCATGGACGAGTACTTCCGCGGCCGCAACCCCAAGTCGGCGGGGACACTCGAACTCTTCGGCGAGTTGGAGCCCATCCGGCCCGAGTACCGCGACCGTGACGCGCGCCTCGCGCTCATGGACGAGCAGGGCATGCAGGGTGCGATCTTCCTGCCGACCCTCGGTGTCGGCATGGAGCAGGCGCTCCTGCACGACGTGCCCGCGCTCACCGCGGCCTTCCGCGCCTTCAACCGCTGGCTCGCCGAGGACTGGGGATTCGCCTACCGGGAGCGCATCTTCGCCGCGCCGTACATCACACTGGTCGACCCCGACAACGCGGTCAGGGAGCTGGAGTGGGCGCTTGAGCGGGACGCCCGCTTCGTCGTCATGGTGGGCGGGCCCGTCATGACCCCCGGCGGCGGCAGGTCACCCGCCGACCCGATGTTCGACGGCTTCTGGGCACGGGCGAACGAGGCCGGCATCACCGTGCTCTACCACGGCGGCGACTCCTACTACAGCAAGTACCTGGCCGACTGGGGCGAGAGCGAGTTCACCGAGGCGTTCCGCGCCAGCCCCTTCCGCGGCCTGGCCTCGGCGAACTCCCTTCAGGACACCATCGCGAGCATGCTCGCCAACCGGCTGTTCGAGCGCTTCCCCCGGCTGCGGATCGCCTCGATCGAAGTGGGCTCCGACTGGGTCTTCCACCTGTTCGACAAGCTCAAGAAGTCCTTCGGCCAGACCCCGTACCTGTATCCCGAAGACCCCCGCGAGACGTTCAGGCGGCACATCTGGGTGGCCCCCTTCTACGAGGACGAACTGGGCGCGCTGCGCGACCTCATCGGCGTCGACAAGATCTTGATGGGATCGGACTATCCGCACGTCGAGGGCCTGGCCGACCCCGGCTCCTACATCAAGGACCTGGAGAACTTCCAGTACACGGTCGAGCAGAGCAGGCGAGTGATGCGGGACAACGGTCTCGAACTCGCCACGCGGCTGCCGGCCTGACCCGGACCGAGCCGGACCGTGGTCCGCGGGGCCCCGCCGCCATCGCGACCGGCCCCGGGCGCGGTATCGCGTTTAACCCCCGCCGGGTGGACCCACAGGGAGACGGAAGAAAAGAGAACA
>NZ_JBEOWJ010000033.1:0-131053 GCF_040295965.1 Streptosporangium sp. NPDC002544 | reverse complement strand
CAGTTCCTCGACGAAGCGGCGGCCGATGCCGCGATTGGCTCCGGTGACCAGTGCGATCGAGTCGGTGACATCCATGGGGGTTCCCTTCGCTTCGGCGCGGACGCGGTCGCCCCCGCCCTCTGGCGGTTACGCTAAGACCTCACGTTGACGTCAAAGGCAAATCGGGCGCGGCGACGGATGCCGGCGGCCGACGCGAACCGGAGGATGCACACCATGCGAATCGGGGAACTGGCCCGCAGGTCGAAGGTGAGCACGCGAGCGCTCCGCTACTACGAGGAGCAGGGCATCCTCAGATCCGAGCGCACGCCGAGCGGCCAGCGGATCTACGCGGATTCGGCGGTGGACCGAGTGCGGCTCATCCAGCACTTCTACGCCGCCGGGCTCGGCAGCCGCACGATCGCGACCATCCTGCCAGGTGCTGAACCGGCTGCACGAGTGCCTGGACGGTCACTTCGACGTCGAGCACTCCACGCTGTAACCGGAGCCCGCCGGTCACGCCGATCACGAAGGCGCACGGCACCGCCGAGACGGTGAAGTACCCGCTCCTTATGGCTCTCATATCCGACATGATGTAGAACTTCTACGCCATGTAGAAACCAGGGAGCCTGATGAGTGACGACACGCGTGCAACGATCAAGGAACGACTTTCCACCCTGCAGGCCCAGCAACGCCGGGCTGAGCGCCTGCGCACGATCGCCGTCGCCGGCGCGGCGGTGGTGGCGATCGGCGCGGTGGTCACGGCGGCCACCGTGCTGATCCTCAAGGAACGCGCCCGAACGTCACTGGAGGCGGTGCAGACCGTCGCCATCCCCCAGCGCGAGCACACCAAGGATCCGGTGAAGTACCCGCAAAGCCCGCCGGTCGGCGGCAATCACGACCCCGCCTGGCAAAACTGCGGCCTCTACAGCCAGCCGCTGCGCGCCGAGAACGTGGTGCACTCCCAGGAGCACGGAGCGGTGTGGATCACCTACCGGCCCGATCTGCCCATGGAGCAGGTGGAGAAGTTGCTCGATCTGGCCCGGGGCCGCGACTACATCATCGTCTCGCCTTATCCGAATCTGCCGGCTCCGGTGGTGGCCAGCGCCTGGGCCAAGCAGTTGAAGCTGGAGGGGGTCGAGGACCCGCGGCTGCCGGCGTTCCTGCGTGCCCACGTCCAGGGCCCGGCCACTCCCGAGCCCGGCGCGTCCTGTTCTGGCGGCATCGGAGAGCCCTACACATGATCCGGCTCCCCTTCCGGCGCCGGCGGCACTTCGCCCTCGCCGCAGCGACGGTCCTGGTGATCGCACTGATCGGCGCCGGCCTCGGCGTCCTGTATCCCCGGCCGCCTGCCGACGACTCGGTGGAGGCCGGTTTCGCCCGGGACATGCAGGCCCATCATGCCCAGGCCGTACGGATGTCGATGATCATCCGAGATCGCAGCACGGATGCCGAGATCCGGATGCTCGCCTACGACATCGCGCTCAGCCAGCAGCAGCAGATCGGCCAGATGTACGCCTGGCTGCAGCTGTGGGACCTGCCCCAGGCATCCCTGGATGCGCCGATGGCCTGGATGCGCCGAGCACACCACTCCACGACCGGCACGACGCGGAGCATGACCTCCATGCCGGGAATGGCCACCGCCGCGCAGATCAAGCAGCTGGAACAAGCCGCCGGGCGCGAGGCCGACGCGCTGTTTCTTCGCCTGATGATCCCCCATCATCAAGGCGGCGTGCAGATGGCGCAGGCCGCACTGAACGCCACCGGTCAGCCGCAGGTCCGGCGCCTGGCCACCTCCCTCGTGGCTGCCCAGAGCAGTGAGATCGACCTGATGAAGCGCATGCTCACCACCCGGGGCGCCGCCGATGTACTCCCGGCTGGCTGAAGGAGCGCTGGTCAACGGCGCCCTGCGACGAAGGATGCGAGCCTTTCACACCTCCGCGGCGTTGATCGGGCTGCACGACAGCGTGCGCGGCGGACGCGCTCTGGGAATCGGCCGCGGCCAGGACCACAGGATCACCGCGTGCCTGGAGCGCGCCGGCGCGGCGGCGGTCGACGTCATCGATCTGGGTGCCACAGATCGGCGCGCTCCTCTGGCCTCAGTGGAGGCCGGCTATGACATCGTGGGCGACTTCGCCGTCACCGCTGGCCGATCTCGCCGCGGTCACGGCCGGCGCCTTGGTCGCCGCCGTCCTGCTGCCCTCCGATAAGGCAATGCTGTCGCCAACGGCGCCGCCCTACATTCGAGCCGCCTCCTAGGCGGCGCTGAGCTGGGCGATCGCGACCCCGGTAGTCCTCCTGCTCACCTTGTCCGATGTTCTCGCGGTTCCGGCCGGCCAACTCCGGCGAGCGCCTCCACGACGGGCGGCGCCTTTCAAAGGCTTCCCGACGGTCCTCACTTCGCCGTTGACACCCCCACCTTCTACATCTGGTAGAAGATAAGCGGGCGCGTACCGCGCAAAACCTCCTCCAGGAGCAGGACATGACGACGAATCTGAAGATAACCCTCACCATCGCCGCCGTGATGGCGACGATCATCGCGGCGTTCACCGTGTTCGGTGACTTCGGAACGCAATCCACCAGACCAGCAGCCGATGCGGCCGGTGCGCAGAGCGCTCCTGCCCAGCTGCTGGTGCGCGAGGACAGCCACAAACTGTCCACCGCGGCTGACGGCAAGGTCACGCTGGTGGAATTCCTCGACTTCGAGTGCGAAGCCTGCGGCGCGGCCTTCCCGCACATGGAGCGCATTCGCGCCGAGTACGACGGGCGCATCACCGTCGTGGTGCGCTACTTCCCGCTGCCGGGTCACCGCAACGGCGAACTCGCCGCACGAGTCGCCGAGGCCGCCGCCAAGCAGGGCAAGTTCGAGGCCATGTACGCCAAGCTGTTTCAGTCCCAAAAGCAGTGGGGCGAGGCCTCTGAATCCAAGGAGGCGTTCTTCACCGACCTGGCCCAGCAGGTGGGCCTGGACATGACCGCCTTCTCGACCGACCTCACCGCGCCCGCGACCGCCCAGCGGGTGAGGAAAGACCAGGACGACGGAACGGCCCTCGGCATCCAGGGCACCCCCACGATCTTCTTCAACGGCGCCCAGCTGACCGAGGCGCCCAGCTACGACAACCTCAAGGCCAAAATCGACGCGGCACTCGCCTCGTGACCACCTCCGCCGTCGACCAGCCCCCGATCACCGCTGAGGGCTCGTCCTCGTCCATCATCATCAGGGCGCTGCCGTTCGTGCTGACGATCGGTGGCGGCCTCGGCCTGCTGGCCGCGTTCTTGCTGATGATCGAACGTCTGCACCTGGCCGCCGATCCCACCTACGTTCCCACCTGCAGCATCAACCCGATCCTCAGCTGCGGGTCGGTCATGAAGAGCGCCCAGGCCTCCGTCTTCGGCTTTCCCAACCCGCTGCTGGGCGTCGCGGCCTTCTGCATCGTGACGACGGTGGGCGCGGTTCTGCTGGCCGGAGCCCGCCTGCGGACCTGGTTCTGGTATGGCCTGCAGTTGGGCACCCTGGCCGGCGTCGTCTTCGTGCACTGGTTGATCGTCCAGAGCCTGTACGTGATCGGCGCCTTGTGCCCGTACTGCATGCTCGTGTGGATCGCGACGATTCCCATCTTCTGGTACGTCACGCTCGCCAACCTGCACAGTGGCCGCATCGCCCTGCCGCGCGGCGCGCACCGGGCCGCCGCGGCGGCGGCCCGGTATCACACGAGCGTGCTCATGGTGTGGATGCTCGCCATCCTCGGCCTCGTCCTGCAGCGCTTCTGGTCCTACTGGATCACGCTGATCTGAGATCCGGTCACTGGCCCGGGCGGCGACGCCTGCTCATGACGACGCTGAATACCGCCATGACGACGATGAAACCGACGACCACCCACAGGAACATCGACGGCCCGTCGCTCTCATTGGCCTGCGGGGTCATGGCCGGCTCCGCG
Organism: Streptosporangium sp. NPDC002544; assembly: GCF_040295965.1. NCBI lineage: Bacteria > Bacillati > Actinomycetota > Actinomycetes > Streptosporangiales > Streptosporangiaceae > Streptosporangium > Streptosporangium sp. NPDC002544. Next base: position 127,139 of record NZ_JBEOWJ010000033.1, on the reverse strand, counting down.
GGCCGGGCGCTCAGCGCGGGAGAGCTCGGCGCGGGCGTGCCGGCGGTCTGCGAGCCACCCGCACTCGCACTCGGAGTTGAGGTGGGGGTGGCAGTGGGGGTCGAAGAGGCGATCACAGTGAACGGGATCTCGCCGGTGCGGGGATGGCCGTCGGAGGAGACCACCCGGAAACCGATCGTGTACCTACCCGCCGGAAGCGTCCCGGACAGCTGCTGGATGACCTTCTTGCCCCGCATGTCGGCCTCACCGGACTGGAATCGCTCGCCCGCGGCGTTCAACACCGCCACCTTCGGGAACTTCACCTCTCGTTCGAACTCCAACGTCACTTCGCTGACGTCGGAGACTTTGTCGTCCTTGGCCGGATTGCTGGACTTCAGCACGTCATGCGCCTGAACTGTCGTGATCGGCCACAGCGCCGCGATGAGAGCGACAAGAACGATCGCTGATCTGTGCAGGAACATGAAGTGGCTCCCTTTCGGTGGGGCGTGACCGCCTGCGCTGCGGCAGGCGCATGGGTGATCGATGTACTCGGGCAGCGCGCCTGCGCCGAAGACCTGCCGCTCGGCGTGCACCTCGTTGCGCATCAACCAGGTGAGCGTGGTGACGAAAACCCCCTGACCAGCGCGCGGGCGCGATCTCGGGCATGAGGCGGCCTTTGAGGCGTCAGGCTGACCACATGGAACTTCTACATTATGTCGAAGATAGGTGCCGGGCGCCCCACCGGTAGGGCTCAATGGCCATGTCATCGAGACCCCGCAGCCGGGGCAGGCTCATGCCGGGGGCAGCAGCGATCACTGGCAGGGCTGCTCTCACCGGTGTCGGCGTCGTTCCCGGCGCGCCCGCTCCCGGGCCCGAAGCAACGACACCAGGTGCGGATCCAGCTCAACGTCGCCCTCCGGCGGGGGCGACCACCGCTCCACTGGCGACACCGGCGCATCCAGCACCGCCTGTGCCGACTCATCGGCCTGTTTCCACCGGGCCTTTTCGGCTTCCGCATCACGCTCGGCGCGCTGCCGGGCGAGGATCACCTGTGCCGCCCTCGGCGATGCGGTGCCCAGGAAGAGTGGAATGTGGAGCGATCGAGAGCGGGGACGGGCGCTCGGGTGAGGCGCGAAGGCGTGAGGGATCCGGGGCGGGACCGCTCACATCGGGGTCACCGCCACCACCGCCGCTCGACCGCGGCCACACGGGGGTGGACGGTGTTCACCAGCCCAGTTCGTCGCAGCCCAGGTGGTCGGCCGGTTCGACCTGCAAGGTGGCGTGAGCCACGTTGTGGCGCCGGCGCAGCAGGTCGCGGACCTGGTCCAAGACGGCGTGGCTGTCGGCGCCGTCTGAGGTGACCAGGTGGGCGGTGGCCACGTTCATGCCGGAGGTCAACGTCCACAGGTGCAGGTCGTGGACGTCGCGCACGCCCTCGACGGCCACCAGATCACCGGCAACGGCGGAGGCGTCCATACCGGCCGGGACGTGCTGGCCCAGGACCGCGAACACCTGCCGTCCGAGCGAGATGGCGCGCACCGCGACGAAGACACCGATGGCCAGCGCGACCAGCGTGTCCCAGATCGGCTGGCCGGTCGCCGCGACCAGCCAGCCGGCGACGATGACGCCGACCGACCCGGCGGTGTCGGCCACCACCTCAAGGTAGGCGCCCTTGACGTTCAAGCTCTCAGCCGCGCCCGAACGCAGCAACAGCAACACGATCACATTGATGACCAGGCCGATGGCTCCCACGATGAGCATCGGCCCGGAGGAGACCTCGGCGCCGGCGCCGATCCGGCCCACCGCCTCGGCCACCACGTACACCGCCACGCCGAGCATCAGCAGCACGGCCAGCAGGGAGGCGAACACCTCCGCGCGGTAGGAGCCGTAGCTACGGCGCCCCGTGGTGTCGGGGCGGGTGGCGATCCGAGTGGCCACCAGCGCGGCGCCCAGCGTCACCACGTCGGCGGCCATGTGCCCGGCATCCGACAGCAACGCCAGCGAACCCGACATCAACCCATAGAGCAGCTCGACCACGAAGTAGGAGCCGATCAGGGCGAAGGAGACCGCGAGTCGCCACCGGTGCCGGCCCCCGGCGTGCCCATGGCCGTGCCCGGTGCCCATCAGCGGGTTCCGCCGCGTTCGGGGTGGATGGCCTGGGTGTGCTCGGTGTGGGCGAGCGCAAGGTCGAGCAGCATCCGCACGTGCGCGTCCTCCAGCCGGTAGAAGGCCATCCGACCGGCCCGGCGGGCCGTCACGATGCGGTGCGCCCGCAACAGCCGCAGTGCGTGCGAGACCGCCGACTCGCTCTGGCCGCTCACCGCGGCCAGGTCGCACACGCACATCTCGCCCTCCAGCAGGGCCAGCAGCAACCGCAGGCGGCCTGGATCGGCCAGCAACCCGAACACCTCCGCGGTGTCGGTCAGATCCTGCGCGGCGGGCATCCGCTCACGCACCGCCGCCACCCGGGGCGCGTCCACTATCCGGGCGGTACAGCCGTCAACGGCCGCGAATCGCTCATCTGAAGAACTATTCATATATAAAGGTTAGCGGCCGCCGGAGGCGACCTGTCAACTGATGCCCCGACTTTCTCGCTGTTTCGATGCTCGGGGCGCCGCCCGCCGCCCGGTGCCCCGATACGGCGTCCTGGTGCGGCAGGCACCGGACGCCAAAAGCGCGGTATCGGAGCACACTGAAGTTGCCCCGGTTGAGTGGGCGGGTCGGGATTTGCGGCTGTGCGGCAGCGTAGCGGGATTGCTGGGCGTGTCGGCGTTCGTATTCGGCGGGGCCGAGCATGCCTGGAGTCGAGTGACGCCGGCGGGGGCGTAGAGCCCTTCGATCAAGCGGAGGTGACATCGGCACCTGTGAACTCCTCCCAGGACACATCGCCCCAAGCGATCAGGTGTCCACAAGACCGGGGCAACATCACCACCCACCTGGCCACCCTGCGCGACGGCGGCGTGTTGGCCTCCCGCCGGGAGTGGAGGACCGTCTACCACCGGGCGGATCGGCCGCGCACCGAGCGACCTCCAGGTAAGCCTGCAGGCGTGCCGCCCACCGGCGGAGTGTGCGCCGGACTCTCCCTGCGAACAGGCCCTCACCGTCGGCGAACGAGGCGCAGTGAGGCGATAGCCCGAGACGGCAGGAGCCGCCGGACATCCGTACCTCACAACTTAGGCACCCATCTATATTGACAATCCTCAAATCAATGAGGCAGGCTGAGTATTACTTCGACGGACTTCTAATCAGTCGAGGGGTGGGTAGGGCTCGGTGGACCGGAGCTCACCTCCACCCCGGCACCCTTGACGATCAGCACGCGACTCACAGGAGAGACGATCATGAGTGATGGACAGCGCGACCCGGCGGCCGTGGAGATCGAGCCGTTCACGTCCGAGGGCGGCGAACTGCCCGTGGTGGTGATCGGTGCGGGCCCGGTGGGCCTGGCCGCCGCCGCCCACCTGGCCGAGCGCGGCCTGAACTTCCTCCTCTTGGAGGCCGGACAGCAGGTCGGGGCCTCGATCACCCAATGGGGGCACGTGCGCACCTTCAGCCCGTGGCGCTACAACGTCGACGCCGCAGCCCGGCGCCTGCTCCAGGCCGAAGGCTGGGCCGCGCCGGATCCCGAGTGGCTGCCGACCGGCGCCGAGCTGATCGACGACTACCTTGCCCCGCTGGCCGAGCACCCGGAGATCGCCCCCAACGTGCGCTTCGGTGCGGCGGTGACCGCGATCAGCCGCCTGGGCTATGACCGGGTCCGCTCCGTCGGCCGCGAGCAGGTGCCGTTCCTGATCCGCCTGGCCGACGGCCGCGAGGTCCATGCCGGGGCGATCGTCGACGCCTCCGGCACCTGGACCACGCCCAACGTGCTGGGGGCGAATGGTCTTCCCGCCTACGGTGAAGCCGAGGCAGCGGCGCTCATCGACCACGCGCTGCCCGACGTGCTGGGCGCCGACCGCGAGAGGTACGAGGGCCGCCACACCCTCGTGGTCGGAGCCGGTCATTCGGCGGCCACCACTCTGCTGGCTCTGGCCCAGTTGCAGGACACCCCCGTCACCTGGGCAATCCGGGCGGGCAGCGCGGCACGCGCCTACGGTGGCGGCGAGGCCGACGCACTGCCCGCACGTGGCGCCCTCGGCACCCGCCTGCGCACCCTGGTCAAGGACGGACGCATCCAACTGCTGACCGGTTTCTTCGCCCACTCCCTCACCAAGGCCGACGGCCAGGTGACGGTATTCAGCCGCGACCCCTCTGGCACCGAGCAGTCCATCACCGTCGAGCGCGTCGTGGTCGCCACCGGATACCGGCCCGACCACTCCATCGCCTCCGAGCTGCGCCTGGAGCTCGACCCCATCCTCGGCTCGCCCCGCGCGCTGGCCCCGCTGATCGACCCCAACCAGCACTCCTGCGGCACCGTCCCGGCCCACGGCGTCGACGAGCTGTCCCACCCCGAAAGCGGTTACTACGCGGTGGGCGTCAAGAGCTACGGCCGCGCTCCCACCTTCCTGATGGCCACCGGATACGAGCAGGTCCGCTCCGTCGTCGCCGCGTTGGCCGGGGACTGGGAGGCCGCCCATGACGTCCAGCTCGACCTGCCCGAGACCGGCGTGTGCTCCTCCGGTCTGGCCGAGGCCCAGGAGCAGCGGGTCGGCCTGGCCACCGGCATCAGCGGCGGCCTGCTCGCCACCCCGCTCCCGCTGGCCACCGTCGGCGGCAGCAACGGTGGCGGCGACGGTGGTGGCGGTTGCTGCGGCTGAACGCGCCGGCCATCGACCAGCACCGAAGCCGCAGGCACAGGGAGCGTCAGATGTCAGAGGGATACCCCACCGCCGCCCAGAAGGAAGCCCTGCGCCTGATCTGTGAGCACGGACCCATCGACACCCGCCGCCTGGGTGAGCACCTGGTGGCCGCCCGCCGGTCGAGCACCAACCCGGGCTACGCCCCGGCGATCGCCCGGACGGCCGGAACCCTGGCCTGGCGGCTGCAGGCTCAGGGATTCATCGCCGAAGACCCCTGCAGTGCCCTGTGGATGACCACGGCGGATGGACGCCGGCTGATCGGCTGCGCCGGGACGCACGGGTGAGCTCCGCCGCTGAAGCCGCCACGAAAGCCGCCGTCCCTGTCCCGGGGGGCGGCGGCCGGCCGCGCTTGGCCCAGGGGTGGCGCATCGTCGCAGCCCTGGCCGTGACGCAGACCATCGGCTACGGCGTGCTCTACTACGCCTTCTCCGTCTTCCTCACCCCCATGGCAGCCGACCTGCACGCCAGTGGCGCCCAGATCGCGGCCGCGCTGACCGGCTCGATCCTGATCGCCGCGCTGTGCGCTCCGCTGGTCGGCCGCCTGCTGGACGCCCACGGCGGCCGGGGCCTGATGACCGCCGGGTCGATCATCGGCACGCTCGCCGTGCTGGCCTGGTCGCGGGTCGAGAACCTGCCCCAGTTGTACGCGGCCTTCGCCGCGATCGGCATCGCGTGCGCGATGGTGTTGTACGAAAGCGCCTTCGCCGTCATCGTCAGCTGGTTCGACGGCCCCACCCCCGGCCACGGCCACGGCCGAGCCAACGCCCTGCTCGCGCTCACCGTCGTCGCCGGGTTCGCCTCCACCATCTTCCTGCCGCTGACCGGCCTGCTGGTCGACTCCTACGGCTGGCGCACCGCCCTGGTGGTCCTGGCCGTGATCTACGCAGTAGCGGCGATCCCGTTGCACGCGTTCGTCGTGCGCCGCCCCGCCCTCGCCGGACATCGGCCGGCCACGACCCACGAGCGGGCTCAGGTCGTCAAGACCGCCACCCGGGCGCGGCCGTTCTGGCTGCTAGTGATCGCCTTCACCGCCAACGGCGGCGCGGCAGCGGTGATGTCCGTCCTGCTCATCACCTACCTCATCCATCTGGGCCACTCCCCCGTCCTGGCCGCCACACTGGCCGGACTGCTGGGGGTTTTGTCGGTGACCGGCCGCCTGCTCACCACCGGCCTGCAACGCCGCCTGCCCGCCCCTCTCATCGCCGCCGCGATCTTCGCCCTGCAGGGCGTCGCCGCCGCGCTGCTTCCGCCTGCCGGGCACACGGTGCCGGGCGCCATCGGCTGCGTGCTCGGATTTGGGCTCGGCTTCGGCATCGCCTCCATCACCCTGCCGCACCTGCTCCTGCAGCGCTACGGCAGCAGCGCTTATGCCTCGCTGTCAGGCCGCATCGCCGCCTTCTCCGTCGCCGACAAAGCCCTGGCGCCGCTGGGCGCGGTCGCGCTGGCCCAGGCGGTCGGCTACCAGTGGGTGATGGCAACCGTTGCGCTGGCCTGCACGATCGCCGCGTTCGCGCTGGTCGCCTACCACCGCGTATGATTTAGACAAATGTCAAATTAAGGGGTTGCTGTATGACCGCCGCCACCACCCAGTGCTGTGCTCCGATCGCCCGCGAACCCATCTCACCAGCCGACGCGGCCGAACTCGCGGCGGCGCTCAAGGCGGTCGCCGACCCCGTCCGGTTGCGGCTGCTGTCGATGATCGGCTCCCACCCCGGCGGTGAGGCGTGCGTGTGTGACCTGACCGGCGCCTTCGACCTGAGCGCCCCCACCATCTCCCACCATCTCAAGACTCTGCGGCTGGCCGGGCTGATCGACAGTGAGCGGCGCGGCACCTGGGTCTACTACTGGATCGTCCCCTCGGCGGTGGCCCGGCTGAGCGCGCTGTTCACCCCGCTGGCCGAGCCCACGAACGCGTGAGCCCGACCGAGGCGACGGCACCATCGCCTTCGCCGCGGCGGGTCGACGTGCTGGTGGTCGACGGCGGGCAGTCCGGGCTGGCGGCGGGCTACCATCTGCGTCGAGCGAAGGCCGATTTCGTCATTCTCGGCGCCCAGAACCGGCCGGGCGGCGCCTGGCGGCACGCCTGGCCCTCGCTTCGGCTGTTCTCTCCCGCCCACTACAGTTCACTGCCGGGCCGGATGATGCCCGCGCCAGCAGGCGGGGCCTCTCCGAGCGCGGCCGACACCGTCGCCTACCTGGCCGACTACGAGCAGCTACCGGTTACCGATCGTCCGCCCCGTGCGCGTACGGGCCGTACGGCGGGATGAGGGCCATCTGACGGTCCAGGCCGACGCCGGTACCTGGCAGGCACGAATCGTGATCAGCGCGACCGGCACCTGGTGGCGGCCGTTCATCCCGCACTACCCGGGCATCGGCGACTTCGAGGGCCGGCAACTGCACACCGCCGGCCACACCGGACCCGAGCTCTTGCGCGGTGAGCGTGTGGTTATCGTGGGCGGCGCCAACTCCGCCGCACAGATCCTCGCCGAGGTCTCCACTGCCGCGAGCACCACCTGGGCCACCCTGCGCCCGCCTCGGCCACTTTGATCGGCGCCGCCCGCACCGCTAAAACCTGTGTCGCCGAAGTCCTGCAGCAGCTCAGGTCCTGACGCCCGCTCCTTGTGCTGAGATGCGGGGGCGCGATCGTTCACGGTGAGCGGCGTCCAAGCGCGGGGAGAACGCCGCCTGGGCCGAGAGCACGTCTCACCATTTTGATTAGAAGTCCTTCTAACTTGACATTCCTCTAATCAAAGTGGAACGCTGACCCTACTTAGATATCTGTCAAATCCAAGCGAGGTCGGTGTGGCGTAAGAACGTGCGCCACCGACCCGAAAGGGGCACGCCATGGCAAGCGAGAGCACCGGTGGATTCATCGGGAACCTGCAGGAAGCCTTCACCCCGCCCGCAGCCGGAGGATGCTGTGGAGGCCCCGCTCCCAGCGCATCCAACGACGCCGTTTCCGTGGCCGTGTCGTGTTGCGGAGGTACGACCGAGGCTGAGCAGACCACCCAGACCGAGGGCTGTGCCCAGGCACCGGCCGCCCCGGCCGCCGCCGGTAACACTTCCGGTGGATGCTGCGGATGAGCTCCCCGCCCCCCATCTCCCCGCCTGTGCCACCAGAGGCGGCCAAGGCCCCCGGCCTGGCGGCCGCCCTGGAACAGGTGAGCGCGCGGCGGATGCTCGACTGCGTCGCGGAGCTGGCCGCCGACCGCTACGCGGGCCGCCGGGTGGGCACCCCCGGCGGCCACGCCGCGGCCACCTGGCTCGCCGACCGGTTACGCACGCTGGGCGCCGATGTTCGGCTTGACCCGTTCGATGTCGCCGAAGTGCGAGAGCTGTATCGCACACCGGTGTTGCAGTGGAGCGCCGGCCGGGCAACCCGGCGGTTGGAGCATCGCCGCGATTTCGTCGAGCACCTGGCCTCGGCCGAACTGCCCGATCCGCGCTCGGCGCCGCTGGCGGACGCGGGCACGGCGGATCTTGGCGGGCGCTGGGTGCTGGCTCCGGCCGGCGAATGGGCGCAGACCTGCCGGCGCGCCGAAGCCGACGGCGCCCTCGGCGTGCTGACGGCCCGAAACACCGACGACGACGGGTGGATGCCCAAAATGATCGCCGGGCCCGCCCGGCATGCGGTGGCGGTCATCGGAGTACGCACCGACCTGCACCGGCAGCTGGCCGATGCCCTCGCCGCGGGGGAAGTGACCGTGACCGCGTCGGCACCGCTGCGCGCGGTCGGTGTTGGCGGTGTCAACGTTCACGGCCACCTGCCGATCGGGCCGGACGTGCCGGATGAGGGGGCAGGGGAAGGGACGGCGGGTGGGCCGCGGGTGCTGCTGACGGCGCACTTCGACGGAGTGGGCGACGACCCGGGCCGTCGCCTGCCCGCCGCGGCCGACAACGCCTCCGGGGTGGCCGCGATCCTGGAAGCCGCCCGTGTCCTCGCCACCACCTTGACCGTGCCGGTGGATCTGAGGGTGTCCTTCCTGGACGCCGAAGAGGTCGGCGCCTGGGGTTCGGCCCACCATGCCCCCGCTGTGGCGCCGGGCACCCAGGTCATCAACCTGGACGGGGCCGCGCAACTGCACCAGGCGGCCGCGGTCGAGGCGGGCGGCCCGGCCCATGCCCTGCTGGCCGTCTTGGACCAGGCCGGGCGCCGTACCGGGGTGGCACTGCGGGCCGGGGCGATGGCCTCGGACAACCGCCGCTACGCCGCGGCGGGGCTGGCCGCGATCGGCATCGGCATGGGCATGCCCGGTTACCAGACCCCCGCCGAGACCCCCGACCGCGTCGAGCCGGCCACCCTGGTGGCCGCCGCCCGCCTGCTCATCTCCGCCGTCTGGCTGCTGGCCGGCACGCAGCACCCCTGAGCGGAGCGCCTTGTCGGGCCAGGACCCTCGGCGTGGACCTGCGGTCCAGGCGTTCTGGGCCACGGGCCCGGCTCAGGCGCCCGGGCCGGGTCACCGGGCGTCGAGATCGGCGATCAGGTTTTCGACACGGGCTCGGATCTCGTCGCGGATGCTCCGGACGGCCTCGATGTCCCGGCCGGAGGGGTCGTCGAGCTTCCAGTCCTCGTACCGCTTGCCGGGGAAGAACGGGCAGGTGTCCCCGCAGCCCATGGTGATGACCACATCGCAGACCCGCACGGCTTCGACGGTCAGCACCTTGGGCTGCTCAGCGGCGATGTCGATGCCGACCTCGGCCATCGCCCGCACCGCGACCGGATTGATCGTCTCTGCGGGCTGCGACCCGGCCGAGCGGACCTCGATCCGATCGCCTGCCAGATGGGTGAGCCAGCCGGCGGCCATCTGGGATCGGCCGGCGTTGTGCACGCAGACGAACAGGACCTGGGGCGTATCAGCTGTGTCAGGCATGGACTGATCCTTTTGATGCGGGGGCGGTGGAGAACAGGCGGCGGCCGGCCAGGCTGACGTAGACCAGGGCGACCAGGACGGGCACCTCGATCAGCGGGCCGACCACCCCGGCCAGGGCCTGGCCGGAGGTGACCCCGAAGACGCCGACCGCGACCGCGATGGCCAGCTCGAAGTTGTTGCCCGCCGCGGTGAAGGCGAGCGTCGTGGTGCGCTCGTAGGTCAGGCCGATCGCCCGGCCCGCCAGGAAGGAGCCACCCCACATGAGGGCGAAGTAGGCCAGCAGCGGTACCGCGATGCGCGCCACGTCTCCGGGCTGGGAAGTGATCGTGTCACCTTGCAGGGCGAACAGGATGACGATGGTGAACAGCAGCCCGTACAACGCGATGGGCCCGATCTTCGGCAGGAAGCGCTCCTCGTACCATTCGCGGCCCCGGGCACGCTCGCCCAGCCTGCGCGACAGGTAGCCCGCCACCAGCGGGATACCGAGGAAGATCAGCACGTACCAGGCGATGTCCCAGGCCGAGACCGCCAGCGCGGTGCCTTCGCCCAGGCCCAGCCAGCCGGGCAGCACCTGCAGGTAGAACCAGCCGAGCGCGGCGAAGGCCACCACCTGGAAGATCGAGTTGATCGCGACCAGCACGGCGGCGGCCTCGCGGTCGCCGCAGGCCAGGTCGTTCCAGATGAGAACCATGGCGATGCAGCGGGCCAGGCCGACGATGATCAGGCCGGTGCGGTACTCGGGCAGGTCGGGCAGGAGCAGCCAGGCCAGCGCGAACATCAGCGCCGGGCCGAGGACCCAGTTCAGCACCAGCGAGGCGACGAGCAGCCGCCGGTCGCCAGTGACGGTGCCCAGGCGGTCGTAGCGGACCTTGGCCAGCACCGGGTACATCATCAGCAGCAGACCCAGCGCGATCGGCAGCGAGATCTCACCGATCTTCACCGCCTCCAGCGCGGAGTTCAGACCGGGCACCAACCGGCCGAGCAGCAGACCCGCGGCCATCGCCAGCCCGATCCACACCGGCAGGAGGCGATCCAGCATCGACAGGGCGCCGATCACGCCCGGCTGCCCCACAGGGGCGGAGACCGGGGCTCGGGTGGACGGTGAGGACATGGATTTCCTTCCGTGGTCGCGCTCAGGCCGTGGCAGGAACGTTGATCAGGGCCGACAACTCGGCCAGGGTCTCGGGGACCAGCCGGTAGTACACCCACGAGGCCCGGCGCTCGGAGACCAGCAGCCCAACCTCTTTGAGCACCTTCAGGTGGTGGCTGATGGTGGGCTGGGAGAGGTCGAAGGCGGCGGTGATGTCGCACACGCACACCTCGCCGCCGCCGTGGCTGGCCACGATCGACACGATTCGCAGCCGCACCGGATCGCCCAAGGCCTTGAACACCCGCGCCACGGCGGCGCCCTGCTCGGCGCTGAGCGGCTCGCGCGTCAGCGGCGAGCTGCACTCCAAAAGCTCCAGCGGCTCCATCGAACCCTCCCATATAGAGATCCATCGAAGTCGACCAACACCTATATTGACATATGTCTATTAGGGCACGATACGGAGGTGCCGCCTTTCCGGGCGCCGGGCAGGTCGAGGATCGGCCGCACTTCCGCGACGCTCTTGCCGTCCGGGTCGGGCAACTCCCAGTCCAGGTAGCGCTTGCCGGGAAAGACCGGGTAGGCGTCCGGCCCTTGGTGACCAGCACGTCGGCGGCGCGGACAATCTCCCCGGTCCATGACAGAAGCCGATATTGGCATATATCGATATCAGCAGAGACGAACAACTGGTGAACAGTCGATGTGATCTGGCCTGTCGCGGAGAAGGGCGAAGCAATCAGGGCACTGGGCGGCCAGCAGCGACGACGTGCCGATCCTGGATGCACTCTTGGACGCCGGCGCCGACCTCGAAGCCGACGGGGTGATGATCGGTGGTGGTACGGCGATCTCAGACGCGCGCGCGTTCGCACGATGGAACGTCGCGCGCCGATTGATCGAACGCGGTGCCCGCACGCTGCTCCGGGAAGCTGCCACGCTCAATCCGACGGACCGGATCGCCGACTATTTCGCCGCCGACCCGTCACCCACGGCCTGTGGTCAGCCTGCCACGGCGGCCAGTGCCAAGCGGCAGAGTTCTTCCTACGACGCGGCGGCGACGTTAACCGGGTCGGCCACGACCAGCCGCCCCCGCTGGATGCCGCCCACCGCACCGGCGCAGATGACCTGCTCACCTGGCTGCGTGACCACGGCGCCAAGTCGACCAGCGAACCCAGCTGACCTACGCCTGGTCCAGGGCGCGGCGCAGAGCGGCTACCGACGGCGCTCCCTCCAGGCGGCCATCCTCATCCCGATACATCCGGCACGACACGCTGACCGGTACCCCCGGATCGGCGAACGGGTCGACACCGTCGATCAGCAGCGTCGGCGACCCGCGCATCCCCCACCGGGCCGCCTGCTCGTCGTCGTCGATCACTCGCCGCATCACCGATACCCACCGGCGATCGGCCAGCACCTCAGCCAGCCGCTCATCCAGCACCGACGCGTTCGGACAGTCCGGCACCACCAGCACCGTCAACTCCATCATCAGCCGCCCTTCGCAGCAGTGTAGTAATCCTGCGGAGTTCCTCTACGGGTACTTCGTCCCTGCCTAGAGCCCGGTGACCGCGCTGCGCCGCTCCAGGAGGATCACGTCGCGCCACACGCCGTGGTGGTGGCCGACACGCTCGCGGGTACCGATGACGCGGAAGCCGAGCGCCTGGTGCAGAGACAGGCTGGGCGCGTTCTGCGGGAAGATTCCTGCCTGGATTGTCCAGATTCCGGCGTCCTGTGACCCGGCGATGAACGCGGCCAGCAGGGCCCGGCCGATGCCGCGGGCCTGGCAGTCGGGGTGGACGTAGAGGCTGTGCTCGACGACTCCGGCGTACACCGCCCTGGCCGAGACCGGTGAGGCGGCCACCCAGCCGACGACCTCACCTGTGTCGGTGTCGACGGCGACATAGCGAGGGTGCGTCAACTTACCCTCGGTGAAGCCCTCCCAACTGGGTGCGAGCGTCTCGAAGCTGGCTTGGCCGCCCTCCAGCCCCGCCTGGTAGATGGCCAGCACCTGCTCGGCGTCGGTCTCACGCATCGGCCGGATCTCCAGCCCTGGCGAGATCGCGGGCTTGACGGCCTGGATGATGGCCGAGTGCACTCCGTCGCCGTGATCGGCCGTCAGCGTGATCGAGGTGGCCACGAACCCGGTCGCCGCCAGCAGGGCCCGGTATTCGACGATGGTGAGGGATCCGGCGATACAGCCCACCCGCTGCTCGGTGGCCACGCGTCGCTGCGCCTCGACGGCTCCGCCGGTCGCACTGTCGGTGACGACGTCACTGATGCCCAGGCGGCCGCCGGGCCGCAGAACCCGGAAGGTCTCAGCCAGCACGGCCGCCTTGTCGCTGGAGAGGTTGATCACGCAGTTGGAGATGACGACGTCGACCGCGTGATCCGCCAGCGGGATCGCCTCGATCGTGCCGCACACGAACTCGGTGTTCGCCACACCCGCCTCCGCGGCGTTGCGCCGGGCGAGTTCCACCATGTCGGCGCTGGCGTCCAGGCCATAGGCCTTTCCGTACGGGCCGATGCGGCGCGCCGACAGCAACACATCGATGCCGCCCCCGGAGCCGAGGTCGAGCACGGTCTCGCCCGTGCGTAGCTCGGCGACGGCGACCGGGTTGCCGCAGCCGAGGCTGGCGCGCAGCGCGCCCTCGGGCAGTCCCGCGGTGTCGTCGTAGCCGGCCGCGCCGAAGCAGCCGTCGGCGAACGCATCGGGAGCGCAGTCCACGACGCTCTCACCGGCCAGCGCCTCGCGGGCCAGACCGGAGTAGCGCTCGACGACCTCCTCATGTGCCATGGCGTGCTCCTCGGTCGCAGGTGGGGGTGGCCGGGACGGGGTTGCCCATCACCACGTCGGCAGCGGTGGGAAAGCACCGCACGCACTCTTCGTTGATCCGGTACAGGCCGGAGGTGCCGTGCCGCTCCACCAGCACGAACCGCACCTCGGACAGGATCTTCAGGTGGTGCGACACCGTCGACTGGCCCACCCCGCAGGCGGCGACGATCTCGCTCACGGTCATCGGCTCGCGCCGCCGGGCCAGCAGCGACACGATCTGGATGCGGGTGCCGTCGGCCAGCGCCCTGAACCAGCTCGCGTACTCCTCGGCCGCCTCACGCTCCAGTGGCTCCAGCTTCTCATTCATCGAAAATCGACGATAATCGATGAATGCCTGCCTGGCAACGAGGCCGACGCCGAGATCCCGGTGATGGCCCTCCGCTCCCGAACGCGTCCCCAGCCGCCAGGCAGGTCTGACGGCGCCATTGGGTTCGCGTGATGGGTGTCGGGATGCGCATCCTGTCCGGACCCCTGTCGAACTTCCACGACCTCGCCGCCAACGACGCCACCACGGCACTGCTCATCAACGTGATCACAGCAGTCGGGCAGTTTCAGCGCGACCTGCAGAACGAACTCACCGCCGAAGGGATCGCCGCCGCCGAAGCTGAAGGGCGCTATCGAGGACGACCGCCCGCGCCGGACGGCGACCAGCGCGAAGAAGCGAGGACGGCCTTCCAAGAAGACGGCGCCTCAATCGCGGCCCTGGTCCGCGCCCACGGAGTGAGCCGGGCCGCCGTGCGGACCGCGTTGACCGGCCTGCTACCCGACCAGCCCGGCCCGATCGACTGAGACTTCCGCCCATTCAAGGGGCCGCGCCGTCAGCCAAGATCGCTATGGCCGCTTTCCGACGTATCTCGGTCGTCCCCCTTATATGAAACGCGCGGACGCCTGCGCCGATCCACCCCGCGGTGCTCTTCCGCCGCCTTCCGGTCGTCACTCGGAGGCCAACCCTCCTCGCAGGCCGACCCTGGCGCCAGAGCACCACGGCAGATGCCGCTTCCAGCCTTCCGATGGTCAGTCGCTACTGGCCGTTCCGATCCTTCTCACGGGCCTTTTCGGTTGCTCAGGCGAAATCAGTTGGCGGGCTTGCCGAACCAGCGGGAGAGGTGGTCGTCCAGGTCCTGCTGATCGTCGCCGATCCAGGCGACGTGGCCGTCGGGGCGTAGCAGGACGCACGGGACATCCAGTTCCGCAGCGGGATCCGCGAGGTAATCGACCCGGCCTGACCAGCCGCCGACGGTCAGGCGTTCGGTGCGGTCCAGCAGCAGGCCGCGGCCGCGATGCAGCAGACCGTAGAGGTGGCCCTGTTTCACGTCGATGTCGTGCAGGCGGCGGCCGAGCAGGTCGGGGCCCTCGCCGAAGTCGTAACGGATGCCGATCGCGGTGATCTTCTCGATCAGATAGCGGTTCACCTCGTCGAAGTCCATCAGTTCGGTGAGCAGCCTGCGCACGGCCTGCGGGCCCGGTTCGGTGGACAGCAGTTCCGTCTGGGCGCGGGTGTTGTCCAGCACGTCCTCGGCGACCAGATGACGTTCGGCCTGGTAGGTGTCCAGCAGTGTTTCCGGGGCCCAGCCGCGGATCTGTGCGGCCAGTTTCCAGCCGAGGTTGAATGCGTCCTGAACGCCCAGGTTGAGGCCCTGTCCGCCGATGGGTGGATGGACGTGTGCCGCATCGCCGGCCAGCAGCACCCGCCCGACCCGATAACGTTCGGCCAGCCGGGTGGCATCCCCGAAGCGGGACATCCAGCGCGGGGAGTGCACGCCGAAATCGGTTCCGGCGATGGTGCGCAACTGTTGTTTGAAATCCTCGAGGGTGGGCGGTTCCGCGCGGTCGCTGACTCCCGCGGCGGGGACTACGACGCTATAGACCCCTTCGCCGAAGGGCCGGAGCCAGAATCGCTGATGGGCCTCGCGGATTTCGGTCACCTTGGCGGCGATCTCCTCCTGCGGCACGCCCACTTCCATCTCGCCCATCAGCGTCTCGGTCCGTGAGGGCTCGCCGGGGAAGCCGACACCGAGCAGTTTGCGCACCGTACTGCGCCCGCCGTCACAGCCGACGAGGTAGCGCGAACGCAGCTGTTCCCCGTCGGCCAGCTCGACGGTCACACCCTCGTCGTCCTGCTCGAAGCCGGCGACCGCGCAACCGCGCCGGACCTGCGCACCCAGTTCGACCGCATGTTCTTCGAGCAGATGTTCGATGACCGGCTGCGGGATGCCCAGCAGATAGGCGTACGCGGAATCCAGGCCCTTGGGCGCGGGTTTGGGGATGGCGGCGAAGAAACCGCCGGCCGGACGCTGTCTTCCATGCTGGAGAATGCGATCCAGCAGTCCGCGCATCGCCATCAGCTCGAGACTGCGAATATGCAGACCGACTATGCGGACGAACGACTTGGGCTCGGTTTCCTTCTCCAGAACGAGTACCCGCACGTCGTGCAGCCGCAGTTCGGCGGCCAGCATCGCGCCGGTCGGCCCGCACCCGGCAATGATCACGTCGAAGACGAGGGGCGCGCGATCGGCGCCGGAGGCCGGCGACCAGAGAACTCCGGGGACGTCGCCCACCGTGGAGTCACGCCCGGCCCTGTCGTTCGACGGCGGCTCGGCGGTGACCTGCTGAGAGTGCATAGGTGTTGCCTTTCGGGAGTGCCTTGTTGGTGAGGCGCTCCCGGCGACACCTACGTCAATCGCCCGGCCGTGACGGAAAGGGGGAGCACCCACATCGATACAGCGTTCATGGGTCTCACCTCCTCGGGCGGTGTCACGGTCAACTGCAAGCAAGCTACAAGCCCGAGCATCATCCCGTCCAACCCTTTTCCAGCCACGTGATCACGACTCCGAACGGGCCCGTGCGGCTGCAGGGCGAATCCGGCGTGGCGGCCCGGCTGGTCCCGGTCGACGGTCTGATCCTGGCCGCCCCCGAGGCGGACCGGATCTCAGAAGGCGCTGCCCTGATGAGGTTCGCTCGTGGCCACTACGCGAACTGGTCGTAGGCGAGCTTGACGACCAGCGCGATGACGACGCACAGCAAGACGCCGAGCAAATCATCCCGCCCGCCCGGACGCGATGGCCGGGCGGTGGGGCGTCGGGTCGTTCCCGACGCCCCGGGTGTTCACGACTGTGGCCTCGAGCTTGTGGCCGGGTCAGCGATCAGCGGGTTCCCACCACGTCAAATTGGCGGCCGCCTGGGCCACCGGCTCGATGATCTCCCACGCTTCGGCGATCAGCCCATTGTGCAACCGCCAGATATCGACCACCACGATTCCGGGCTCGGCGCCGGGCAGCCAACGGCGCGAGTGCATCATGACGCGATCACCGTCGGCCAGCACATGCTGGATCTCGACCGAGCCGTTTCCGGCGCTGGTCATCGATCGTCGCTGGAACATCGTGATGACCAATCGCGCCATCGAACCGTTCCTCGCAGACGTGGCCCCCGACCTGCTCCGGCCGCCGATCAACATGGTGCGGCTGGGACTGGACCCGCGCGGGCTCGCTCCCCGGATCGTCAACCTGGCCGAGGTGCGTTCGCTGCTGCGTACCCGGATCACGCGGCAGCTTGCCGCGGCTCCCGACCCCGAGCTCACCGCGCTCTATGAGGAGCTGCTGGCGCCCGGCTTCGACGACGCGAGCCACCCGATCGAGTCCGAGGTCGCGATCCCGATGATCTTTTGCTTCGGCGGACGGGAAATACGGCTGTTCTCGACCACCACCACGTTCGGCACGCCGATGGACATCACTCTGGACGAGGTCGCGGTCGAGTCGTACTACCCGACGGACGCCGAAAGCGCCGCCTACTTCACCCGATCCGACGTTGAGGCCAGATCAGCAGGGTAGGGCCGGCCTGACCGCTCCACAGGCGCGGCATCCGCGGGCCGCCTGCTCGCCTAACGTGCCTTAACAACCTTCAAGCCGCTGACCAGCCAGTTCACTGATACAGTGACTCCGCCGGCGCGGAGATGATCAAGCCTTGGCGCCGACATGCTCTCACCGCACACTCACTCCTGGCCATCGGGTCACCCCTGAACCCCAGCTTGGTTCTTTCGTAAACACTCCTTTCCGAGAAGAACTCGCCGAACAACCCGGCGGGCCGCTACCAGGGTCGGATTTCTTCTCAGAACCCGTTCTCACGTAAACAAGGACAGGGCGAGTTATGGGAGAGGTTTGTGAGAGGATTCCGGGGGTGAGCAGCGAGCCGGACTCAGCCACCGCCGATGCCGACGAAGTCGAGCGCCACCTATGCCTGCAGTGCCGGGTCGAGCCGGGCTCTCCATGCCGGTCGCGCTCCGGCACGGTCGCCGGGACCTACCACACCGGCCGGTTCATGAAGGTGCCCCGGCTGGCGAAGCGGCTGCGGGTGCCGACGCCGGCCGATCGGGGACCGGGGCAGCTGTGGCGCCCGGGCAGCCCGCCGCCGGCGCCGATTCCTACGGACACCCCGGCCACCGACATCAGGGTCGGCTACGCCCGCTGCTCGCACCTGACCCAGGAACTCCAGTCCCAGCTCGACGCCCTGGAAGCGCACGGCATCAGCCACGACAAGATCTTCGCCGAGAAGGTCTCCACCCGCGTCCGGGTGCGGCCAAAGTTCGAGGCCGCGCTGGAGATGTGCCGCCAGATCAAGGCCCACGCACCACACTGCCGCGTCATCCTCACCGTCTACGAGATGAAGCGGCTGGGCCGCGACTCCGCCGAGCTGACCGCGCTCGCCGACCACCTCACCGCCCACGGCATCGCCCTGGAAATGCTCGCCGGACCGCTGCCCGGCATCTACGACCCCAGCGGAACCGGCCGCATCCTGTTCGCGTTCTTCGCCGCGATGGCCGAAACCGAACGCGAGAACATCCGCGAAGCCACCCTCGAAGGCCTGAATGCCGCCGCCCGCAAGGGCAACCACGGCGGACGCCCACCAGTCATCACCGACGACATGCTGCACACCGTGCTCCGACGTCGTGCCAACGGCGAGTCGGTGCAGGACATCCGAGGCGACCTGATCATCCCCACCGGCAAACGCAAGGGACAAAACCCGAGCCTGGCCAGCATCTACCGAGCACTCGCCGAGCACGACAGGCGCCAGCGGCACCCGGACACGATCGAACAGGCCCACACCACGTTCGCAGCCGATCAGGCGAACACCTGACCAACCGAAACGGCCATCACCGCCCGATTTTCGGCAAGTACTACGCCGCCCCCCTCTGCGCGCGCCCGCGTAGAGGTGTCCGGAAACTCCCCCTCGGAGGGCTCTCCTGCCCTCAGATGCGCCTACGCGCGAATACGACAAGCCCACTCGTTTGAACTTCCGGAGGAAGGACGAGTCCTCCTACCCCGTGGCGTAATGCGACTGGTTGTGCTCCTGCCCGGCGATCTGCGCCGCTTCGATCCGGTCGGCATCGGTGACCACGCTGCGCAGGGCGGGGCTCGCCAACACCAGAGAGACCAGCAGAAGCACACCGGAGGCGATCGGAACGTAGTACAGCTCCACACGACCCAGCAGCCCGGCCAGGAGTGCGGCCACCGGCCCGAAGCCCGTCGCCGACACCGCGACCATCGACATCACCCGGCCCATCTGGTGGCCCGGCACGATCAGCTGAATGGCCCCGAGCATGACGATGTTGGACGCGGTGATCGCGAAGCCCAGGACCACCCAGGCCGCGACGGCGATGTAGGCGTTGGGTGCCAGGCCGAAGCCGAGGAAGCACAACCCCGTGACGGTGAACAGCACCACTTCCAGGCGGAAGCGGCCGAGCCGGGCGACCATCCCTCCCGCGGCGGCGGCACCGAGGAGGGCACCGGCGGCCGACGAGCCGACGAACACCCCGTACAGGGAGGGCGGCACGCCGAAGTGGTCCCGGGCCAACAGCACCATGACCGCGCTCAACCCCATGAAGGAGGCGTTCAGCGCAACGCTGAAGAGCAGGATGGGCCCCAGGGAACTGCCGCGAAAGACGAAGGAGACGCCGTCGCGCAGGTCGGCCAGGGGTGAGGGGCGAACACCCGTCTTCGTGTCCTCGCCGATGGTGTTCTTGGGCCTGCGCACGGCCATGGGCAGTCCCAGCAGCACCAGGGCGCCCAGCAGGTAGGCGGCGCTGTTGACCGCCAGGGGCAGGACGGCCGCCACGACGAACAGGAACCCAGCCAGGGGACCGCCGGCGAAGTCCTGGGTGACGGTCTTGCCGCCTTCCAGCCGTCCGTTGGCGCGGTCGATGGTCCCGGCGGGTGCGATGTCGGGGAGCATCGCCCGTCCGGCGATGTCGTAGAACACTTCACAGGTCATGACGGTGAACATGACCGCGTACAGCACCCAGATGCCCGCGTGGCCGGTGGCGATGAGCGTGGCCAGAGCGATCAGGGCGCCCGCGCGGACCAGGTTGGCCGCCACCATGAGCCGACCTCGATCGACGCGGTCGGCGATCACCCCGGAGACCAGGCCGAACAGCAGCCAGGGCAGGAAGCGGGCCGCGAACAGCCCGGACACCATGAGCGGGTCGTTGGTGAGCAGCGCCGCAACCAGGGGCAGGGCGATGATCATCATGCCGTCGGCGAGGTTGCTGAACAGGCTCCCGATCCAGAACCGGTTGAAGTCCCGCCCGAGCCCGGGTGCGGTTTCGGGTTTCGCGGGTCCACTGGAGGTGTCCGGGGAAGTACTGGAGGGTTGTTCCTGCATGGGTGGACACCTTTCCGCGCGTGGGGACTCGCGCGAGCCCGGGGCCGGCCGCATCGGTGAAACGGTTGCTCAACCACTTCCTCCACCGTTTGCCTCGCCCTGAAACCCGGGCGCCCTGGCGCCGCCGCGGACCTGCCGGGCGGATCGTGCCCACGGCGGCCTCCCGAAGCCATCGCAGCTGGAAACCGCCGCCGCGGGTCCGCCGGAGTGACCGGCGCGGCAGCCGGTAAGCGCTGCGGGTACGGCCAGCGCGTGTGGTCGGCGCGGTTCCACCACATGGCGCTGCTGGTGACGGCGCCGATGACGCCAGTCGCCGTCACCAGCAGCAGGCCGGGCGGGTCCTGGCCTGCTCAGGCGATGCCGGCGGCCAGGGCGACGCGGGCACGTCGCTCGGTGAGGAACACCGGTCCTTCGCTGCGGCCGGCGAGCAGTCTGGGGAGGAGGTGGGCGGTGCGGGTCTGCCAGATCGACGGCGAGCGCGGCGGTGGGGCCGTGACGGGCGGGGCGGCGGGCCGACATCATCGATCGGTTGCGCCGCGGCGAGATCACCGCACAGCAGGCATTGTCCGAAGTCGGTGACCGTACGGGTCAAACTCGCATCCGGCTCTGGGTCCCGGTACTGCCCACGGTGCTCGTGTTCTCACCGGTCGTGGTCCTGGCCGTGCTGGTGGCGGCCGTGGCCCGCCTCGTGTATCGCGTCAGTGTGGTGCGGGCACTCGGCGCCGGCTGGCGCATCGTCTCCGCGCTGCCCGGGGCCGTTGCGACGCAAATACATGGAAATTCCAATAATTGGAATCTCCATGTACTGTGGCGGTTATGGATGACCTGCGGCTGAACGAAGAGCTCATCGACTACCTGTTTGCGATCCGCACCCAGGTGCACGCCGAGCTCAAGGAGCTGGCCCGCGAAGCGGGGCTGACCGACACCCAGACCGATGTGCTGTGGAGGCTGAGCCGCGAGCAGGAGATGACCGCGCGCCGCCTGGCCGACCGCTTGCAGTGCGACGCCTCGACCGCCACGTCGATGATCGACCGGCTCGAGAAGCGCGGCCTGGTCCGCCGCGTGCCCCACCCCACCGATCGCCGCGCGAAAGTCATCCAGCTCACCCCCGAGGGGTGCACGCTGCGTGATCGCGTCATCCAGCACACCACTGAGCACTCACCCTTCGCCCGCCTCGACCGCGAGAGCAGGCTGCGCCTGCACGCGCTTCTCCGCGAGGTGGTCGACGGCACTCAGTCGACAGGTGAGCCCGCCACCGTCAAGGACAACCACGAAAAGGAACAGCAATGAGCAGCAAGACCGCAGTCATCACCGGCGGAGGCTCCGGCCTGGGCCTGGTGACGGCACGCCACCTGATCAAGGCCGGGCAGACCGTCGTCCTCGTCGGCCGGGACGCGGCGCGCACCAAGGCCGCCGCCGACAGCTTGCGCGGCCTGACCCCTGCGGGCAGTGACGCGGCCCCGCCGAGGACGTATATCGCCGACCTGGAACAGTGGTCGCAGGTACGCGCCCTCGCATCGAAATTGGCTGCCGACACCGTCCCGGTGGACGTCCTCATCAACAATGCAGGGGCGGCCTTCCCCCGGTACGAGCAGACGGCGGACGGTGTCGAACGCACCTACGCGATCAATCACCACGCCCCGTTCCTGCTTACCCACGCCCTCCTGGCCGCAGGAGCGCTCACCCCCGAAGCGCGGATCATCAACATGTCCACGTTCGTGGAAAAGCGCGGCAAGCTCGACGTCAAGGATCCGGATGTCGCGGGGAGGGCGTGGAACAGCCGCTTCTACAACCAGATCAACGTCTACGCGACGAGCAAGCTCGTCAGCCTCCTGGCCACTCGAGAGCTCGCACACCGCCTGCCCGACAGTATGAGCATCTACAACGCCAATCCCGGCATGGTGAAGGGAACCGCGATCAACAGCAACGCCGGCGGCCTGATGCGGCTGACCGCCCCACTGTTCCGTCCGTTCGCCATCACCCCGGACGAAGGTGTGCAGACCCCCGTCTGGCTCGCCACCGCCTCGTCCGCTCCGCACCCCAGCGGCGGCTTCTTCAGCAAGTCCCAGCCAGACGCCCCTTCGCGCCTCGCCCTGGACGACACCCTCGCCCGCATCCTCTACACCAAGACGGCAGCCCTCCTCGGGGTGGAGCCCCTCAAGAAGCGAGCCGGATCACGCTAGTTGGAACCAGGTAGGGAACTATCGGGCTATCGGGCGAGTCCCTGGCCGGATATCTCCTCAGACTGTCCTACCGGTTACGCATCATTCCTCTTCAACTCGCCCGGCTGACCGGATGCGCCTGCGGCACCTCCACGTTCATCAGTCGTCGACTCCTACTCGACCTCGACATCGGCGACTTCGCCCGGGCCACCAGGCTGACCACCGACGAAGCCGCCGCTTTGACGCTGCTTCCCTGGACGGACCGCCACCCTCCGATCGCGCGTTCACGATCCGGGTCCCCCTGGCCGACGTCCTTCGACTATTTCGTAGACGATCGTGAACAACAGCGGACGCAACAGGGTGAACCGCTCGGCATGCTCGTCGGTAGTCACGGGGACGTGACCACCCGTGTGGCGGCGGTCGGCTGCTCAGGACGCGGCCCGCCCTTGGGCCAGAGCAGGGAGCCCGGCTTGCGGGCCTCGCGGCGAATCTTCCACACCCCGAGCTTGCAAGTTAGCTCCTTGTATGCCGCGCCAATGCGGCCGCCGACGTAGACGTTCACCGAGGTGTCGTCTTTGCGGGCGAGCTGTCGCATGGCGGCGCGCCGGCCGAGGCTGACGCACGACCCCGTGAGGGCCAGGTTGATCACCGCCGGTTCGGTCCCCGCAACGCGGCTCAGCACCGTGTTGGCGGCCTGCGCCCCCAGCGGCGCGGCGGCCTGGCAGCTCATCCGCAGCGGCTGGCCCGACGGTGCGGCGGCGTCGCCGGCCGCGACGATGCGGTCATCGTCGACGCTGGTCAGCGTCTCGTCGGTGAGCAGCCGGCCGAGCTCGTCGGTGCGCAACCCGCTCGCGGCCGCCAACCCCGGCACGCCGAAACCTGCCGCCCAGATGGTCAGTGCGCTCGCACGCACCGCACCGTCGGCGAAGACGACCGTGTCCGGCCGGACCTCGGTCACCTCATTGGCCTCGAGCACGGCGACACCGTGCCGGGACAGCCACTTGGCGACGTATCGGCGACCCGGCGCACTCACTGAGGGCGCCAGGATTCCGCCACACACCAGCGTGACCGTGCGTCCTTGTTCGGCCAGTTCGGCGGCCGTCTCGATGCCGGTCAACCCGGCGCCGACCACGGTGACCGGAGCATCGGGAGGCAACTCGTCAAGCTTGGCGCGCAGCCGCTGCGCAGACTCGAATTCGGCGATGGAGACAGCGAATTCGGCCGCGCCGGGCACCGACAACGGTATCGCTGCGGTGCTGCCGACCGCGTAGATGACGTAGTCGTAGTCCAGCGCGCAGCCCGACGCCAGCCGCACCGTGCGGGCGGTGGTGTCGATGCGTGTGGCGCTGCCGACCACCAACTGGATGTCCTCGCCCAGCAGCGTGCCGTAGTCCACCGTGGCCTCGCCGGTGCCGGCCACGAACTGGTGCAGCCGGATTCGGTCGACGAACTCCGGGCGGGGATTGACCAGCGTGATGTCGACGTCGGCGCGCATCCGCAGATGGTTGGCCGCGAGTGTTCCGGCATAACCGCCACCGATGACGACGACCTTGTGGGGTGTGTGGTGTTCGGGCATGGACATGACAACGTTTCCCTTCTCGATTGGGGGTGGTCCTTCAACACGAAGTGGCCGGCGCGGGGACGATGCCGTGTTCCGACACGGGGTTCTCGACGGCGATCCGCATACCCGCCGGGGGCGGCTACCCGCGTGCTGGATGGTGTCTCACCAGTCCGACAACACAAGACCTCGGAATGTGAGGCGGCATGTGAGGCGACGCGCCAACCTCACAGTTCACTGCGCTGTCTTGTCGAACTGGTGAGGGCAGACCCGACCAAGGGAGTCAGTGACACGATGGCCAGGACACCATGACCACCCCATCCGAGCCAGGACACGGCCGGCCGGATCCGGGCCTGAGCGCGATCATGAACGAACGGCGCCAGCTGACCAATCTCGCCTACCGGCTCCTCGGCTCCCTGGCCGATGCCGAGGATGTCGTCCAGGAGACCTACGCCCGCTGGTACGCCATGTCCCGGCAACAGCAGGACGCCATCACATCCCCCGGCGCCTGGCTGACCAAGGTCGCCGGCCGCCTCTGCCTCAACGTGCTCTCCTCGGCACGAGCCCGGCGAGAGACCTACGTGGGCGAGTGGATCCCCGAGCCGCTGCCCGAACCTAGGGAGTGGATCACCGGGCGCCCGGACAGCATCAGCGTCGACCCGGCCGACCGGGTCACCCTGGATGAGTCGATCAACATGGCCTTCCTCGTCGTGCTCGAATCGATGACCCCGGCCGAGCGCGTCGCGTTCATCCTGCACGACGTCTTCCGCTACCCCTTCGCCGAAGTGGCCGAGATCGTCGGCCGCACCCCCGCGGCCTGCCGCCAGCTGGCCTCCTCGGCCCGCCGCCGCATTCACGCGTCGCGGGCTCCCGCGGCTCCGGCATCCCAGCAGGCCGGCATCGTCAGGGACTTCAAACAGGCATGGGAAGCCAAGGACATCAACGCCCTCATCGGCCTCCTCGACCCCGACGCCACGGCGACCGCCGACGGCGGCGGCGTCGTCGGCGCCCTACTCCGCCCGATCGAAGGCGCCGAGCAGATCGTGCGCTCACTGCTCAATCTCGCCGACAGGCTACGCAACCTGACGATCCTGGAGCGTACGGTCAACGGCCAGCCCGGCCTGATCGCTCAGCACGATGGCGTCACCGTGTCGGTGTACGCGTTCGACATCGCAGGCGACCGGATCAAGCACATCTGGGCGGTACGCAACCCCGACAAGCTCCGGCCGTGGACCGGTGGGGCCGCAGCACTCGGCGACTCAGGAACAGCACGTGGCGCCCGAGCGACAGAAGATGATCTTAGCTAGCGCGGACACGCTTGGTTTCGAGCGCGCCTTGCCCGAGGTCAAAGGGTTTCGCCGATGCCCCCACCCGCGATGGACAGGTATCGCCGCAGGCCGGTGGCACCACACACGACGCTCAATGTTCAGTCGCCTTTGCAGACTTACCTGGTAGTGCAGACGGTCTCACACGATCACAGGATGGATGGACAGATGATGACGAAAGCGCTGGAATTGCCGCTACACATGCGGCGGAACGGGCTCGACCCGGTCGAGGAACTGGCCCGGGCTCGCCACAGCGAGGGTGTGGTACAGGTGAAGACGCCGTTCGGCGCGCCCGCGTACGTGATCTGCCGCTATGAGGACGTTCGCCAGGTGCTGTCGGATCCGGCCCGGTTCAGCAGCGCCCTGACACCGTTCCCGGGATCCGGGCAGATGAACGCCGACGAACTGGCCAAGATGCAGGCCGGGCAGCTGATCGGATTCGACCCGCCCGAGCACACGCGGCTGCGCCGGATGCTCACCCCGGAGTTCACGGTACGCCGGATGCGCAGGCTCGAGCCGCGGATCACCGAGATCGTCCAGACGGCTCTGGACGATCTGGAGCGGGCCGGCAAGCCGGCCGATCTGGTGGCGCGCTTCGCGCTGCCGGTGCCGTCGCTGGTGATCTGCGAGCTGCTGGGCGTGCCGTACACCGACCGCGCCGCCTTCCAGGATCGTTCCGCTCGTCTGCTGGATGTGTCGTTGCCGATGGAGCAGCGGAACGCGGCACAGCGGGAGGACCGCGCCTACATGGCCGACCTGGTGGCCCGCGCCCAGGCGGACCCGGGCCAGGACATGCTCGGCATGCTGGTGCGCGAGCACGGCCACGATCTCAGTACCGACGAGCTGATCGGCATCGCGGGGCTTCTGCTGCTGGCCGGGCATGAGACGACCTCGAACATGCTCGGCATGGGCACCCTGGCCCTGCTGCGGCACCCGGACCAGCTCGCCATGATCCGCGACGATCCGGCGCTGATCGAGCCCGCCGTCGAGGAGCTCTTGCGCTGGCTGTCCATCGTGCAGTCGCTGCCGCCGCGCACGACCACGACGGACGTGGAGATCGCCGGGCACACCATCCCCGCGGGATCACTCGTGATCTGCTCGCTTCCCGCCGCCAACCGCGACCCTGCCTTCGTCGACGATCCCGAGACCCTCGACATCACCCGGGGAGCCGCCGGTCACGCCGCCTTCGGCCATGGTGTGCACCACTGCCTCGGGGCGCCGCTGGCGCGGATGGAGATGCGCATCGCCTTCCCGGCACTGCTGCGCCGCTTCCCCGGCCTCGCCCTGGCCGACCCGTACGAGCAGGTGGACTTCCGGGTCTTCAGCATCGTGTACGGCTTGAACTCGCTGGCGGTGACCTGGTGAGCGGACGGCCGCCCGCCTAACAGCTCTACGACACCCCCGAGACGACTGTCCAGCAGATCGCCGACCTGTTCGGCGTGCCCCGGTCGACGTGTACGGGCACCTGAGGCGGACGTCGTCGTGACCGTGCGATTCACCCTCGCCGAAGGCATGCCGAGCCGGCTCCATGCATCGGACGGCGCACCACCGCACCGTGGGGCATCGTGGGCGCCCCACCAGCCTGGTCCGCCAGATTGGCTTCGCCCTCGGCCCCGGCCGGCCACTCCATTGTGGAATCGCCAATCGCCACCTGCGGCTTCGAACCGAAGCCGCTCACAACGCAAGGAGAATCTCATGAACATGCCAGATCGATTTGACGAGGAGGCTGAGACGCAAACTCAAACGACCAAAACGTTCCAGCACGCGACGGACGAGAAGCCGACCACCGTCGCACGAAGCGGCTGGAACTGGAGCCGGATCCGCCCTCTCGCCTTTTGGGCCACCACGTTTGTAATCGTCTTCGAGTTGACTGCTGGATCGGTGTGGAACCTTCTACCGATCGAATGGGTGGAAGTCCAGTTGCGCCACCTGGGATACCCGCACTACTTCGCCTACATTCTAGGCGTGTGGCAGGCTGGTGCGGCCGTCGCGATCATCGCGCCCAGACTCCCGCTGATCAAGGAATGGGCGTACGCGGGTGCCTTTTTCCTGTGGTCGAGTGCCGTGGCGTCGCATCTGATAGTCGGCGACGGGCTTCAGACGTGGGGGGTGCCGCTGATGTTCGGGACGTGCGCCATCGCGTCGTGGGTGCTGAGGCCTGCCGACCGTCGGCTCCCGGAGACGGGGCTCCGTCGGGACCGCCCTGCCAACGCTGGACAAAATGGGGCCGGTCCGCCGGAAACCCGTCCTCGCGCTTGGGCCGTTCCGATCGGGCTCCTCGTTGTTCTGTATGCCGTTTCGTTCCTCACGCTGCCCGCGGCCGAAGCCATGACGCACGAGTGGGCAGTTGAGAACGGCTGGATCGACGAGTAGCGGCCTTGAAGGTCTCGACGTCTCGCCGACACATGCTTGCCTAACGTGGCCTAACGACCTTCTGGAATGGAAGCCGGATGTCACCGTGTTGTCGGCGGCCCTGCGATAGCAGCCGTCGTCATCGGCCGTCCTCTCGCCGACGCAGTCTTTGCCGTCTGAACTTGAGGCCTTGCCCCCGGAGAGGTCGACGCCGTGGATGCGGGTGTCCTGGCCGTAGTCGACGAGCAATACGCCCAGGTTGGCACCTTGAGCTCGGAACTGGTCTCTTTCGGCCGGATGATGTCCACCCGGACCAGATCCTTCTTGCCGTCGCTGTCGACCGGCGACTGCACCTGGACGTACTCGCGGATGGCGTCTTTGTACGAGAAGGCCGGCTGCGTCAGCCCGCCGGAGATTTCGATCGTCGGCTTCGCCGCCGCGGTGGCCACCCCGGGTGTGGCCACTCCGGCCAGCGCCGTGACCCCCACTCGCCGGAAGACCCGCGGCATCCGGACCCTGTTGTTCTTGGTACTCAAGATGCCACGTCCCAGGTGACCGGGAGGCTCTTGACTCCGTAGATGTCCGCGGTCTCCAGGCGCAGGGCAACCTCTTCGGCGGGTACGGCCAGCCGTAGCGTGGGAAAGCGGGTGAGCAGCGCGGGGAAGGCGACCCGCATCTCGACGCGGGCCAGCTGCTGACCCAGGCACTGGTGGATGCCGTGGCCGAAGGCCAGGTGCCCGCCCTCCTGCCTGCGCAGGTCGAGCACGTGGGGGTCGGTGAAGCGCTCGGGGTCGCGGTTGGCGGTGGCGTACGACAGGATGACCGTCGAGCCGGCCTTGATGGTCTGGCCGCCCAGCTCGACGTCCTCCAGTGCGACCCTCGGGAACTGCTTGGCGACGCTCAGATACCGCAGCAGCTCCTCCACGGCCCCGTCGGTGAGCGCGGGCTCGGTGCGCAGCGCGGCCAGCTGCTCCGGGTTCTGCAGCAGCGCGAAGGTGCCCAGCGCCAGCATGTTCGCGGTGGTGTCGAACCCGGCCGACAGCAGGATCAGGGCCATCCCCTGCAGTTCCTCGTCGGTCAGGTCGCTGTCGAGCAGGTCGCTGAGCACGTCGTCGGTGGGGTTGGCGCGCTTGGCGGCCACCAGCTCCGCGAGGTAGTTCTGGGTCGCGGTGTAGGCCGCGATCAGTTCCTCGTCGCCGACCTCCCCGCCGAGGAACTTGTCGATGTGCTCCTGGAAGAAGCCCCGGTCCTCGTACGGCACGCCCAGCAGCTCACAGATGATGATGGAGGGGATGGGCTTGGCGAACGCGGTCACCAGGTCCGCCGACGGCCCGGCCTCCTCCATCGCGTCCAGGTGCTCGGCGGTGACCTGCTCGACGCGCTCGGTGAGCTGTCGCATCCGCCGTACGGTGAACTTGCCCACCAGCGGTTTCCGATAGCGCCCGTGCTGCGGCTCGTCCATGAGGAGGAACTCGCCGGGCGGCGCCGGAGGCACCTCGATCTCGCCGAGGTCGACCAGCGGGTGGTGGCGCATGAGCTCCTTGCGTGAGCTGAACCGAGGGTCGGCCAGGACCGCCCGGACCAGGTCGTAGCCGGTGACCAGCCGGCCCTCGTGTCCGTCGGGGAAGGGGAAGCGGCTGATCGGGCCGTGCTCGCGGGCCTGGATCAGCTCCTTGGGCGGGTCGAAGGGGCAGCCGGGCTGACGCGCGGCCGGCAGCGTGGTGATGGTGTGTTCCATGGTCATTCCTCTCATCGACCTGGGATGAAGTCGCGACAGTACGTGTTTGGCGCGGTTCGAAAGCTGCGTTGCACTCAGAATTCCTGTCAGCCACAGGAAGTGCATTCAGGCAGGTGATCAGCGCTGATCGCTGCGCCGCGAGAAGAAGCGTGGCCGCCCGATCGACTTCGGTGAGGAGCGCAAACGGCGGTACCGCGGTCGCAACGTCGTCGAACGGTGCTTCAACCCTCTCAAGAGATGGCACGGAATCGCGATGCGCAACTACCGCGCCGCGATCTGCCTCTCCGCCACGCTGATCTGGATCAAGAAAGACTCGATCAACACGGCCCTAGGAGATCTTGCGGCGGTAGGTGTTCATGGCGAAGGCGTAGGCGACGATGAGGATGCCGGCACACCAGGCCAGGGCGATCCAGATGTCGGTGCCGACCGGCTGCTGGGTGTACAGGTCGCGGATGGCGTTGACGATGGAGGTCACCGGCTGGTGCTCGGCGAAGGCGCGCACCGGGCCGGGCATGGTGTCGGTGGGCACGAATGCCGAGCTGAGGAAGGGCAGGAAGATGAGCGGGTAGGAGAACGCGCTCGCGCCGTCCACGGACTTCGCGGACAGACCGGCGATGACGGCGAGCCACGTCAACGCCAGGGTGAACAGGATCAGCATGCCGGCGACCGCGAGCCACGCCGGCACTCCCGCCCCCGAGCGGAAACCCATGAGCAGGGCGACGAGCACGACGACCACGAGCGAGATCAGGTTGGCGACCAGCGAGGTCAGCACGTGCGCCCACAGCACGGACGACCGTGCGATCGGCATGGACTGCAAGCGCTCGAAAATGCCGCTCTTCATGTCCAGGAACAGCCGGAAGGCGGTGTAGGCGATGCCCGAGGCAACCGTGATGAGCAGAATGCCGGGCAGCAGGTAGTTCACATACGAAACCGGCCCCGTGTTGATCGCGCCGCCGAACACGTAGACGAACAACAGCAGCATGGCGATCGGCGTGATCGCGGTCGTGACGATGGTGTCCACGCTGCGCGTGATGTGGCGCAGGGATCGTCCCAGCAGGACGGCGGTGTCGCCGAAGAAATGCTTGGTCATCGCTGTTCCTTACGCGTCCGTGCCGACGCCGCGGTCATGGCCGGCGCCGACGAGGGTGAGGAAGACGTCCTCGAGGGTCGGCTGCTTCTCGACGTATTCGACCTTGGCGGGCGGCAGCAGCCGCTTGAGCTCGGCCAGGGTGCCGTTCACGATGATCCGGCCCTCGTGCAGGATCGCGATCCGGTCGGCGAGGTGTTCGGCCTCGTCCAGATACTGCGTCGTGAGCAGCACCGTCGTACCGTGCTCGGCGAGTTCCCTGACGGCCTGCCACACCTCGATGCGCGCCTGGGGGTCCAGGCCGGTCGTCGGCTCGTCGAGGAAGATGACCGGCGGATTGCCGATGAGGCTCATCGCGATGTCCAGGCGGCGGCGCATGCCGCCCGAATACGTCGACACCCTGCGCGCGCCCGCGTCGGTCAGCGAGAAACGTCTCAGCAGGTCATCGGCGATCCTGCCGGGATCCTTGAGGTGCCGCAGCCGGGCGACCAGCACGAGGTTCTCCCGCCCGCTGAGAATCTCATCGACGGCGGCGAACTGTCCGGTGAGGCTGATGGACTCCCGCACGTCCGCAGCCTGCGTGGCGACATCGAAGCCGTTGACGCCGGCCGTCCCCGCGTCCGCCTTGAGCAGCGTGGACAGGATTCTCACGACCGTGGTCTTGCCCGCCCCGTTCGAGCCGAGCAGGGCGAAGATGCTGCCCCGCGCCACGTCGAAGTCCACGCCGCGCAGCACCCGCAGCTCCTTGTACGACTTCTCCAGACCCTGCACATGGATCGCCTGGGCTTGCCGTGTCGTCATCAGACGGTCCTTTCTTCTCTTCCGGTGTCTTCGCCGGCGGCGCGCTCGATGGCGCTGGTGAACCGTGCCCGCTCCCGGCTGATGTACCGCCCCACGGAGTAGTTCTGCACAAACGCCTCGACGAACTCCACGGGGTCCTCCCCGAAGATCTCGCGGATCGGGGTTCCATCCGCCGCGCTCTGCTCGAACAGATCGGCAAGGTCTTCGAACATCGAAGCCGCGTCGGCGCCGTCCCCCGGCCCGAAGTGCATCAGGTACCGCTCCAGCGCTTCGACTGCCGTGCGATAGTTCTCGGGAAGCGCTCTGATCCGCGCCTTGTACTGCCGCCAGCGCCTCTTGTCCTCGAGCGGCCCGGTGACCACCTCCAGGTACTGCAGGTAGCGCCTCTTCGGCTCGGCCGGCTCTGTGGCCATGTCTACTTACCTCCTTCGCGGAGCTGTTCGAGCCGTTCCGTGAGGAAGCTCCAGGTCCTCCAGAACTCTTCGAGATACTCCCGTCCGCGCGCGTTCAGGGAATACACCTTGCGCGGCGGCCCCTTCTCGGACGGGACCTTCTCCACGTCGACGAGGCCGCGCCGCTCGACCCTGACCAGTAGCGCGTAGACCGTGCCCTCGGCGATGTCGGAGAAGCCCTGATCCCGCAGCCACGCCGTGATCTCGTAGCCGTACGCGGGCCGGCCGGACAGGATCGCCAGGACGATGCCCTCCAGCGTTCCTTTGAGCATCTCCGTCACCTGCTTGCCCATGGACCATCCTTCGGCTACTCAATTATACTGACTACTAGTACATAGTAACACTGAATAGTGAAGGCGCAAGCCCCGCAGGATCCCAGTGGCAATGCGGAAATTTCCAACAAAGTAGCCTCCGACCTGCGGCAACGGAGGCATCTGGTCGCCTGCGGCGGGTTGATGATCACTGCCGCTACGTTGGGTGATGCGTTGTCGGAGAAGACGTTCTCCGAGGAGGATTTGGAGCAGCTGCGCTCGCTCCCGGAGATCAGCACAGACTTGAAGTCCCTGACGGCCTGCCGGGATCGCGGTCTCCGGTGACGGCGCGATCCCGGTGTTTCACCACGCCTTTGATCTGTACCAGCTCGACCGACCGTTCTGCGTCGCGCCTCCACCAGCCGACGGCCAGCAGGCGAGCCACCGTGCCGGCCCCCACGATGGGCTGAAGCAGGGCATGTTTGATTCCGCCGCCGTCGCTCAGGGCGACGACGTCCGGTGCGAGGACGTCGAGCAGGCTCTGCAGCTCGCCGGTTTCGACCGCGCGTTGGAAGGCCTGGAGCGCGGCTTGGGTCTCGGCCGGGGAGGCGATGCCGCGGGGTCGGCGGGCGGCGACATGTGCCCGCGCCCGGTGGGCGATCTGGCGTACCGCGTTCAGGCTCTTGTCGACGGCTTCGGCGATCTCGTCGTAGTCCAGATCGAACACCTCGCGCAGCACGAACACCGCCCGCTCGGTTGCCCGACCGTCTCACCGTCTCCCTGCCCGGTTTCCGAGAGATCCTCGCCTACGTCACCTCGGGCCACGGCGTCGCCCTCGTCGGCGCCCAAACGTCGAACTTCTACCCGCGTCCCGGCTTGATCTGCATCCCCGTGGGAGGCAATGCCACGTTCGACTACGCCCTGGTCTGGCGCACCGACCGGCTCAGAACCATCGCCGAGGCCTTTCTCCGCCACATCACGCCGCCGACGGGTAGCTGAGCGACGGGCCGGCCGCTTGTCGGAGTCTCCTAGCGGGTGGCGACCCGCTAGTCGTACTTGATGTGGGTAAGGAAGAAGTCCCGGACGTCCTCGGCGAGCAGCTCTGGCACCTCCATCGCGGCGAAGTGGCCGCCGCGCTCGAACTCCGACCAGTGCCTGATGTCGTACAGCCGCTCGGCCAGCGGTCGCACCGACTGCGTGATGTCGTGCGCGAACACCGCCACGCCGACCGGTACCGGGCATGGCTCGATCCGCCGCGGAGCCTCGCGGTGCAGCCGCGCCGAGGAAGCCGCGGTGGCGGTCAGCCAGTACAGCGAGATGTCGGTGAGCATCCGCTCGTCGCTGATGTGCGAGCGAGGGTCCGTCCACTGTGCGAAGCGCTCGGCGATCCAGGCCAGCTGGCCGACCGGCGAGTCGGTCAGCGCGTAGCCGACGGTCTGCGGGGTGGTGGCCTGCAGAGCCTGGTACGGCGGACGATTCGCCATCAGCTGCCTGATCTTGTCCAGCCGGGCTTCATCCGTTTCGGACAGTTCAATGTCGGCGTCCGGGACCGGCGCGGTCGGCAGGTAGTTGACGTGCACCCCGACGACCTGCTCGGGTGCCACCGTGCCGAGCGCCGTTGAGATGCCCGAGCCGAAGTCGCCACCCTGCGCGCCATAGCGCTCGTACCCGAGACGGCGCATCAGCTCAGCCCAGGCCCGCGCGACCCGGACGATGCCCCAGCCGCGCTCGTGGGTCGGCCCGGAGAAGCCGTAACCCGGGATGGACGGAATCACCAGGTGGAAGTCGCGCGACAGCGGCTCGATCACGTCGAGGAACTCCAGGAACGAACCGGGCCAGCCGTGGGTGAGGATCAGCGCGAGCGCGTCCGGTTTCGAAGACCGGACGTGGACGAAGTGGATGTTCTGGCCGTCGATCTCGGTGGTGAAGTGCGGAAGCTCGTTGAGCTTGGCCTCGTGCTCGCGCCAGTCGTAGCCGGTGCGCCAGTATTCGGCCAGTTCCTTGAGCCGCGCCAGCGGGAAGCCGTAGTCCCACCCGGCGTCGGCGACCTCGTTGGGCCAACGGGTGCGGGAGAGCCGGTCGGTCAGGTCGTCGAGGTCGGCCTGGGGGACGTCGATGCGAAACGGCTTGATCATGGTCTTAACTCCAGGGGGATTCATTCGGCGCCCAAATGTTCGGACGACGGGTGATGACGAGCTGCGAGGTGAGCCTCGACATGGATTTGCGCGCGGCCCGGCTGTCCTGCGGCCGGAGTGAAGATCTCGGTGAGCTCGTAAGGCAGGACGAGGTGGGGCCGCCGTGCGGGAACACCACTGGCGACTCCCCCTGCCCGGTCTCTGTGCAGGCGAGGCAGGAGTCGATGACGGCGACAGTATGCATGATCACTATGTCCTTCGATGAGTTGCATGTCGGACTCTAGAGCTGCATGCCCCAACCGTCAACTATCCAACTAATATCATCGCAACCGTCACTGAAAGAACCATTTGGCGGCCGGCATCACGTCAGGAGGTGAGGCTCGTACCCGGCCAGGTGAGGAACGTCGTCGACGACGCGCCGCATGCGACCACCGGCCACCTGATGCGCCGCGCGTTCACCGCTCATGCCGTGCAGGACGGACCATAGTCGCGCGAGTTCGTGGTGCTCGACATCCCTGCCGACGAGGACGCCCCCTCACAGCAGGATCTCGCCCACCGGCTCGGCATCAACCGCACGCCCTTGGCCAGGCTGCCCGATCGGCTCCAGGAGGCGGGCCATGTCATCCGCACCCGCAACCCGGCCAGCCGCCGCGCCTACCCGCTGTCCCTGACCGAGGCGAGCCGTACCACCCTGGACGGCATGCGCCACACCGTCGCCGACCGCGACGCCCGGCTCACTGGTGCCCTCACCACACCCGAACGGCGGCGCCTCACCGCGCTGCCGACCAAGCTCGTCGCCGACGACGGGCCATCCGCCATCCACGGCATCGAGCACCTGATAGCTCAAGCCCACTACCGGCTGCGCCACCTCGAGGATCATCCACGGCTTGGAAGGTGGGCTGCTGACCTGCGCATCCGTCATTTCGTGGGTCCGGGTGCCGAGTCACCGCAGACCGCCGATCCGGTGCGTCAGTCCTGAAGGCCGGTGCGAGCGGCGGCGGACAGCAGGGTGAGCGCGGCCTGGCGGGCGGCCTCGCCCGCGCCGGCTGTGTCGTGATGCGCGGCGACGACGGTCGCCCCCTCGACCAGCATGAGCAGTTGTCGTCCCAGGAGGGGCGGATCGACGGCTCCGGCACGGCCGGCGATGCCGGTCAGAAGCTCGAGGTAGCGGCCCAGGTGGCGCGCGGTGATAGTGCGTACGGCGTCGACGTGATGCTGGGCGGCCGCGTTCAGTATCGCGCAGCCACGGAAGACCGGCTCGTCGTACCACCGCTGGAGGGCGTCGAACACCGCGGCGAGTTGGTCGCCGGGGGCGTCCCCGGCGGCTGCGACGGCTTCGGCCAGCCAGTTCGTCACCCGCTCGCTGCGCGCTTGCAGCATGGCCTCCACGAGGCCGTCCTTGGTGCCGAAGTGCCGGTAGAGCGTCTCCTTGGACACCCCGATGCGGGTGCACAGCTCGGCAACGCCGATGCCGTCGAGGCCGCGCTCGTACAGCACCCGGGTGGCCGTCTCGAGGATGGCCGCTCGGGTGCGCTCCGGGTCGATCGTCGAGCCTTTGGGAACTGGCATGCCACAGATCGTACCGGTCGGTTCGTTCTACTGCTAGTATCCGAGTTCGTACCGATCGGTTCGATCTTTGGAGTGCCGTGCCAGACCTTTTCGCCTCACCGCAAATCCGGAACGTCTCGGACGCGCGGGACAAGACGCCTCGCGGCGATGCTGCCGCCGAGAGATGGGACCGATGACGCAGACGGCGCTGAAGGCGGGGCCCTGGGCGGTATGGCAGGCGGGTCGGCTGGCGCTCGGCACCGCCTCGGCACTCGGGCTCGCACGCTTCGCCTACGGCCTGCTCCTGCCGGCCATGCGCGAGGACCTGCGCTGGACCCTGGCTGAGGCGGGAGCGATGAGCACCGCCAACGGGCTCGGGTACCTCCTCGGCGCGCTGGTGACCGCCGCGGTCGTGCGCCGCTGGGGCACCGCCGCCGCTTTCCGCATCGGGATGGCACTCACGGCCGCTTCGCTGGCTGCCACCGCGGCGAGCGACGCCTACCTGGCGCTGCTGGCCGTGCGGGCCGCGGCCGGGGCGGCGGGAGCGGTGGTGTTCGTCGCGGGCGGCGTGATCGCCTCGCGCGTCGCCGCCCGCGCGGCCTCCGGTGCGCCCATCACCGTGTACTTCGCCGGCACTGGGCTGGGCATCGTCGTCAGCGGTGTGAGCATCCCCGCACTAGCGGAGCACTGGCGCCTGGCCTGGGTCGGCCTGGCCGTCGCTGCCGCACTGGCGACCGTGGCGAGCTGGAGCGCGGCGAGCACGGGCGAGGACGCGCATACCACCGCGGCCGGCCGGGCCCGCGTGCGCCCGCTGTGGGGGGCCGCCCTGGCCTACCTGCTGTTCGCCGCCGGGTACATCACCTACATCACTTTCCTGTCCGCCTACCTCGCCGACCAACACGCCCCGCTCGTCCAGGTGGTGCTCACCTGGACGGCGCTGGGCCTGGCCGTCATTGCGGCGCCCGCGCTGTGGAGCCGCCCCACCACCGAGTGGCCCGCCACCCGGGCACTGGCCACCCTGCTCGCCATCCTGGCCGGCGGAGCGGCGCTGGCACTGGCAGCACCCACGCCACCGGTCATCCTCGCCTCCGCAATCATCTACGGGGCGACATTCATGGGCGTCCCCGCCGCCATCACCGCCCTCATCAAGGGCAACGTCCCACCCGCCGACTGGACCGCCACGCTGGCGGCCTTCACCACGGTGTTCGCGGCAGGGCAGACCGCCGGGCCATGGATCGCCGGCGTGGTCGCCGATCACACCTCGACCGAGGCCACCCTGGCGTGGACCGCGATCCTGTGCGCCGCGGCCTCCGCGATCGCCATCGCCGGAGGCCGTGCGCGCCCCGGCCCCGGCGCGGCGCACAGCTGAGACGTACGCCTGACATCGGCGCCCCCGACACAGAGACCACGCATCCGATCGACGTTCTCTCCAGCAGCGCCTCACGAGCCACCAGACACGAAATCCGACAAGAGAAAGAGAGAAAGATCATGAGCAACTTCGTGCTCATCCCAGGAATGTGCCACGGCGGCTGGTGCTTCCAGGAACTCACCGGCGAGCTTCGCGCGCAGGGGCATGCCGTCTACCCGCTGACGCTGACCGGGCTCAGCGAGCGCAGCCATCTGCTGCACGGCGGAGTGAACCTCGACACGCACATCCAGGACGTGACCAGTGTGCTAGCCACTGAAAACATCCAGGATGCGGTGCTGGTCGGCCACAGCTACGGGGGGATGGTGATCACCGGTGTCGCCGACCGCGAACCCGAACGGGTGGATGCCCTGGTGTACCTGGACGCCATGGTGCCGGGGCCCGGCGACTCCTCCTGGACCCTCGTCTCCGACCAGGAACGGCGGTGGTACATGGACGTGGTGGAGACCGGCTACGCGGTGCGGCCGCTGCCCTTCTTCGACCCGCGGGCCACGCCCCACCCACTGGCCTCGCTGCTCCAGCCGCTCCAGCTCACCGGCGACCTCGCGCATATCCGCCGCAGGGACTACGTGTACGCCGCGAAATGGGACGGCCAATCCCCGTTCACTCCCCTCTACCGGCGGTTGCGTGAAGACCCCTCGTGGCGGACGTACGCGCTGGACAGCGGGCACAACCTCATGCGGGACGTGCCGCAGGACCTGTTGAAGATCCTGCTCCAGGTCGTTGACCCCGCTGATGGCGAGGAGTGGGACAACCATGACGACGCTCTGATGCCTCACCCCACCGAGCACCACTAGCCGGCCTCCTGCTGTTGCGACGCTCGCCATGAGCACCACGTCGTCGCCCGTCATGACCATGCCGGCTGCACGAGGCCTCTGTCACCTTGCGGAACCGGTGAAACTCCCGGATCCGTCCCCGGTGATTCTTCGCCTGCCGCGAGCTGAAGTCATAGTCGGCGAACAACTCCGGGCCGACCTTTACCTGCCCCGCCATGAAGTTCACCGCTGCCCGCGGCACATCCTCCCGCCGCGGGCAGCACGCCTCCTGCCCGAACTCGAAGTACTTGAGCATCACGCTGAATCCCAGGCGCGTTGCTCCCGTCTTGTTCGCCGACAGGGCGAACTCCTCCTCATCCAGCGTCCCGATGAGTCCGGTGGCGTGGGCGTGGCGGAGCAGGCGGGGAGGCTCCGCGTCAGGCCGGGCCAAGGACGCAGAACTCGTTGCCTTCCGGGTCGGCCAGAACCTTCCACGGGACGTCGCCCTGGCCTACGTCGGCGAGCGTCGCGCCGAGGGCCTCAAGCCGGCCCACCTCCGCCGCCTGACCGTCAACGGGGTAGGGCAGCAGGTCGAGATGGACGCGTTTCCACATCCCCTTCAGGTGGGGCGTGCGGAGGAACTCCAGATACGGGCCGACCCCCTTGGCGGAGCGCAGCAGCGCATGATCGTCGGTCACCTCGTGCAGGGTCCAGTCCATCGCCTCGCCCCAGAACCGTGCCATGGCCCGCGGGTCCGCGCAGTCGACGACCACCGCGGCGATCGGCCCGGTGTCCCGGTAGATCTCCCGAGGCTCCAGGACGCAGAACACGTTGCCCTCCGGGTCGGCCAGAACCGTCCATGGGAGGTCGCCCTGGCCCACATCGGCAGGCGTCGCGCCGAGCTCCTTCAGGCGCGCGACCAACTCCGCGTGATGGGCCGCAGAGGTGGTGGCGAGTTCGATGTGCGCGCGGTCTTTCACCGTTTCGGGGTCCGGGACGGCGATGACATCGACGCAGACCGCGGCGGGGACCGGCCAGGCGGAACCCACGGGCCTGACGCTGGTCGCACCGGGCTCCTCGCTGGAAACACCCCAGTCGAGCGCCTCCGCCCAGAACCGGCCCAGCGCCGAGTCGTCCCGGGCTTTGAAATTCACCTGAACAAGTTGCAGCGCCATGCCGCAACCCTATTCCCAAGGGATGAACTGACAGCCGAGATCGCCGAATTCGGAGTAGCGGGTGGCGATCGCGGCGGCACGGTTACGCAGGGAGTTGCGCAACCACTGCGGGGCCAGGGCTTCCGCGTCCGTGGTGAGCTGCCACAGCGCCCATTCGGCGTGCCTCGGATCTTGGAAGGTCACCTCCAGCCGCAGCCAGCCGTCTGAGTCGGCTTCTTCGGCGCGGACGGCCAGCGCGGTGCCCACCAGGTCCTCCCGCCGCGCCGGGTCCACTCGTACCAGCACGGTGACTTGGTCGCCGCCGGCCCGAAACCGCGTGCTGCGTTCCTGCCAGGCCCGGTCCAGATCGACCCGGTCTGGTCGCTGTGCGGGTTCGGCGAGTTCCTTGGCGGCCAAGACCCGGGACAGCCGGTAGGTGCGGTCCGCGCCAGACCTCATGGCCAACAAGTAGCCCCGGTCGCGTACGGTGACCAGGCCGATCGGGTCCACCGTGCGCCACTTCGGGATCTGGTCCACAGCCGCATAGTGGATGCGCAGCTTGTGTCCGGCGAACACCGCGCGCAGAACCTCGGCCGCTATGGCGTCAGGCACCTCCTCAGCGACCAGCCGACGCGAGAGGAGGTCTGTCTCCGGGTCGATGAGCAATCGCTCGGCCGCGCCGGCCGCGGTGTCCCGATAGCTTTCGGGTAGCGCGTCAACCACCTTGAGCATCGCCGAAGCGAGCGCCGAGCCGAGGCCGAATGCCTGCGCGCCGCGCCGCGATCCGGCGACCAGCAGGGCAAGGGCCTCGTCGTGGTTCAGTCCGGTGAGCTCGGTCCGGAAACCGGGCAACAACGCGAAACCGCCGTGCCGGCCGCGTTCGGCGTAGACCGGGACGCCGGCTGCGGACAGCGCCTCGATATCGCGCAGCACAGTGCGGGTGGACACCTCCAGCTCGCGGGCCAGCGCGGCCGCGGACAGCCGACCGTGCTGCCGCAGCAGCAGAACCAGCGAGACCAACCGGTCGGCGCGCACACGAAAACTCTACAGAAATACACGACACAGGATGTCGTGTATTCGCTGGGAGGCTGATCAACACGACGAAAAAGATGGCGGCTACCGAGCCGATGGACATACGTAATGTCGACGAATCGAATGGAGCTGATGTGGCAATGGAGCGAACGGCGGTCAACCCGTGGGCGTGGTCGGCGGAGATGGGGTACAACCAGGGTGAGATCGTCTCCGGGCACACCCGGACCCTGTACTGCGCCGGGCAGACCGCGATGAGCGGCGACGGCAAGCCCCAGCATGCCGGTGACATGGCGGCGCAGTTGGCGCTGAGCCTCGACAACCTGGAGGCCGTGCTCGGCGAGGCCGGCATGTCCCTCGCGAACCTCGTCCGGCTCAACGTCTACACCACCGACGTCGATCGGCTCTTCCAGCACTACGACGCGCTGGCGTCGCGGTTGGGCGCCGCCGGGGTGGCACCGTCCACCACGATGCTCGGGGTGACACGGCTGGCGATCCCCGACCTGATGGTCGAGCTTGAGGGGACCGCCGTCGCGTGATGCGACCTCGCCGCCTCCGGCAGGGCTGCCGGAGGCGGCACGAGTAGTAGGCAGGTGGGTGATTTCTTGCTCCATGAACGGGCTGGAGGCCGCCCGCAAACGCGGCCGCGTCGGCGGCCGCCGCCCCGTGGTCGACGACGACGAACGCGCCGCCATCCTCGCCCGCCGCCAGCACGGAGAATCCATCCGCACCACCGCCGCCGGAGTCAACGTCTCCGTCGGCATCGTCCACAAAACCCTCACAGACACCGAGGCCCCGTAGGCTGCCCCGGAGCAACAGCCCTGATGTGGCAGCGAACGAGAAGTCGCGCCAGGGAGCCTGGGCGGGCGCGGCAGAGGGGCCTTTATTCGGTGGGCAGGGCCGTGAGCCATTCGGTCAGGAGCTGGTTGACCTCCTCGGGACGTTCCTGCTGGATCCAGTGGCCGCAGCCGTCCAGGAGGTGGGAGGAGACCAGCCCGGGAAGGGTGGCCGGGTAGGCGTTGATCGCGTCGGCCATCCAGGTCGTGGAGGCGTCCAGGCTGCCGCCGATGAACAGGGAGGGCTGCTTGATGGGAGCGTCGTTGAAGTCGGCGAGGTCCTCCCAGTCGCGGTCCATGTTGCGGTAGCGGTTGAGCGCGCCGGTCATGCCGGTGCGTTCGAACTCCCCTGCGTACACCTCCAGGTCGTCCTCGGCGAGCCAGGAAGGCAGCCGGCCGCTGGGGAACCGGTCGCGCAGCGTTGCGCCGGGGCTGACGAAGTGCGGGTCGGGGGCATCGGGGCCGGACATGGTCTCGGCGGACAGCGCCGCGTAAAAGCCCGCGAGCCAGCCCCGCACGTCGGGTTCCATCTCGGCCTCGGCGCGGCCCGGCTCCTGGAAATAGGAGACGTAGAACTCCTGGTCACCGCCCATCTGAGCGAAGAGGCCGGTGGGGCGGGGGCCGCCGGGCGGCGCGTAGGGCACACTTAGCAGCCCCACCGCGCGGAAGACCTCGGGGTGCAGCAGGGCGGACGTGGCCGCGATGTTCGAGCCCCAGTCATGGCCGATGATCACTGCCGACTCCTCACCCAGGGCGCGCACCAGCGCGACATTGTCCTCCACCAGAGCGAGCATCCGATAGCTGTCCTCCGCGGCCGGCTTGGAGGATCGGCCGTAGCCGCGGACGTCGAGCGCGACCGCCCGGTAACCGGCCTGCGCGAGCACCGGGAGCTGGCGGCGCCAGGAGTACCAGGACTCGGGGAAGCCGTGGACGAGCAGCACCAGCGGCCCGCTCCCCTGCTCCGCGACATGAATCCGGCCGCCCGGCACGGACACCGAACGATGTGTGATCTCTGCGACGTGCTGCGACATGCGTCCCCTCCAGATGGCGTGCCCGCTTCTGCCAGCGGCAGTGCTCTTGTCCCCCGCTCCGCGTCCCCTTCTGCTCCGCGGGCGCTACCACCGATCATCTCGCTGACCTGGCCAGTCGCCGAAATCCTGTTGCCGGATCGGCAACTTCCACGATGCGGCCCGCCCAAGCTCCCCAGCGTCACTTCTCGTTCCCCTGCCACATCAGGGCCGCGACCACCCGTATCCGAACCGGCAGTGGCGATAACCCCAGCCCCGACGGCTCGCTAACGCCACCTGGCCTGGGCTCGGTGGCCGCTCCTCCTCTTGGTCGGGGGGGCGTCATCCGGAGGGCTCACATCGATTTTATGGGTGATGGGTCTTTAGTCCATTTTATAAATGATCTTGAATCCTAGTCAGCGCCTTTACAATGTAGATTCATTAGGTCACGATGGCGACGATCAGGCATCCTCTCCGACGTGTTCCGCGAGGGCCGGACGGCCGCGTACCTGCACGGCAACTGCATCGGCGCGGGCATCGAACTGCCCGCGCCGCCCGGTTCGCTGCCCCGCCCCTGACCACCGTCGCCATCGACAGTGGCGACCTGGGAGCGCGCATCGCCCATCCCCTCCTGCGGGTCCTGAGCGGCGGGAGCGCGGATCTGGTCCTCGTTCCGGACAACGTGCACGTGATCGAGCGGAACTCCACCTGATCACTCACCGACGAGGGGCCCACCCATCCGCCGGATTCCTGCGATCTCGTCGTCGATCTTTACGTAGAGTGCGGTCAGGAGGGTCTCGAGGTTGTCGTCACACGGATCATTGAGGCCCGCGCTCCTGTCGCGGGCCGGAACCTGGGACCTGCTCCTCCAGGCGACCGCCGATCACCCCATCTGACAAAGTCGGGCCGGGCGGCGTCCATGTCCGAGACGTACGGGGGCGATTGATGAAGCGCTACATCCTGACCGGCACCCCTGGAGCCGGGAAGACGGCGATCCTGCGTTGGCTGGAGTGTGACGGCTACACCGTCGTCGAGGAGGCGGCGACAGATGTCATCGCCCTGCACCAGGCCCGGGGTGAACCCGAGCCGTGGACGAAGCCGTCCTTCGTGGAGGCGATCACTACCCTGCAGCGCCGACGGCAGGAACAGGCCGCGGCCCTTCCCGGCGATGTACAGATCTACGATCGATCACCCGTCTGCACCTACGCCCTGGCCACTTATCTCGGCCACCCCGTCTCTCCGGCCCTGTCCCGCGAATTGGAACGCATCCAAGCTCAGCAGATCTACGCCAAGAAGGTCTTCTTCATCCAAAACCTCGGGTTCATCACACCGACCGACGCGCGATTGATCACCTTCGAGGAGTCGCTGCGATTCGAGCAGG
This sequence comes from Streptosporangium sp. NPDC002544, assembly GCF_040295965.1. Taxonomy (NCBI): domain Bacteria; kingdom Bacillati; phylum Actinomycetota; class Actinomycetes; order Streptosporangiales; family Streptosporangiaceae; genus Streptosporangium; species Streptosporangium sp. NPDC002544. The sequence goes on along the minus strand of NZ_JBEOWJ010000033.1, from coordinate 83,928 downwards.
TTCACCAGGACACCTACATCTCACTCGGCTACGAGTGCGTGCCGATCGCTCCGGGCATGCTGCCGGACCGGGTAGCGGCGGTCAAGAAGCAGCTCGAAGCCGCATCATGACCGGACCACGGACCACATCGGAGCCACTCGTCCAGGGAACATCGGCGCCCGCCGGCACGGCCGTGCTCACCATGCTGCGGAGCCCGTCGCGCCAATCGATGCTGGAAATGGAGCCTCCGACGAGCTCATGGAGCTTGCCGACGTCGGGGCACATGCCTTTGGCCGGAGAAGGTCGAGTCGCCGAGCGAGGTGCCGCTGCAGTACCCCCAGGCGGGGATGCCGCTGGTGGTACGTCCCGCGGCGCACAGGCCGGGGACCGGTCGCCGTCGAGCGAGAGGACCTCGCCGTGAAACGACGTGTACAGGCCGCCCGGTGGTGAAGATCGAAAACATCGCGTTCCGGAGGTCGAGCACCCCGTACGGCGGCTTGAGCGGCCTGACCCACCCGGCCGACTTGTGGCAGACCGGATCCTCACCCTTCTCGGCGGCTGCGTTGTACAGCCCGACCGTGGCGGTCAGCGCCCCTGGCGCCGGCCCCATCTCGGTCTCCAACTCGGCGAGGTCGTTCGAGACCCAGGTCGGCTCGACCACGTACCCGGACGCCTGCCGCGTCTCCTCATTGGCTGTGTCGTCGTAGAGCAGGAATATCTGCCGATCCTGACGGAACAGCGAGGCCTGCCCGGCCCGACCCGGGTAGCCGTCCTCGTTGATGAACCGGTTCCCATGCCGGTCGAGCAGCAGCGACCGGTAGAGCAGCGCCGGGTCGGCGGGGAAGGCCGTCTGACCGGCCTCCATGTGCAGGACCGCCGCGCCGACCGCCTGGCCCATCCGGATGGCGGAACCGTCGTCGCCGTCGGTGCCGGTGAGGTGGTTGCCGGGCATCGCCGCGTTCGCTCCGAACCCGCCCGCCGAGAGCACCAGCCCGCGCCGTGCCTTCACGAACGACCGCTCGCCGAACGTCACCACCTCCGCCCCGACCACCCGGTCCCCGTCGACGACCAGGCGCCCTACCCGGGTGTTGTAGTGCGTGTGCACACCCGCGTCCGCCGCGGTGTCCGCGAGGTGCTTCATCAGCACCCAGCCGGCTGACTGCTCCCCCGGCTTCTTGTTGGTCATGGCCGGAACGTGGCCCCGTGGGGCGGGCGCCGCGATGTCCGCGAACGGGTGGGCGTTCTCTCCGCCGGTGAACATCAGCCCGTACCCGCTCGGGGCCTCCCACGACGGCTCGGTCCACAACCTCGGCTCGAACGGCACCCTGTCCGTGCCTCGCCTACCGAGGTCGGCTCCGCCGTGCCCTTGGCCCCGGTGCGCGGCTCGCGTCAAAGGACGAACCGCCGGTTTACCAGGTCACACCTTCGTCGGCGTGCGAGCGTGATCTGCGGAAGGTGCGGAATGGCCGGGGAGGCGCAGCACGAACCGTGCGCCGCGGGGGCTGTCTTCGATGGTGAGGGTGCCGCCGTGGGTTTCGGCGATCTGCCGGGCGATCGGCAGGCCGAGCCCCGTGCCGCCGGCGTCCCTTCTGCGGGAGGCCTCCAGGCGGGCGAACCGCTGGAAGATGGCCTCCCGCTGGTCGGGGGCGATGCCCTCGCCGTCGTCGCACACCTCCAGCACCGCCGTGCCCGCCTCCAATGTGAGGGCGACCGTGATGGCGGAGTCGGCGTGGCGTTCGGCGTTGTCCAGCAGGTTGTTCAGCAGCCGGGCCAGGCCGATCCGCTCCCCGTTGATCATCACGCCGGGGGTGAGGTGACAGATCACCGCGACCCGGCGTGGCCGCCGGTCCAGCTCGGCCGCCACCAGGCCGGTCAGGTCGATGGGATCGCGTTGGCCGCTGATGCCCGCGTCCAGCCGGGCGATCTGCAACAGGTCGGTGACCAGGTCCTGAAGCCGTTCCACACTGTCCAGCAGCGCGTTCGCCGTTCGCGGCCAGTCGGTCTCCTTCGGGTACATGAGCGCCTCATCGATCTGCACGCGTATGGCGGTCAGCGGGCTGCGCAGATCGTGGGAGGCGTCCGAGGCGAACCGCAGCTGCTGCTCAACCGCCGCCTGGGCCCGGTCCAGGGTCTTGTTCGCGATCTCGGCGAGGTCGCGCAGCTCGTCTTGGTACTTCGGTACCGGCACCCGGTGGCCGAGATCACTCGCGGTGATCTGGGCCAGTTCTCTGCCGATCGCACCCACCGGCTCCAAGGTCTTGCTCACGGTCCGGTAGGTGCCCGCCGCGGTCGCCCCGACCAGCAAGAGCCAGCCGGCGGCGAGCGGGATCAGCAGCCGAGGGCCCACGTACCAGGGAACATCGGCAACGGCCATGTTGAGCAACCAGACGCCGTCGGCCTTGTGCAGGGGGTAGGAGATCACGATCTTGCACTGGCCGGGGAACGCCCGCAGATCGCACAACCGCGCAATCGCATAAGAGTCGACATCAGGGCGAAGGTTTGTTATTGGCGGCTCGCGCGCCGTGAAGCCCGGGGTGGCGGTGACCAGCGTGCCGGCCGGGTCGAACACCTGGATCGCCTCATTGCGCCTGTTCAGCAGCAGGTGGGGGGATATGCCGCTGTGGCGTATCTGCCTGGCCATCTCCATGGCGTGGGTGGCGAGCCGTTGTGTCCGATCATCGACGGAGGCTTCCCGTACCGCCACCAGGGCGAACACCGCGACAACAGTGCAGAGCAGCGCCATGACGGCGCCGGCCACCACGGTCAAGCGGATCCTGATGGAGCACCGATGCCACGTGCTCACCTTGATCCTCCCCTCATGAGCAGACGCACACCCTTATGGCGACTCCTTACCGGTCCTGGGAAGACTCACGACCAAAGCCGTGTAAACGTCAGCTGGAACGCATGGAATGCCCATGTTGTGGCGAAAGAAGCAATGGGCGAGAGCGACCGCCGCCAGCGGCTCCAGGCCCAGCCGAACACGGAGGCGCGGTAGCCGGCCCACCCGAACCGGCTCTACCGCAAAAACGGGGTCCGATCCTCCCCAAGGGCCGGCGAGCCGCGTGAGCCCGGGAGGGTCGGTCATGTTCCCGCTGGGGGTGGAGGTGGGTGCGCTGTCCGTCGTGATCGAGGGTGCAGCTGTGACCACCGCGAGCTGTGTGCCCCGGCGCGCCGCACGACGACGAACAGCCGGCGGCACGGTCACTGTGAAGGTTGTGGTGCCATTACGTCGACCCCACTGTTCTGGGTTTCCACTCGGCTCTGTCGTCGGTATTTGCCCGGTGCGGTGCCGTACTCCCGCTTGAAGGCGGTGGCGAAGGCGAACTCCGAGGTGTAGCCGATCCGGGTGGCCACCTCGCCGAGCGGGGCATCGGACTCACGGAGAAGCCGGGCGGCGGTGGTCATGCGCCACCAGGTCAGATAGGTGAGGGGCGGCCGGCCGATCAGGGTGGTGAAGCGCCGGGAGAAAGCCGCCCGCGACAGTCCCGCCTGGCTGCTGAGTGTCCCAACCGTCCAGGGGAGTGCGGGATCACGGTGGAGGGCGTGCAGTGCGGAGCTGATCGCCGGGTCGCCCAGTGCCGCGGCCCAGCCGACGGCCGTGCCGCGTTCGGACTGTTCGTCGAACCAGGCGCGCAGGATGTAGAGCAGCAGCACGTCGAGCAGGGCGGGCACGACGGTGTCCACACCTAGGCGGGGAGCGTCGAGTTCGCCGCCGAGGAGGTCGACGGCGGCGCGCAGTTCGGGACGGTGCCCAAGGCGGGCAGGCAGGTGGACGATCTCGGGCAAGTCGCCCAGGAGCGGATGGGCTCGGCTGGGATCGAGCCGGTATCCACCGCAGAGGGTCACGGTGACCGCCTGCGAGCCGTCCTGTCCGGCCTTCCCCACGGTCGCGGAGGCGTAGCGGTCTTCGAATCGAGGGTCGTTCAGTGGGTCGCAGACAGGTTCGGTCAGCGGGGTGGCGGGGCTGTCGGCGAGCGCGTAGCCGCTTCCGTGGGGCAGGAACACCACGTCGCCGACGTTCAGCACGATGGAGGTACCGCCGTCCGGGGGGATCAGCCGGCATGATCCCTGCAGGACCACTTGAAAGCCGGCGGAGCCAGGCACGGTGGGGAACCGCTGCCCCCAGGGGGCGTGCCACCGAACGCGCGCCGAACGGGGTTCCCCGGCGCGCATCGCGGCGATCACATCGCTGAGTACATCCACGGTGAGAGTCTATCTCTGCGGCCATACGAAGACGTACGCGTATAAATATGAGATTTCTAAGCATTGGACGTCTCTCTTCATCCCCATACGGTTGAGCGCACACGAAGTGATCAACCATTGGGAGCCTTTTATGCCGGGGCAACGCAGGATTCTGGTGATCGGTGCGACCGGCACGGTCGGCCGGCAGGTCGTGGCTCAGCTGCTCGAGGCGGGGGCAGAGGTTCGCGCGCTGGCCCGCGATCCCGAAGTGGCCGGCCTGCCGGACGGCGTCGAGGTCGTACGGGGCGACCTGGCCCATCCGGCCACTCTGCACGCGCCCTTGGACGGGGCCGAGGCCGTGTTTCTCCTCTGGCCGTTCGCCACGGCCGAGGGGATGCCCGCGGTTCTGGATGTGGTCGCCACACATGCCCGCCGCGTCGTCTACCTGTCTTCCGCGGCCGTACGCGACTACGAACAACAGGTCGAGCGGCTGATCGAGCGGTCCGGGCTGGAATGGACGTTCCTGCGACCGCACGCCTTCGCGGCCAACGCCTTGCGGTGGGCCGGGCAGATCCGCGCCGAGGCAGTCGTGCGTGAGCCGTACGGCGCGGCCGCCATGCCCCCGCTGCACGAGCGGGACCTCGCGACGGTCGCGGTGCGCGCACTCGTCGGCGACGGGCACAACGGCGCGGTCTATGAGCTGACCGGGCCCGAGATACTGACCCAGGCCGAACAGGCGAGCATCATCGGGGAGGTGATCGGCCGCCCGGTGCATTGGGAGGAGACCTCGCCGCAGACCGCGCGGCAGCGGATGCTCACCCGGGGCTGGCCACCCGCGGCCGTGGACGGCATCCTCCAGGCCCAGGCCGAGATGGCGACCGCACCGAGAGTGGCCACGGCCACGGTGGCAGAGGTAACCGGAGCCCCGGCACGCACATTCCGCACCTGGGTGGCCGACCACGCGTGCGAGTTTCGCGACACCATGAAGGCCGCCCGCATCCATGAGTACGGCGACGCCTCCGTCATCCGATACGAAGAAGTACCGCGGCCCGCGCCCGGACCGGGCGAGGCCCTGATCCGGGTCGCCGCCACCTCGTTCAATCCTTCGGAGACGGCGCTGCGGTCGGGGATGCTGCCCGCGCTGCCGGTCGACCTGCCCTACACCCTCGGCTGGGACGTCTCCGGCACGATCGCCGAGCTCAGCGACGACGTGGAGGGGCTGGCCGTGGGCGACCGGGTCATCGGCCGTCTCGACGCGGGCGGCGCCGCGGCCGAGTACGTCACCGCCCCGGCCGGCGTGCTGGTCAAGGCACCTGTCACTGTTCCCCTCTCCGACGCGGCCGCGATCCCGGTCGCCGCGCTCACCGCCTGGCAGGTGCTGTTCGAGCACGCCCGCATCACCGCGGGCCAGCGCGTGCTCATCAACGGCGCCGGTGGCGGCGTGGGCGTGTTCGCCGTCCAGCTCGCCAGGCACGCGGGCGCGACAGTGGTCGCCACGGCCAGCGGCCGCAGCGCCGCGGCGGTCCGCGAGTACGGCGCCGACCAGATCATCGACTACACGACCACCGCTCTCGCAGCTGCGCTGGACTGCCCGGTCGATGCCGTCGTCAACCTCGCTCCGATCTCCCCCGAGGCCGCGGTGAGCCTGGTCTCCCTTCTACGGCCGGGCGGCGTCATCGCCTCCGTCGCCACCCCCGTCGAGCCGCCCGCCGACGCCGATGTCACCGCCCTCCACATGGTCGCCCGCAACGACGCCAAGCAGCTGGGCGAGATCGTCGAACTCCTCGACGCCGGCGCGCTCATCGTCGACGTCGCCGAATCCCACCATCTGTCCGACCTCGCGCTGGTCCACCGCAGGAGCGAGGCGGGCCAGACCCACGGCAAGATCACCATCTTGCCCTGAACGTAGGCATCTCCGGGGTCGAGGCAGATGTGCTCGGGGCTGGGACGGCGGGCGAGGACCGGGCGGCGGTCGGACAGGAACAGCGGCCCGCGAGTACGGACCGGTGCGTCGGAGGGCGGTCGATGGGATGGGGCGGCGGCTTGCCCGAGGAGCCGAGCCTGTTTCACCTCTGCAGGTTCGCGGTGACAGATCGCTACTTCTCGTGAGGTCCCTGAGCTTTCTTACTCGGCCGGGCCATGTCTCGGTGCTGCACGGACGTGCGCGCGTTCGCGCACCGCGCCCGCCGGCACGTCGATGCCCGCCGCCCTCGCGAGGTGGTCTCCCCGAGCGAGACCCGGGCGGCTCTGAGGTCGTTCCAGCGCGCGCTCGAAACCGGGGACCCGCAGTACCTCCTTGACGTGCTCGCCCCGGAGGTCGTCCTTAAACGAGGACGTCGCCCGGCTCTCCCCGCTCAAGCACGCGAATCTCAACGTGCTGGGCCGCTACAGCTTCCGCGCCTCCCCCCGCCGACGGCGGCCTGCGGCCCTGCGCGACCCGGCCACCACCGACACCGACGAGCGGGGATGAGCAGGTGTGTTCAGCCGGCGGCGGCATCGCCGTACGCGGCGTGTCACCGCTTCGGGAGGAGCTTGTCCGTCCACGGCGGACGGCAAAAGGCAAAGGCAAGGAGACCATCCACTCCCTGCCACTCTCAACGTATAGCGCACCGGGGGGCTTGCGGCAAGACCCGGGTCGTGCTGCAGAATCGTCGGCCGAGGCCAGAACCTGCGGAAATCAGAGATTCGTGAAGTACGTGTTCTTCTGTCGACGTGTGGATCACGCGGGACGTCGAACCGCCGGTGGAACTCGCGGCGCGGTTGCGGGCACTCGACGCGGAGGTGCGGGTACGCGCGCCGCCGGGCTGCCCGAAGCAGCCGGCCGAAACGCAGCCTTGTTGAATGGGGGTTTTCATGATTGACGTGATCGTCGCCGGTGGCGGACCGACCGGCATGATGCTGGCCGGCGAGTTGCGGCTGCACGATGTGCATGTGCTCGTGCTGGAGAAGGAGGCGGAGCCGGCCGGGTATGTCCGCTCGCTCGGCCTGCACGTGCGCAGCATCGAGGTGATGGACCAGCGCGGTCTGCTGGAGCGGTTCCTCACGCACGGCCAGAAGTACCCGGTCGGCGGTTTCTTCGCCGGCATCACCAAGCCCTCGCCCGACCGGCTGGACACCGCGCACGGCTACGTCCTCGGCATCCCGCAGAGCACCACCGATCGCCTGCTGGCCGAGCGTGCCGCCGAGGCCGGCGCCGAGATCCGGCGCGGCTGCGAGCTGGTCGGGCTGAGCCAGGACGGGGACGGGGTGACCGTCGAGCTGGCCGATGGCACGCAGCTGCGCTCGCGCTACCTCGTCGGCTGCGACGGCGGCCGCAGCACGGTGCGCAAGCTGCTCGGCGTCGGCTTTCCCGGCGAGCCCGCCAAGGTCGAGACGCTGCTGGGCGAGATGGAGGTGGCCGAGGATCCGGCGACGGTTGCCGCCATCGTCGCGAAGGTCCGCAAGACCCAGCTGAGGTTCGGCGCCGGGCACCTCGGGGACGGGGTGTACCGCGTCGTCGTGCCCGCCGAGGGGGTGTCCGAGGACCGCACGGTTCCGCCGACCCTGGAGGAGTTCAAGCAGCAGTTGCGGGTGACCGCGGGTACCGACTTCGGCGTGCACTCACCGCGCTGGCTCTCCCGCTTCGGCGACGCCACCCGGCTGGCCGAGCGCTACCGGACCGGCCGGGTGCTGCTGGCCGGCGACGCGGCGCACATCCACCCGCCGACCGGCGGGCAGGGGCTCAACCTCGGCGTACAGGACGCGTTCAACCTCGGCTGGAAACTGGCCGCCGAGGTCGGCGGCTGGGCGCCGGAGGGGCTGCTGGACAGTTACCACACCGAACGGCACCCGGTGGCCGCCGACGTGCTGGACAACACCCGCGCGCAGATGGAGCTGATGTCCCTCGAGCCGGGCCCCCGGTCAGTGCGCCGGCTGTTGTCGGAACTGATGGACTTCGAGGAGGTGAACCGGTACCTGATCGAGAAGATCGTCGCGATCGGGGTGCGCTACGACTTCGGCGGGGGGCATGAACTGCTCGGCCGGCGGATGCGGGACGTGGAGCTGAAGCGGGGTCGCCTCTACGAGCTGATGCACGGCGGCCGCGGGCTACTACTCGACCAGACCGGCCGGCTCTCGGTGGCGGGCTGGGCAGAGCGGGTCGACCACGTCGTCGACGTCGTCGAGGCCAGCGAGGAACTGGACGTGCCCGCGGCGCTGCTGCGGCCGGACGGCCACGTGGCGTGGGTCGGTGAAGACCAGCAGGATCTGCTCAGCCAGCTGCCCAGGTGGTTCGGCGCTGCCGCCGGCTGAGCGCGCAGTTGCGGCTCGAAATGGCCATTGCCTGGCCGGTGCTAATCGTCGCGGTCTTCCTGCCCCTCTCGGTGCGCCGGCACCGGGGGCTCGGCCGTTGACGGGAGGGCCGCGGCGATGCAGTCGAGGACGCGCTGGAGCCCGTACCGGAACTGGTCGTCGCGGCTCAGATGCGGCTGGCGCGCCTCCATCACGATCTTGGTGAAGATCGGGTACTCCCCGCTCTTCACCAGCCGGTCGACGTACGGGTAGCTCCGCGCCATCCACTCCGACTCGCTGAGCCCGCTGCGGCGGAATTCCTCGGCCGAGCTGATCTCCTCGCGGACGGTGCCCTCGACGTAGCTGTTCAGCATGGCCATGAGGCCGAGGTTCTCGTCGATGGAGACGAAGGCGTCGAGCACTCCCATCAGCCGTTCTATCAAGAGCAGCTGGTTGGGGCCGAAGCTGGGGAGTGACCGCTGCACGGTGGCGATCCACGGGTGCCTCAGCCACATGGCCCGCAGCCCGTCGGCGTAGCGGGTCAGGTCGGCGCGCCAGTCGCCCGAGGGCATGCCCGTGACGTCGATCTCGCCCATCAGCCGGTCGGCCATGAGCTCGACCAGGTTGTCGCGGCTCGGGACGTACCGGTAGAGGGACATCGCGCCGGCGCCGATCTCGGCGGCGATCCGCCGCATGGTGGCGGCCTCCAGCCCCTCGGCGTCGGCGATCCGGATCGCCGCCTCGGTGATCTGCGCGCGGCTGTAGGTGGGCTTCGGCCCACGGGCCGGGCGTTCGGGCCGCATCCAGATGTTCACGTACTCGGCGTCGGTCACCGTTCCACCCCCTACTTGCGTACATAGTACCCAGTAACTTAGCCTGGCCGACATAACCGCGTACAACGTACCCAGTGGAGGGATCATGGCGGATCCGGTCGTCTTCGCCGAGGGGCTGCACAAGTCCTTCGGCGACACCCATGCGCTGCGGGGGCTGGACCTGAGCGTTCCGAGAGGAACGGTCTGCGGCGTACTGGGGCCCAACGGCGCGGGGAAGACGACCGCGGTGCGCATCCTGGCGACCTTGTCCGATCCCGATGCCGGGCACGCCCGCATCGCCGGATACGACGTCGTCCGCGAGGCCGGCAAGGTGCGCGCCAGGATCGGGCTCGCGGGCCAGTACGCCGCCGTGGACGAGAAGCTCACCGGCCGTGGCAACCTGCGCATGTTCGGGCGCCTCTCCCACCTGTCCCGGCGCGAGGCGTACCGGCGGGCCGACGAGCTGCTGGAGCGCTTCGGTCTGATGGACGCCGCCGATCGGCAGGTCACCGGCTACTCCGGCGGCATGCGGCGCCGCCTCGACCTGATCACCAGCCTCATCCTGCGCCCCGAGGTGCTCTTCCTGGACGAGCCGACCACCGGTCTGGACCCGCGCAGCCGCGGCGAGATCTGGGACAACGTCCGCGAGCTGGTGGCGGACGGCACCACGGTGCTGCTCACCACGCAGTACCTGGACGAGGCCGACCAGCTGGCCGACGACATCGCCGTCGTCGACCACGGACAGGTGATCGCCACGGGCACACCCGACGAGCTGAAGGCCACGATCGGCGACCGCCTCGACGTCGTCCTCGAAGACCCCGCCGCCCTGCGTCCGGCGGCGACCGTGCTGAAAGCCCTGGCCGGGACCGATCCCACGATGACCGGCGCCGACCGGCTCAGCGTCGCCCTGCCGGGCGGCGGCTTCCGGCTCGCCGACATCGTGCGCGAGCTCGACCGCGCCGGGGTCGCCGCGGCCGACGTGCGGCTGCGCCGCCCCACCCTGGACGAGGTGTTCCTGCGCCTCACCGACCGGAAGGAGCTGGTCTGATGACCGACCTCGCCCCGCCGCTGGGCCGCCGCCTGCGGTGGACGTTCACCGACGGACTGACCCTGGTCGGCCGCGAGCTGGGACGGCTGCGACACGATCCCGGCGAACTCGTCGCGGCGCTGATCTTCCCGGCCGTCATGGTGGTGCTGTTCGGGTACGTCTTCGGCAGCGCGATCCAGGTGCCGGACGGCGGCGACTACCGCGAGTACCTCATGCCCGGCCTGTTCGCGATGGTGACCTTCTCCGCGGTGATGGGGGTCATGACGCGGATGGCCACCGACGCCTCCCGCGGTGTGATGGACCGGTTCCGCTCCATGCCGATGGCGCGCTTGGCGGTGCCGTTCGGGCAGACCGGCGCCGACCTGCTGACCGGCCTGCTGATGCTGGCCATCATGGTGGGCGCGGGCCTGCTGGTGGGCTGGCAGCCGCACCGCGGCCTGATCCCCACGGCCCAGGCGTTCCTGCTGATGATCGTGCTGCGGTACGCGCTGAGCTGGGTGGGCGTCTATGTGGGCCTGGCGGTGAAGAACGACCAGGTCGCCGACGCGATGGTGCCGCTGTTCCTGCCGTTCACGATGCTGTCGAACGCGTTCGTCCCGACCGACGGCATGCCGGGCTGGCTGCGCTTCCTGGCCGACTGGAACCCGGTGAGCGCGCTCACCGCCGCCTCCCGGGAGCTGTTCGGCAATCCGGGTGTGACGTCCGGAGACGTGGCCTGGCCGCTCGCTCATCCGGTGGCTACCGTCCTGCTCTGGTCGGCCGCGCTGCTGGTGGTGTTCGTCCCGCTGTCGGTCCGTACCTACAGTCGCTGGGGACGGTGAGGGCCCGGGCCGGCGGGTCGGACCGCCGGCCGCCGCTGATCAGCGAAGACGATCGCGACACGGCCGTGCAGCGCATACAGGAGGCGTACGCCGAAGGACACATCTCACACCAGGAGATGGACGAACGCCTCCACCAGGCGCTCACCGCCGAGACGCACAGCGAGCTCGTGCTGGCTCTGGCCTCGCTCCCGGAGGAGAACGCGGGCACCACGTCCACGATTGCCGCCGTCAGCGGACGGATCCGGCGGCGCGGCGCATGGCGGGTACCTCGGATCCTCAAGGTCGAGTCCGCATTCGGAAGGGTGCATCTGGACCTGTCCCGGGCGGTCATCGAGCATCCGGTAGTCGACGTCAAGTTGCAACTCGGCACCGGCAGGGCCAGGATCACGGTGCCTCGCGACGCGATCGTCGACGTCGAGGGGCTGTACACCGGGTGGAAGGGCCCGCTCTACAAGACCCGGCGGCGCTCCCGCCCCGGCGGGCCGAGGATCCGGATCTCTGGGACCATGGGGTTAGGACGGTTGAAGATCCGCCACGCGCGGCGTTGAGGCCCCAACCGGCACCAGGGACCAATCGATCTCAGCGCGGCCGGCGTGTTCGCGGCGCCCTTCCTGCGACGGTTGACGCCCCACAGGCGGTCGTCGCGCCGCACCGGTGATCGCCAACGAGCCGGGGAGGGGCCGTGATGAGGACCGCTGAAGATCTTCAAGAAACCATGGTCATTTGAAGATCACCGCGCTGTTCCGGCGACATCGAGGAACCGCCCCCGGCGTTGATCGGCCACTCCCTGCTCACGGCGGCCCCCAACGGTGATCTTGGACGAGCCGTCGGAGACCTACCAGCAGGCAGACCTCGGGTGGGGAACGCCACCTCAAACTCCACGATCTCCAGGGCCGCCTCACGTCAGCGCGCCGTGGATTCAGCGTGTCGCTCATAGCGCGAGCGTGCGAGGTGATGGGCCGTACACAGCAGCTCACGGGTTGCCGCCTCAGCACGCGGGCCCGGGTTCACCACTGCCAGCCAGCCGACGGCGCCGTAGACGGGGTGCGCGATCACGGTGTCGGCCGCGCTGGGGTCGACCTCGGTGGCGGCTGATTCGCGTGGCGCGTGACCGGTCCACCGGATGAACGCTTCTTTCCCCGCGGAGATGTTCACCCGGAAGGTGTCCGGCCGGTCCAGGCGCGACGCCTCGTCACCGGGGTAGTTCTTGGTCACGACCGTCGCGAAGGGCTGGGTCGTTGTCGGGGTGACACCATCAGGTGCGTAGTAGAAGAACGTGTCGCCCCAGCTGATCTCCGGCGAGCCGTCGCCAGGTGCCGGCCTGAGGGTCAAGACGCCGTCGAGGCCGTCGATGAAACTGATGATCTCGTCTATGGTCATGTGCTCTAGCGTTACATTAAAGTGCTTATGGAGACTTTGGGGCTGAGGGTAAGGGGCTTCAGGGTGTCAGGTCTCAAATCACGGGACATGCGTACCGTCGATGTCGCGCGGCGCGCCGGGTGCTCCGTCCAACAGGTGCGCAATCTCGAACGCGACGGTGTGCTGCCGCCGGCGACGCGCACGGCTACGGGCTACCGGATCTATGGAGAGATACATCTACAGTCCGCGTTGGCCTACCGAGCCCTCGCGGCAGGCGCGGGCCCGACTGAGGCCAAGAAGATCGTTCGGGCCGTCCACCAGCTCCCCACCTCGCAGGTGCTTGCCCTTCTCGACGCGGCGCACGCCCGGCTCGACGCGGAGCGCACGGAACTGAGGCAGGCCAAGGAGGCCGCCCGGGCGATCTCCAGCGAGCCGATCGAAGACGTACGCGCATCGGACTCGATGGGTGTCTCCGAACTCGCCGCCGCCCTCGGCGTGCGCCCTTCGACGTTGCGGCACTGGGATGCCGAGGATCTTGTCGTCCCTGACCGCGACCCCGCGCGAGGAACGCGACGCTACACCCCCAACCAAGTACAGGATGCGCGGATCGTTCACCAACTGCGCAGGGCCGGTTACCGTATCGCCCCCCTTCGGGCCCTCATGCCGGAGCTACGGCGCGCCCGCCGATTGGAGGATGTCGCCTCCGCGCTGGCTGCCAGAGACGCCGGCATCGCGGCTCGCTCCAAAGCCCTCCTCGACGGTGCCGCCGCACTCAGTGCTGTGCTCTCGCTCGCCACCTCGGCACCCCGCGACCCTGCCGACGCGAAACCCGCGTAGGTGGGGTGTCGTCAAGAAACGTCTCACCAGCCGCAAATGAGAGAGAACAGGAGCGGCACGTATCTCCGCGGCTGCACCGATCCCGAGATCTCCTCAAGCGCCACAGCGACGTGCTCTACACAGGGAACGCCCTGGCCCTGGGGCGAGATGACCTGTATAGGCGCTCGGGAACCCCGAACTTGTTTCTTATTCAGCTGATGACCGCGGTGGCCTCGACCTCGACCAGGAGGTCGGGCTCGGCCAGTGCGGCGACGCCCACCCCGGTGAGCGGCGGGAGCGGGGTGACGCCCAGCTTCGCGGAGGCCCGGGTGACTCCCTCCACAAACAGGGGCATCTTGTCGGGGGTCCAGTCGACGAGGTAGACGGTCAGTTTCGCCACGTCGTCGAAGGAGCCGCCGACCTCGGCCAGGGCGGTGGCGATGTTGAGGTAGCACTGCTCGACCTGGGCGGCGAGGTCTCCTTCGCCGACTCTGTTCCCGTCGGCATCGCGGGCGACCTGGCCGGCGATGAACACCAGCTTCGATCCGGTGGCGACCGACACCTGCCGGTAGATGTCGACCTTCGGCAGCCCTTCGGGGTTCACCAGGGTGATGGCCATGTTGACTCCTTGTCGTGAGAGCCCGTGGGCTCGGGATTCCGAAACTATAGCAGTGCAATGCTATGTATTCTGGTGCCATGGCGAGGACGAAGGACCCAGCGGTCCGCACTCTGCTCATCGAGCGGGCCGCACACATGCTCCGCACCCGCGAGCCCATCACCCTGCGCTCACTGGTGGCCGGGACCTGCGTATCGACGATGGCCGTCTACACCTACTTCGGCGGCATGGACGGCATGTGGAAGGCGCTGCGGCAGGAAGGCTTCACCCGCCTGGCGGCCAAGTTCTCGACGGTGACCACGTCCGAGGATCCGGTTCGGGACCTGACCGCCCTGGTCGCCGCCTACCTCGGCAACGCCCTGGAGCACCCCGACCTGTACCGGGTCATGTTCGACGCGAACTTCGACCTCGAAGACCTCAAGGCCGCGGACGCAACCTTGGAGTATCTGGTCCAAGCCGCCCGACGGGCCAGGGACGCCGACCGCTTCCGCGCCGACACCGACCCGCTGGAACTGGCGATCCAGAGCTGGGCCATCGGCCATGGGCTGGTCTCCCTGGTCGCCAACGGCCCTCTGCCCCGCCGGACGCTTGACCACGGCGCCCCCATGCTGACCGCACTGTTCGTCGGCGCAGGAGATCAGCCCGACGGATGTCGCGCCTCGGTCGAGCAGGGCTGGAAGCAACTGCCCCCACCCGGCCAGGAGCCGGGGGCCGGGCAGGAACGCAACGGTGAGTCCTGACACCTCCCTCCCCGCATCGGAGCTGTCCGATGCTCGAACGGGAAACAGGAATCAGTTGCCCGCGAACTGTTCGATCACCGAGTTGAGCGGGGTCTCCGGCTTGGTGGAGTAGTCCACGTGGTCTTCGTCGATGATCTGCTCGGCGGGTGGGGCCGTGACCGTGACCTTGGAGCCCCAGCCGGTGTAGCGGGTGTCGCTCGCGTAGTCGTCGACCAGGTCGTCGAGCGCGCCGTCGGTCACCAGGCGGGTCACCAGCCCCTTGCCCCCCAGAGCCGCCAGGTGATTTTCACCCGTTCCCCCATGCGGTCCGGCCCGAAGAAGGCCGTCTCGCGGAAGGAGCGGGAGGCGGTCGTTTCGATCACTTCGACGGTGACGCCAGGCCCGCCTCGTAGGCGAGGATCACGAGCTGGACCCGGTCACGCGCGTCGAGCTTGGTCAGCAGCCGGCCCACGTACGCCTTGACGGTGGCAACGCTGATGACCAGTTCGGCGGCTATTTCCGTATTGGTCAAGCCGCGCGCGATCAGAGTGAGAACCTCGCGTTCGCGCTCCGTGACGCTCTCCAGCTCCCGCGGTGCGGGACCGGGGGCGGGACCGGGGGCGGGGCGGTCGGCGAACGTCTCGATCAGCCGCCGGGTGACGCCCGGTGCGATCAGGGCATCGCCCGCGGCCACGACCCGGATCGCGGTGAGGATATCGTCCAGGGCCATGTCCTTGACGAGGAATCCGGAGGCACCGGCGCGCAGCGCACCGTAGACGTGGTCATCCTCGTCGAAGGTGGTCAAGACGATGACCTGGGCCTGGCCGGGGCCTTTGGTGATCAGCCGGGTGGCCTCGATGCCGTCCATGCCGGGCATGCGGATGTCCATCACGACGACGTCGGGACGCAGTTCCTCGGCCAGGCGCACGGCTTCGTGCCCGTTGGCGGCCTCGCCCACGAGTTCCAGGTCGGGGGCGTCGGTGATGATCATCTGCAGGGCGGCGCGGATCAGCGGCTGGTCGTCGGCCAGGACGATGTGGACCGTCATCGCACTGCCGCCGGCAGGGGCAGGCGGGCCGTCACCCGGAAGCCGCCCTCGGGACGCGGTCCGGCGGAGAAGCTTCCCCGCAGCATGCTGACTCGCTCCCGCATCCCGACCAGGCCGTAACCGCCCTCTGCCTTGTGGAAGCCTCGCCCGCCGTCGAGGACCTCGACGGCCAGCTCGTCGTCCCGGTACTCCACCGACACCCGACACCGGCTCGCGCCGGCGTGGCGGACGACGTTGGTGATCGCCTCCTGGATGACGCGGTAGGCGGAGACGTCGACCTCGGGCGGCAGCGGACGGCGTTCGCCCAACCAGAGCACCTCGACGTGGACGCCGGCGTCGGTCGTCCTCGCCGCAAGCTCGTCGAGGTCCGCCAGGCCGGGGGCCGGATCGAGCGGCCGGCTCTGCTCGACGTGACGGAGCGCGCCGAGCATGCGGCGCAATCCGGACAGCGTCTCCCGTCCGACCGTCTCGATCTCGCCGAGCGCCTGGCCCGCCCGCTGCGGCTGAGTGTCGATGACCCGCCGGGCGGCGCCGGCCTGCAGGGCGATGACGCCGATGCTGTGGGCGACCGTGTCGTGCAGCTCACGCGAGATGCGCAGCCGTTCGTCGGTGACAGCCTGGGCGGTGGCCGTGGCGACCAGCGTCTCGGCGTGCTCGCGAGCCTGGCGTACCGAATGGCCGACCAGCCAGGCGATGACCGCCGTCATGGCCACCGCCAGCTCCGCCGAGGTGCCGACGATCCAGCCGAACAGCAGCCGGGTCGTCAGATAGCCGGCGAGCACGGTGAGGGCACCGAGCAGGGCGATGACACCGGTCCGGCGCGTGCGCTCGGCCGCGATGAAGTACAGCGCGACATCGACCGCCAGGAACTGCGCCAAGGGGATCTCGGCCACACCCAGCGGAACACACGCGACGACCGCGGCGGCGAGCAGCAGTCCCAGGGCCGGCAACGGCCGCCGGCGCAGCAAGGCTCCGGCCAGGTGCGCCAGCGCGGTGGCCACCGCCAGGAATGTCAACCCATCCCATTGATAGAAGAAGGAACCGGCCAGCTTGGCGGGCCCGGACTCGCCGGGGAGCCTGATCCGGACGAGGAACGTGAACACCAGACCCATCCACCAGGCGAGGACCGTCCATGCGCCGGTTGGTACCCGCTTCAACAACGGCAAGGGCGGTGTTACGTGCATACCCAGGATCGTAACGACGCGTCCGGAACCCCGTCATCGGACCATGGGTGTAGGACCGTGGTCTACCGGTACCGCCACGAATGCCGACGGCGGTTCGATGTGGCGGCGGTATCGCCTGCGGCACCGTTGGCCGGGTGATCAACGCCAACGTGCCCCGCCTGCGCCGTACCCTGCTGGCCGCGTCCATCGCCGCCGCGGTGGCGATGCCGGTGACTGGTGCGATCTCCCCCGCGGCCGTCCCCGCGCCGGTGCCCGCCACCGCGGCCCCGCTGCGGGCCGCGACCCCCGCGGCCCTGGCCGCACGGTATGCCGCCAGCCGGGACGACATCCTGGCCGCCGAACGGACGGCCGCCGACCACGGTGACCGATGGCGAGCCCGGATGCTGCGGGACATGGCCGATCCCGCGCGCCGGTTTCTGTCCTTCGACGGCCGTGACGGCGGTCGTGCCGCCGAGGTCTTCGGCGACCTGGCGACGGCCGAGCGCATCGCCGTGCTGGTCCCCGGCGGCGACACCCATCTGGACAAGTACGGGCTCCTGCGCGGTGGCGCACTCAGGTTGCACCAGGCGCTCGGCGGCCGGTCCGCGGTCATCGCCTGGCTCGGCTACCGGACTCCCAACACGGTGAGCCTCGCAGCGCTCACCGCCGGCCGCGCTGACGAGGGCGCAGCCGCGTTGCGCCCGTTCGTACGGGATCTGGCCGCGCTCAAATCCGCCGCCCGCGTCTCCCTGGTGTGCCGCTCCTATGGCAGCGTGGTCTGCGGCCGGGCCGCCCCCGGCCTGGACGTCGCCGGCATCGTCCTAATCGGCAGTCCCGGCGTCACCGCCGACGACGTCAGCGCGTTGCGTACCCGGGCGACCGTCTGGGCCGGCCGGGGCGGTCGCGACTGGATCGCCCACGTGCCGCACGTCCAACTCCGTCTGCCCTTCGCGACCCTCGGCTTCGGTACCGATCCGATCTCCCCACGTTTCGGGACCCGCGTCTTCGCCGCTGGTGACGGCGGCCACAGCGACTATCTCAACGCCGGCTCCCTGTCGCTGCGGAACGTCGCTCGGATCGTCTCCGGGCAGGACCCTGTCGAGGCGGGCAGCCGTGCATGATCTTATCCAGCGCCTTGATGCGTCGACGCCGGCCGACCGTGACCGGGCCGTCGATGCGCTACGCGCGCTGGCCATCGGCGGCGTGGTGCTCGGCCACTGGCTGGTGACCGCGCTGGTCGCCGACAGCGGCACCGTGCGCGTCGCCAGCCCGCTGCGGCACATGCCCTACCTGGCCCCCGCGTCGTGGATCTTCCAGACGATGGCGATCTTCTTCCTCGTGGGCGGGCAGATGGCCGCCCGGAGCCATGCCTCCGCCCGCGCCCGCAACACCACCTACGGGCGCTGGCTGGGCACCCGGATGGCCCGCCTGCTCCGCCCGGTCGCCGCCGTGACGGCGGTCTGGATCCTGGTGGCGGCCTCGATGCTCGCCCTCGGAGCCGAGGTCGCGACCGTGAACACGCTGGCCAAACTGGTGTGGTCGCCGCTGTGGTTCCTGCTGGTCTTCGCCGCTCTGACGGCGGCGACCCCACTGGCCGCCCGGCTGCACCCGGGGTGGCCGCTGGCCATCGTCGCACTCGTCGACCTGGTCCGGTTCGGCGCAGGGGGACCCGCCTGGATCGGCTGGGTCAACGTGGCGGCGGGCTGGCTGGTGCCGTACTGCCTGGGCGCTGCCTGGGCCCGCGACCACCTGCACGGTCGTACGACCGGGTGGGCGTTGCTGCTCGGCGGCACCGCCGCTACCGCCGCGCTCGTCCTGTGGGCCGGTTACCCGGCCTCCATGGTGGGGGTGCCGGGCGCCCGGATCTCAAACCAGTCTCCCCCCACCCTCGCGGCCGTCGCCTTCGGCCTCGCCCAGTGCGGGGCGGCGCTACTGCTGCTCGGCCCGCTGCGCCGGACGCTGTCGCGGCCCGCCGCCTGGGCATTCGTGGCGCTGGCGAACCTGTCGGCGATGACGATCTTCCTCTGGCACCAGACCGCCATGATCGCGGTCACCGCGCTCGGCCTGCTCGCCGGCCGGGCCCTGCCCGGCCTGCACACCGTCCCGGACAGTCCAGCCTGGATGTTCGCCCGGCTGGCCTGGCTGCCCGCGTTCGCGGTGGCCCTGCTGACGTGCTGGGCCGCGTTCCACGCCCATGAACATCGGCGGCACGAAGAACCCGGCTACCGCACGACCACACCCGAGCAGCCGCAGCCACGCTGATCGTCGTCTCTCCGGGCATCGCGTAGTGACCGGCGATGTCCCGAACCCGATCCACTTGGCGAAGGCGTCGCGGGACTCGACCATGTTGGTGGCACGGGTGATGTTCTCCCGCAGCGCGCCGTCGGAGATCGGGGTTGAGGAACCTGCGGGCCGTTGTGTTTCCGGGACGACTTGTGCGAAGTGATCTGCTGGCAGGTGAAGACTATGGGCATGGAGTTCTTCTGCTACCACCGCGACCGGCCCGGCTCCGTAGCGCTGCGCGACGAGCTACTGGAAGAGCATTGGTCCTATATGGACCGGTATGCGAAGGAGATGATCGCCCGGGGCCCGACCCTCGCCGGCGACACCCCCACCGGCAGCGTGCACATCGTCGACCTGCCCGATCCCGTCGCCGCCCGCGCGTTCGCCTTCGACGAGCCGAACTACCAGGCCGGCGTGTACCGGGACGTGCTGCTGCGACGGTGGCGCAACACGCTGGGGCGCACCATGTGGGACTTCCCCGGCGGCCGGACCGGCGGCTACCGGTACCTGGTGCTCGGCCTCGGCACGGGGCAGGCCGCCGACCTCGCCGTGCCGCCCGACCGGGACGCGCTGATCGCCTACGGGCCGTTGTCGTCCGACGACGGCGCCACCTGGCTGGGCACGGCGGCGCTGGTCCGGGCGCCGGACCCGGACACGGCACGCGCCATCCTGACCCCGGACCGGTACGCCGACATCGAGGTGCACAACTGGCAGTTCGGCGGGCGGCCATCATGACCCGAGGGCGTCCAGGTAGTGACGGCAGGCGATGGAACCACAACATCCATTACCACCCCCGCATCCTCCGCGCGGTCCCCGATGGCGCCCAGCGCGCCCTCGACGTCGGCTGCGGCGAGGGCATGCTCGCCCGTGAACTGCGGCGGGCCGTGCCGCACGTCACCGGCATCGACCTCGACGCGCCCAGCATCGACCAGGCCCGCGAGCACCCGGACGACGTCGACTACATCCTCGGCGACCTCCTCACCCATCCCTTCGAGCCCGCCTCGTTCGACGTCGTCGCATCCGTGGCCACCTTGCACCACATGGACGCCGCCACCGGATTGGCCCGCATGCGCGACCTGCTGCGCCCCGGCGGCGTCCTGGCCATCGTCGGCCTCGCCCGCAGCACCATGCCCAACGACCTGCCGCGCGACCTGGCCGGCGTCGCCGTCGGTACCTTCCACCGCGCCAGGAAGGGCCACTGGGAGCATCCGTCCCCCATGGTGTGGCCGCCGCCGGTGACCTACCCGCAGATGCGAGCGCTGGCCGCCGAGATCCTGCCCGGCTCCCGGTACCGCCGTCACCTGCTGTTGCGCTACAGCATCACCTGGCGCAAACCGCAGGACTGAGCGGGGCCGGCCGGCCAGGCCCTGCGCGACCCCGCAGGCAGCGAGCCGCCGCAGCCGGCACAGGAACGGACCGCCGAACTACGGCTCACACACCCCATTCTCCCGCAACGTCGCAGACCGCACCTTGCTCGCGGCGGTCCGGACGCCCAGCGCCGCACGGCCTGAACTGAGAACTCAAGGTCCGAAACGGGCGTAGGCGTTCGCCGGGCACCTCCGGCCCGCCGCCACGAGGCCATCGATCGGCCCCATGGGAAGTCAGTGGGAACGGGCACGTACGAGCTGGGACAACAGCTTGCGGCTGCGTCACGGGTTCATGGCCCGCCGGGCGCGGAGAGCCCGGAGCTTGTGGCGGTTGCCGCAGCGCTCCATCGCGCACCAGCGCCGAGCGCCGGGGCGGGACGAGTCGACGAACACCAGCGGGCAGTCGTCGCTCGCGCACTCGCGGATGCGCCCGGAGAGCGGCCCGGACAGCAGCTCGATCATCTCCCGCGCCAGCGTCGACAGCGCTTGCGTTGCCCGCACCGGCGACGCCCACCCCGCGGTCGTGCCGCCGGCGGCGAGCTCGGGGACCAGCGGCGCCGCGGCCGCGGCCCGGTTGATGGCCGCGACCGCCCCGGTGGGGAGGGGGCGACGCGCCGCCCTGGCGTGCGCCGCGTCCCAGATCGCCTGGCGGAGGGCCTTGGCCGCGGTCAGCTCGCGAGCCGTCACGGGGACCGTCATGACCGCGGCCAGCGGCGGCTGGGCCAGCCATTCACCTAGGTCGGCGGGCTCGTGGAGGGTCTCGAACACCGCGTACCGGCCCTCGCCGCCCGTGTGGGCGAAGTCCAGGCAGACGGCACCGGCATCGAACCAGAACGACCCTCCCTTGGGGTCGTGCAGCGTCCGTCCGGTTGTACTCACTCGCATGAAACCACTATAACTGGTGTCGAAACGAAACCTCTTTTACTGGTTTCATCGTCAAGGGAGGCAACGCATGGGTGTACGGCATATCAACCCCGAGGGGCTTCATCGCAGCCCGGCGTTCAGCCAGGCCGTCGTGGTCGAACAGCCGACGAAGACGATCTACGTCGGCGGGCAGAACGGCGTCGACGCCGACGGTAAGGTCGTCGGTCCCACGGTCGGGGAGCAGAGCAGCCAGGCGTTGCGCAACCTCGCGACCATCCTGGAGAGCGAGGGGGCGAGCCTGGCGAACATCGTGCACTGGTCCATCGCCGTGGTGGACGGCCACGCGTTGAACGAGGGTTTTGCCGCCTTCCAGCAGGCGTGGAACCCGGCCGACCCACCCCCGGCCATCACGGTCCACGTCGTCGCCGGTCTGGGCCCCGGGTTCCTCGTCGAGATCGACGCCGTCGCCGTCGTGTGACGCCCCCGGGAGCGGGACCATCCACCGGTCGTCGGGGTGACCCGGTTTTGATGCTGGGTGCGACCCGGCAGCGACGACCAGGTGGAGGTCACCCGTCATCATGCGCGCCCTGGACCCGGAGGTGATGGATGCCGTGGCGCCTCACCCTGCTCACCAACGCCGCGATCACCTGGACCACCGAGCACTACGGCAAGGCGATCGGCGAGCTCCGCGCCCAGGGCCGCGACGTCCCCGACGAGCTGCTGTCGTTCATCGCCCCCGGCCATCGGAGCGGGCCCCGCACAGGCTGGTCAACCCGGCTGGATGAGGCGGGACTCGTAGGCGAAAACCACGGCCTGCACCCGGTCGCGTAGCTGGAGTTTGTCCAGGATTCTGCCCAAGTGGGTCTTCACGGTTGCTTCGGCCAGGTGCAGGGCCGCAGCGATCTCCGCGTTGGACAGGCCGCGGCCTACCTGGATGAGCACCTGGCGTTCGCGGGTGGTCAGGCGGGCGAGTCGTTCGTCCTGACCGGGACCGCCGCCGTTGAGCAGTTGCGGGGCGAAGTTCTCCAGCAGGCGGCGGGTGATCCTCGGGGACACCACCGCGTCGCCGCCGGCGATGCTGCGGATGGCGGCCAGCAGATCGTCCGGGCGGGAGTTCTTCAGCAGGAAGCCGGACGCGCCTGCCTTGAGGCCCGCGAAGGCGTATTCGTCCAGGTCGAAGGTGGTCAGAATGAGCACTCGGGTCTGCGGGCAGTCACGGACAATCCGGCGGGTGGCCTCAATGCCGTCGGTGCCCGGCATCCGAACGTCCATGAGGACGACGTCGGGGTGGAGTTGACGTGCCAGGCGTTCGGCCTGGGCGCCGTCGGCGGCCTCACCTACCACCGACATGTCGGGCTGGATCTCGAGAACCATCGTGAAGGCCATGCGCAGCAACGACTCGTCATCGGCGAGCAGGATTCGAATCGTCACGCCGCGCTCCCGCCTCGCGAGCCTTCCTGGAGCATCCCCTGGTGGGGTGCGGTGAGATCCAGCCGAGCCGATACCTGCCAGCCTCCTGCCGGGAACGGACCTGCCCAGAAGGTCCCGCCGTAGGCGGCCACCCGGTCGCGCATGCCTTTGATGCCGTGCCCGCCGCCGATGGTTGCCGGGGTGGTGCCGTTGTTGGTGACCTCCAGGGTGACGGCCTCGGGCGAGACCTCGACCCGGACCTCGGCACGGGTTCCGGGCGAGGTGTGTTTGAGCGCGTTGGTCAGGGCTTCCTGGACCAGGCGGTAGACGGTGAGCTGGGCGGCGGCCGGGATCTGGGCGGCGTCGCCGTACACCTGGAGGCTGGTTGCGAGCCCGGCGGCTCGCAGCCGGTCGACCAGGGCCGGTAGCTGGGCGAGACCGGGCGTTGGGTGCCGCCGCAGGTCGTCGGCCGCCCGCGATCCCGTCCCATCGGCAGCATCCGGCTCGTGGTCATTGGCGTGCAGGGCGAGGCTACGGCGCATGTCGGCCAAGGCCTGGCGGCCGGTTTCCGCTATCTGGCCGATGGCGGCGGCCGCCTTGTCCGGGGCGCTGGCGCGGACGTAGTGGGCGCTGTCAGCGAGAGCGATCATGACGGAGAGGTTATGGGTGACGATGTCGTGCATGTCGCGTGCCATCCGAGCCCGGTCCTCGGCGACCGCGAGCCGGGCCCGCTGGTCGCGGTCGCGTTCCAGCGCGGCGAGGTAGGCACGCCTGGTCCGCATGCTCGTGCCGGTGACGGCCGCGGCGGCAGTCATCGCCGTCAACGCCACCACCGACAGGAGGAACCGCCCCTCTGGCGCCCACCGTGCCGAGGCCAGCACCGCCCCGGCCTCGACCACCGCCGCGGCCGCGAGCGTGCGCCGCCACGTCGCGTGCGTGCCGACGCTGTACAGGGCCACCAGCAGCGCCACGTCGGCGGGCAGTTGCACACCGGCCAGCCACTGAAGGCCTGCCACCGCTGCGATCAACGCGAACACCGTCAGCGGGGCGCGCCGCCGCCACACCAGGGGCAGCACAAGGCCGGCCTGGAGGAGCACAACCTCAAGACCGCCCCGCAGAACCTGGCCGGGGCCAAGGGTGACGAGGAAGATCGCGGCGGCCAGCAGGGCGTCGAGCATCCAGGGCCGGCCGTTCATACCGCCACACTAAGCGACCTACCGGCCCGAATTCTCTCCTCCTGCGGGAGGAGGGTCAGCCCGAAGTCGTATGGCCGGATCAGCTCCCTGCCGCTCGTGCGGGCCGGAAGACCGCTGGAAGGCTCCTGAACCGCGATTACGCATCGAGAACGGAGCCGACCACATGCCGACCACCACATTCACGCGCCGCCGCGTGGCCATCGCCTCGCTCGCCCTCGCGACCACCGCCGCCATCCCGTTGACAGCCCACCCCGCCAACGCCTTCTCCGGCAGCGGCGCGACGATCGCCGAGGCAGCCACCAGGCTCGCCGTTTCCTCCGCCCCTGCCACCAGGTTGACGTTGCCTGCCCCCACGGGGCGGTATTCGATCGGCACTCGTGCGTTGCGGCTGGTGGACTCGTCGCGGCGGGATCCGCTGGTGAAGGCGCGGCCGTATCGGGAGCTGATGGTGAGCCTCTGGTATCCGGCCGGCCCCTCCGATCGTCCTTTGGCACCGCACATGTCACAGATGGCGGCGGCCGACTGGGACCGGCATTCGGCACCCGCGATGGGAATCAAACAGGGCAGCATGGACTGGGCTGCCACGACGACCCACGCCCGGGAAGGGGCGCCGGTCGACCGAAAGGCCGGGCCGCTGCCGGTGGTACTGTTCGCGCCGGGGGACGGTGGACCGCGGACCCTCGGCACGGTGCTCGTAGAGGAGCTGGCCAGCCGTGGCTACCTGGTGGTCACCGTGGATCACACCTACGAGGCCGATCAGGTCGAGTTCCCCGGAGGGAGGGTCGAGCGGGCCGTCCCGCTGCCGTCGAAGCTGACGCCGAACGTCATCGCGAAGCTGCTCAGAAAGCATGCCAAGATCCGCCTGGCGGATATGAGGTTCGTACTCGACCGCCTCGACAAGATCGCCGGACTGCGCGGTGTCATGGACCTCTCGAAGATCGGGATGCTCGGCCAGTCCATCGGCGGATCCGTGGCCGCCCAGCTCGCCCACGACGACCCTCGCATCGACGCGGGCGTCAACCTCGACGGCTCCTACGTGGGGCCCATAGCACGGACAGGGGTGGGCAGGCCGTTCCTGCAGTTCGCCGCCCAGGCGCACACCCGGGCAGGCGACCGTACCTGGAAGTCCTTCTGGAACGCCTCCAGCGGGTGGAAGCGCGAGCTGAGACTGGCCGGCGCGGCGCATGGATCGTTCACCGACCTGCAGGTCATGCTGCCCCAGGTCAAGGATCTCGTCGGCACGATCGATCCGGCACGGTCGGTGGCAGCGCAGCGTGCCTACATCACCGCCTTCTTCGACCTGCATCTCAAGGGGCAGGCCACACACCTGTTCGACATGCCGGACCAGCGCTATCCCGAGATCACGCTGGTTTCCTGACCACCGGCCGCCGCGGACGAGCGAGGGCGAGTCGCCGACCGCGGTGGTGGAGCTGCGGGCGCCATCATCGGCACCCGCAGCTCCGACGTCCCCCATCCCGACACCCTCGAAGGGTTCCTGCCGCCCCTCCCCCACGCCCGCGCCCTCATCGCTCCCGGCCGCCTCACCTCTCCCTCGCCCTGGCCGCCACCGCCGCCACCCCCGGACTCGGCGAACGCGGCCAGGATAAGGTCACGCCGCGGACCTGATACGTCAGCGGTGGTAGGCGTGGACGACTGCATGCCCACGGCCCTTGGCGATCAGCCAGCGGTTGACCGGCACGGTCAGCACGAAGGCCAGCGCCAGGGAGAAGGTCAGGGCTGCCCAGAACAGGACGCTGGCCAGACCGGCGTCCATGGCGCCAGGCACGGTGAGCATCACGGTGTTGTCGATGATCTCCATGACCGCGATGGAGACGGTGTCGGCGGCCAGGGCGACCTTCAGTGCCTGGCGCATGTCCAGGCCCGCCTTCAGGACGCCGCGCATGGTGAGGGCGTAGCCGAAGACGAAGGCGAGCGTGATCGACAGCGCGACGGTGGCGCCCGCGTGCAGTCCCACCGCGGTCCCGATGATCATTCCGAGGACCTCGCCGATGGCGCAGCCGGTCAGGCAGTGCAGTGTCGCCTGGGCGGCGGTGCGCCAGGAGGAGCCGCCGTGCGCTCCCGCGTGTCCGGCGTGGCCGTTTCCGGTCGGGCTGTGCGTGCTGTGGTCGTGGGTCGAGTGGTCCATGGCCTGTCATATCCCTTTCGATCGTGGGCCCGTCTGATGACGCCCACGCCGGAAATATACCCCTAGGGGGTATCAATTGCCAAGAGGGAGCACTGCCGGGACACCGGGGACGCGCGAACGACGCGGCCCGGCACCGGGCCAGGACAGGGGGGCCTAGCGCCGAGCGGGGCGTTCATCTGGTCGATCTCCTCGCCCTGCGAGGCGGCGATGACCTCAGCCCCGCACAGGTCCTTGACAGGGACGTAGGAGCCGGCGGTCTTCTTGGTTTCGGCCATCGCGGCCGTGTCCCGATGGCGGGCGGCCGTCATCTGCAGGAACGCGGCGTCGAAGGCCTTGCCGGAGGCTTCCACCGGCAGCAGTCGCGTGCCCGCCGGCCGAGGGGGACGGCGCACTGCGGCAGGTGCCTCATGAGTCCCAGTCCCTGCGCCTGGCGGACAGCCCGGGTGCCCCGCTCCCGGCAATGTCTGGGCCGTTGAGCACCCCCTCCGCGGACTTGGTGATCACAGTGCTGTGCACGTCCGGACCATCTGGGGGCGGTTCGCCGCAATCCACCTCATCCGTGAAATCGGATTCCTCTACCGGAATTAAACCCCTAGGGGGTATGTTAAGGTCACACATCGAGGTACCCCACCGGGGTACAAGCGAGAGGAGAACCTCATGTGCACGGCATGTGCGTGCGGCACCGCGACCTCCACCTCCGCGCAGGTGGAGACCGGCGGCGGAACCGCCTACCAGGTCAGCGGGATGACCTGCGGACACTGTGTCTCCTCAGTCTCCGCTGAGATAGGCAAGGTCGGCGGCGTCACCGGCGTCCAGGTCGACCTGGCCAGCGGCGCGGTCACCGTCAGCGGAGCCGGCTTCTCTGACGAGGAGATCCGCGCGGCGGTGGAGCAGGCAGGTTACGCCCTGGTCGAGACCTCGCCTGTCAGCGCCTCCTAGAGGAACGTCACCTGAGCAGACAGATGGTGGGCGTGCATTGGCGTGCACGCCCACCTGCGGGGCCGGTCCGAGTCGAATCACACCCAACCCCCTATGACACATCCTGCCACCCGGCGGGGATGTGCGGAATCAGGAGTGCGGCATGAACGCCGTCAATCCACGCAGGTGGCAAGCACTCATCGTGCTCGCCGCCGCGCAGTTCATGGTCATCATGGACACCTCCATCATCGGTGTCGCCCTGCCCGACATGCAGCGTGACCTCGGCTTCTCCCAGGGCAGCCTGCAGTGGGTCTTCAACGCCTACGTCATCGCCTTCGGCGGTCTGCTGCTGCTCGGCGGCCGGCTGTCGGACCTGTTCGGCGCCCGCAAGGTCTTCACCACCGGCTGGATCATCCTGATCGCCGGCTCCATCGTCGCCGCGGCGGCGGGTAACGCCTGGGTGGAGATTCTCGGCCGCGGCGTCCAAGGGGTCGGCGGCGCGCTCATCGCCCCGGCCTCGATGACCCTGCTCATGATGCTCTTCGGACACAATCCGCGCGAGCTGGGCAAGGCCATGGCCCTGTACGGCGCCGCCGCCCCGGCCGGCGGCACCGCCGGCGTGTTCCTCGGCGGCGTCATCACCGAGTATCTGAGCTGGCCGTGGGTCTTCATCGTTTACGTGCCGATCGGCCTGGCCACCCTGGCCGCGGTCCCGGCTCTACTGCCTGCCGTCCAGGGCAAGCGCGGTTCGGTCGACGTGCTGGGCGCCATCGCGGTCACCGCGGGCATCGCCCTGGCCGTCTACGCCATCGTGCGCGCTCCCGAGCAGGGCTGGAGCTCGGCTGCGACGCTGCTGGAGTTGGCCGGAGCCGTCGCACTGCTGATCGTGTTCCTGGTCATCCAGCGCACCGTCCGCGAGCCCCTCATGCCGCTGGGCATCTGGCGCACCCCCGGCCTGGCCACCGCGAACCTGGCGATGGCGCTGCTCGGCGCCGCCTGGATCCCGATGTGGTACTTCCTCAATCTCTACCTGCAGCAGGTTCTCGGCTACGGCGCCTTCGCCAGCGGCGCGGCGCTACTGCCGATGACCATCGCCATCATGATCTTCATGATCGGCATCACCGCCCGACTGCTCGGCCGGTTCGGTGCCAAGCCGCTCATCGCCGGTGGCCTGCTCGTCCTGGCCGCCGGGGTGGCGGGCCTGTCTCTGGTCCGTCCGGACGGGGCGTTCATCTCCGACGTGCTGCCCGCCTCGCTGATCGCCGCAGTCGGCATGTCCCTGGCCTACATCCCCGCGATGATGACAGCCATGTCCGGGGTGCGGCCACAGGAGAGCGGGCTGGCCTCCGGCATCGTCAACACCACCTACCAGGTCGGCTCGGCTCTGGGCCTGGCCGTCATGACCGCGATCGCCACCTCCCAGGGCGCCGCTGAGCTGGGGAATCTGCCCAGGCTCACCGACGGATTCCAAGGCGCCTTCATCGGCGCCGGGACCGTGGCCGCCATAGGGGCCGTGCTCACCCTGCTGCTCATGCGCAAGGCCAAGCCGACGCCCACCGACACCGACGCGCAGCGAGAAGCGGCGCGCGCCTGACACGGTTCGGGGGCGTGCCCCGGCACGCCCCCTTCCGCTCTCCCCACGGTGCATCCGATTCACCAACCACCCGGAATACCATAGGGGGGTATAGTGTTAGAAGAGATGTAAAGCTGAACACAGGGGGACAAATGCATGGATACGCCGACACCAAGCAGGATCACCTGCGGCGGCTGCGCCGGATCGAAGGTCAGGCCCGCGGGCTGCAGCGGATGGTCGAGGAAGACAAGTACTGCATCGACATCCTCACCCAGGTCTCAGCGGCCAACCGGGCCCTGCAGTCCTTCGCCCTATCCCTGCTGGAAGAGCACCTGGCGCACTGCGTGGCCGAAGCCACCGCCAAGGGCGGGCCCGAGGCCGAAGCCAAGATCAAGGAAGCCTCCGACGCCATCGCCCGCCTTGTCCGCTCCTGACCCCACCCATAACCATCCTGATCAGCACACGGATCCACGCATGAAGAGGAGGGCCGGCATGGCCACCACCAGCACCTACACCGTCAAGGGTATGACCTGCGACCACTGCGTCAGCTCGGTCACCGAAGAAGTCACCGAGGTCCCGGGCGTCACCGGTGTCACCGTGGACCTGGCCACCGGCCTGGTCACCGTAGACAGCGACGGCCCCATCGACGACGCCATGATCACGGCCGCTGTCGAAGAAGCCGGATACGAAGTGGTGGCTCCGTCATGAACACACCCGTCAAGCTCGGCGCCTACGCCCTGGGGCTCGTTGTGATCTTCGGTGGAGCTCTTGGAGCCGGCACCGCGGTGGGCTCCACCGGAACGCCGCCCGCCGCCAACGGCCACCAGACCCATACGCCCCTACCCCCGAACCAGACGGCCGACGGTCATGGAGCTCACGCACAGCCGACTCCCAGCCAGGCAGTGACCGCGGCATCCATCCCAGGAGGGCTTCAAGTGTCCCAGGACGGCTACACCCTGACCCTCGAGACGACGACCGTCACGCCCGGCGAGCCGGCGGACCTCCGGTTCACCGTGACCGGCCCCGACGGTCACCCGGTCACCGGTTACCAGACGCTGCATGACAAGAAGCTGCACTTCATTGTGGTCTCCCGCGATCTGGGCGGCTTCCAGCATTTGCACCCCGAGCTGACCGGCGACGGCGTGTGGTCGGTGAAGCTGACACTGCCCGAAGCGGGCGCCTACCGGGTGTTCGCCGACTTCGCCCCCGAGGGTGGCACCGGCCTGACCCTTGGTGCCGACCTGCACGCGGACGGCGTCTACAAGCCCAAGGCGCTGCCGGCGGCCAACCGTACGTCCAAGGTCGACGGCTACATCGTAGAGCTCGACGGGGCACTCACCCCGGGTGCCTCCAGCAAGCTCACTTTGAAGGTGAGCAAGGACGGCCGCCCGGTCACCGATTTGCAGCCCTACCTGGGTGCCTACGGTCACCTGGTCGCCCTGCGCGCCGGAGACCTGGCCTACCTGCACGTGCACCCCGACGGAGAGCCGGGCGACGGCAAAACGCCCTCCGGCCCGGAGATCACCTTTTACGCCGAGGTACCCAGCCGGGGCGACTACCGGCTGTTCCTGGACTTCCAGCACGAGGGAGCCGTGCGCACCGCCGCCTTCACCGCCCGCGCCGGTGAACTCCCCACGCCGGCCACCACCTCAAGCCCGACGCCGACGGCCATCCCATCGGCGTCCGCCTCCCACGGCGATCACAACCACTGACCTCTGGCATGACGAGCGAAAGGAGCAGGTGATGTCTCCCCTCACCGACGACAGACCGCAAGGCACGGTCGAACTCTCGATCGGTGGCATGACCTGCGCGTCCTGCGCCAACCGGATCGAGCGCAAGCTCAACAAGCTCGACGGCGTCACCGCGACCGTCAACTACGCCACCGAGAAGGCCAAGGTCACCTTCGGCGAAGGCGTCGATCCGCAAGATCTCATCGCCGAAGTCGAGAAGAGCGGCTACACCGCCGCGCTTCCTGTGAAGCCGGACAGCGGCACACAGCAGGACGGATCACAGACCGACCCGGCCGATGAACTTCGGCCGCTGCGCCAGCGGCTGGTCACCGCGGTGGTGCTCGCCGTGCCGGTGATCGCGATGGCGATGATCCCGGCGCTGCAGTTCACCAACTGGCAGTGGCTGTCGCTCGTCCTGGCCGCACCGGTCGTGGCCTACGCGGGCTGGCCCTTCCACCGGGCGGCCTGGACCAACCTGCGCCACGGCGCCGCCACCATGGACACCCTGGTCTCGCTCGGCACCATCGCCGCGCTCGGCTGGTCGTTGTGGGCGCTGTTCTTCGGCAGCGCGGGTACCCCGGGTATGACTCACCCGTTCGCGTTCACGATCGAGCGCACCGACGGCTCGGGCAACATCTACCTCGAGGCGGCCGCGGGCGTGACCGCGTTCATCCTGGCGGGGCGCTACTTCGAGGCCCGCTCCAAGCGCCGCGCCGGCGCCGCGCTGCGGGCCCTGCTGGAACTGGGGGCCAAGGACGTCGCGGTGCTACGCGATGGCAAGGAGGTCCGCATCCCCTCCGATCAGCTCAAGGTCGGGGACCGGTTCGTGGTCCGGCCCGGCGAGAAGATCGCCACCGACGGCGTGATCGAGGAGGGCTCCTCCGCCATCGACGCCTCCATGCTCACCGGCGAGTCGGTGCCGGTCGAGGTGGGTCCCGGCGAGACGGTGACCGGCGCCACCGTCAACGCCGGTGGCCGCCTGCTCATCCGCGCCACCCGCATCGGCGCAGACACCCAGCTCGCCCAGATGGCCAAACTGGTCGAGGATGCCCAGACGGGCAAGGCTGCCGTGCAGCGGCTGGCCGACCGCATCTCCGGGATCTTCGTCCCGATCGTGATCGCGCTGGCCGTCGGCACGCTCGGCTACTGGCTCGGCACCGGCGACGGTGCCGGTGCGGCCTTCACCGCCGCGGTCGCCGTGCTGATCATCGCCTGCCCCTGCGCCCTGGGCCTGGCCACCCCGACCGCGTTGCTGGTCGGCACCGGTCGCGGAGCCCAGCTCGGCATCCTGATCAAGGGTCCCGAGGTCCTGGAATCCACCAGGAAGATCGACACTGTCGTGCTCGACAAGACCGGCACCGTCACCGAAGGCAAGATGACCCTCACCGACGTCCACCTCGCCGACGGCGAGGACGCCACCGAGGTGCTGCGCCTGGCCGGCGCCCTGGAGCACGCCTCCGAGCACCCCATCGCCCAGGCCGTCGCCCGGGGCGCCGCCGAACGCGTGGGCGAGTTGCCCGTTGCCGAGGACTTCGCCAACCTCGAAGGCCTCGGCGTCCAAGGCATCGTCGACGGGCACGCCGTGCTGGTGGGCCGCCCCGCACTGCTCGCCGAGTGGTCACAGCACCTGCCGGTGGAACTGGAACGGAAACTGCAGGCGGCTCAGGCGGCGGGCCGTACCGCGGTCGCGGCCGGCTGGGATGGGAAGGCCCGCGCGGTGCTGGTGGTGGCCGACACGGTCAAGCCGACCTCGGCCGAGGCCATCCGCGATCTCCGAGCGCTGGGACTGAGGCCGGTGCTGCTCACCGGCGACAACGAGACCGTGGCCCGGTCGGTGGCCGCCGAGGTCGGCATCGACGAGGTGATCGCCGAGGTGCTGCCCGCCGACAAGGTCGACGTCGTCAAGCGCCTGCAGGCCGAGGGCAGGTCGGTGGCCATGGTGGGCGACGGCGTCAACGACGCCGCGGCACTGGCTCAGGCCGACCTGGGCCTGGCCATGGGCACCGGCACCGACGCCGCCATCGAGGCCTCCGACCTCACCCTGGTCCGCGGCGACCTGCGGGTGGCCGCCGACGCCATCCGGCTGTCGCGCCGCACGCTGCGCACCATCAAGGGCAACCTGTTCTGGGCCTTCGCCTACAACGTGGCCGCCCTGCCGCTGGCCGCACTCGGCCTGCTCAACCCCATGATCGCCGGAGCCGCGATGGCGTTCTCCTCGGTCTTCGTGGTCGGCAACAGCCTGCGCCTGCGCAGCTTTAAGTAAGACCAACCTCATCTGAGACCGCTCGGCTTCGAGCGGACATCGTGATGGCCTCCGGCATTGCGCCGGAGGCCATCACGCCATTTTCCGGAAACCAGACCCGTGCGGACAGTCGCTGGCCCGAATCTCGGTGACTCCGGCAGCAGAGTTCGGTTCAGCGCCCAGCGGGCCTGGATCCCCTCGAAAGTTGAGCCGTCCTCACCGGCGTCGAGCAACTCCCGCACCATCGGCAGCGTGACGTGGCACGGGTGCCCTTGGCCCTCACCCGCGCCCTGCCAGGTCCAGGTTCAGATCCTCCAGCCGCACAGGTCTAGATGGACCGGTGCATGCCCCCGTCGACGGTGAAGGTCTCTCCGGTGATGTAACCTGCCGGCCCCGAGGCGAGGAACACGATGAGCGCGGCCGCTTCCTCGGCAGTCCCGAACCGACCGGCGGGGATCAGTTTGCGGGCGAACTCCTCCCGGGCCTCCTGCGTGGGAAAGTGGGTGCGGAGTTGCTCGCTGTCGATTCGCCCCGGCGCCACGCAGTTCACGGTGACCTTCTGCGATGCGACCGTACGCGAGAACCCCTTGGCCCAGAGAATGCACGCCGCGACCGCCGCCTGAGCCGCCGACACCGCGACGGGCTCAAGGATGCCGACGAGATTCACGACACGCCCCTGGCCGCCTGCCGCCATAAGGGGCAGAAATTCCTGGGCCAACCGCCGCTTGGAGTGGAAGTTGAGTTCGAACTGACTCTGCCACAGCGCCTCGTCGAGGTCGGCGCCCGCAGGTTCGGCGCGCCCGGCGTTGTTGATCAGGATGTCGAGTAGGCCAAGGCGTTCCTCCACTTGCCGCCTCAACCGTACCGCCGCGCTCGGGTCGGTAAGGTCGGCTGCCAGACAGAGGGGTCGCGGGTGGCCCTCGGCCGCGATCTCCTCCGCGAGTTCCTCAAGAAGGTCAAGCCGTCGCGCGACCAGAACGACCTGTGCTCCTTCAGCGGCCAACATGCGCGACGTCGCCATGCCGATACCGGCGCTCGCACCTGTTACCAGGGCGCACCGCCCTGAGAGCCCAAGATCCATCTTCTCTCCTACGCGTCAGTGCCGGCGTCCGACGGCACGCGGAAATCGGTACGGGCGCCGCAACACTAGGTCCACGATCGCAAGCATGTCAAGCAATCGCTTGATTTACTCCGGCCCCCTCGATGCCGGGCCGGTCAACCGGCGGTGATAGGGATCCCGGCGGTACTGACCTGTGCCAGCGCGAGCCGGGGAGTTCCGTTGCGGACGGCATGGGTCTGCCCACGCAGGGATTGCCGGTGTCCCGGCAGGGGCCCCGGTAGCAACGGGGCAGAATCCAACGAACCCGGCCCTGAACTGCGGTGATGTGGTGTTGCGTGCCGAGAGGGAAGGGACTGTCCGCCCTGGTTGTCGGCGCTGAGGGGATGATTCGCGGGTCAGCGAGGTTATAGGGGCGGTGTACTCGGCGCGGGCCTGTTCGAGGGTGTCGGGGTAGCGCTGGGTCTTCGCCGTCTGGGCGCCTGCATTTCCACATGTTCGGTGCCTTCGATGACTTCCTGCGCGAGCTCATCGGCGAGAGCACCGTCGGCCGGGACTTCCTGTGCAGCAGGGGTTTCTCGGGTGCCGGTGGGTGCGACGCGCCGCAGGAGCAGAAGCGCGAGCACAAGCAGCGCTGCAGCCGGCCCGCCGCTGATGATCGCGGCGGCGTGCAGTCCGGAGGCGAAAGCGTTGCGCACGGTTGCAGCCATCGCCTCGCCGAACTCGCCGGGGAGGCGTTCGGCGATGGCCGGCCGAGATTGCCAGCCGCCTCCCTCACCACGTCTGCGGGCGCGCCTGCCGGGGAGGCGGCCTGCACGTGGTCGCGGTACCCGGCTGCCATCACGCTGCCGGTGGCGGCGATGCCGAAGGCAAGACCGAGCTCGTAGGCGGTCTGCCCGGCTCTGGTTGCGGGCACCGTTGGCGGCCATCGCCCGCCGCCGGGCGGCGGCGTCCGGGTGGAAGCCGGGACCGTTCCTCCTTCGTCTGCGTCGGTAGCAACCGAGTGCAACCAGCGCTCGGTCCACGCCGCCGACGCCCGGGCGCGCCCGGGGCGCCGCCGAACTCACTGAAGGCCGATGACGCGCTCGCTGGAGTTCAGGTGGCGCTCGACAAAGACCACAAGATCAACGCGGTTTGGGGCTCATAACGTGATTCTTACCGGCACCCCTCCTACCTCGCGCTGAGGCGGTCCCGCAGTGCGTCGTACACGTCCATCGGGAGTGGACCCTTCTGGGCGGCTGCGACGTTGGCCCGCACGTGCGTTACCTGGGTCGAGCCGACGATCAGCGAGTGCAGATCCTGGTGAGTGAGGATGAAGCGGAGCAGGAGTTCCATCGTCGAGGCGCCGTCCGCCAGATCGTCCAGGTTGGCGGCGGCGAGTCGCGCATGGCGGTCGGCGAGCGGCCGGCGTATCGGCTCCGGTATGGCCTCGGGCGGAGCCATGAGCGGGCGGGCGATTGAGCCGTGCGCGATCGTCCCCGCGCCGGCTGCCGCGGCGGCGCTGATGAGTTCCTCGTGGGAGCGGTCGAGCGCCGAGTAGGGGAGGAGGAAGACGTCGAACGCCCCGATCGCGATGTGCTCCGGAAGGTTGGGCAGATTCCCCGACATGCCGGTGAAGCGGATCGCGCCTTGGTCCTGAAGGGCCTGCATCTCGGCGATGGTGTCCTCGGCCTGCATCTCGGCGACGCTCGGGCTCATGTGCACCATCAAGATGTCAAGGTGGTCGGTGCGCATCCGGCGCAGGCTCTGCTCGACGCACGCGCGGACGTTCGCCTTGGTGTAGACGTGCGGCGGAACCGCCCACGGGTCACCGTCCGCGGCGAGTGGGCAGCCGCACTTGCTGGTGAGGACGAACTCGTCGCGCCGGTGGGAGATCCAGCGGCCGATGTGCTCCTCGGCGTCGCCGTAGTCCGGTGAGGTGTCGATGAGGTTCACTCCCGAGTCGAGGACCGTGTTCAATACCGTGCGGGCCTGATCGTCGCTTATCGGGTTGCCCCACGCCTGTGGCCCGCGCATCTCCATCGCTCCGTAGCCGAGGCGGCTCGCCTGCAACCCGGTCCTTCCGAGCTTCGCGGTTGGCAGCGTCACGTCATCGTCCTCTCTTCGGTCCCGGCCGTCCTGGCGCGTCCGTATTCGGCCAGGGCGTGGAAGGCGGCCTTGGGTTCCCACGGCAGCCCCGGATAGGTCGTCCCTGTGCGGCCGTGCTCCAGGATCTTGACGATGCCGAAGCTGGCGGTGTCGAAGTCCCGTTCGGGCTCGGAGGCCGTCGGCAGGTCCCGGCGGGCGAACGTGTTGACGAATGCCGTGTCCGTGCCCTCCTCGTGGTAGATGTCGAGGAGCTCGCGCACGTATTCGGCTTGTTCTTCTTCGTCCCGCATGACGGCTGTGGTCAGGCGGGCGGGGCGGGCGCGTTCGTCCCATTCGACGATGGAGTCGCCGCGTCCGCCCAGAGCGGCGGCTCCGCGGTGGGTGGCGCAGCCGAACTCGGTGACGGCGAACGGCTTGCTCTGCGAGGTCTGCGCGCGGAGGCTCTCACGGAAACCGTGCGCGGTGGCCGCGTCGCGGTATCCGGCGTCGGTGGCGATCATGTCGAACGGAGCCCAGTCCACACCTTCGAAGGGCAGGGAGGCGTAGCTGACCGGGCCGCCGAACCGTTCGCGCACCGCGGCGACGGCTCGGGTGAGGAAGGCGTTGACGCGGGCGGGCACTTCGGGGAGCGCGGCGCGCAGCCGCGCGGGCTCGGCCATCATGCCAAGCCGCTCCTCCAAGCTGTCTCCGGGCAGAAATCCGCTGGTGAGCAAGCTGATCTCGGAACCGGTGAGGAATACGACGCGAGTCCCTGCCTGGCGCAGGCGTTCGGCCCGTTCGGCACCGTCGACGATGAATGTCATCAGCTCGTCTTGGGTGAGGCCGTTGGTGAACGGCGAGTACCAGACCTCCAGGCCCGCGCGGGCGGCGTGGTGTGCGGCGGTCTCAAGGCGGTCCAGGTCTCCTCCGGTGATGCGGACCGCGTCGCAGTGCAGTTCGTCGCGGATGATCTGCATTTCGCGGCGCACCGTGTCCGGGTCGAAGGGCTCGTGGGTGGTGGTTCCGGCAGATGGGAAGCCGGTGTCGTAGGTGACACCGTAGGCACGCATCAGGGGCCTCCATGTGTGGTTTTGTGCGGGTAGGACATGCGAGGGGATGCGGGCTGGGGCAGGCCGCGCTCTCGTGCGGCATCCGAAACAGCGTCCTGTCGCGCGGCGGGAGGTCGTGACGCTGCCACAGGGATTCGATCCGGTGCCGGTCGATGACCTCGGCCTGCGACGGCTCTCGACCACGACGGGCCGGTCCTGGTGGGGCTGTCGATGCCGAGCGTTCATGGCACGTATCCCCGATGCACATCGACGAGCCGGTCCCAAAGGCTGGGAAATCCGCCGACCCGTGTCCGCGACGCACAGGTTGAAGATCAGGTTAGAAGTCCATGTCGCCGCCGCCGGGCATGGCGGGGGCGGCTCCGGCCTTCTCGGGCTTCTCGGCGATGACGGCCTCGGTGGTGAGGAACAGCGCCGCGATGGAGGCGGCGTTCTGCAGAGCCGAGCGCGTCACCTTGGCCGGGTCGATGATGCCTGCCTCGAACAGGTTGACGTACTCGCCGGTGGCGGCGTTGAGACCCTCACCCGCGGGAAGGTTGCGTACCCGCTCGACCACGACGCCGCCCTCGAGGCCGGCGTTGACGGCGATCTGCTTCAGCGGCTCCTCCAGGGCCTTGCGCACGATGGCGGCGCCGGTGGCCTCGTCGCCGGAGAGCTCCAGCTTGTCGAAGGAGTTGGCGCCGGCCTGCAGCAGGGCCACGCCACCGCCGGGGACGATGCCCTCCTCGACGGCCGCCTTCGCGTTGCGAACGGCGTCCTCGATGCGGTGCTTGCGTTCCTTGAGCTCGACCTCGGTCGCCGCGCCGGCCTTGATGACGGCCACGCCGCCGGCCAGCTTGGCCAGGCGCTCCTGGAGCTTCTCGCGGTCGTAGTCGGAGTCGGTGTTGTCGATCTCGGCGCGGATCTGGTTGACCCGGCCGGCGATCTGCTCGGCGTCACCGGCACCGTCGACGATGGTGGTCTCGTCCTTGGTGACGATGACCTGGCGGGCACGGCCGAGCTGGTCCAGCGTGGTGGACTCCAGCCTGAGGCCGACCTCCTCGCTGATGACCTGGGCACCGGTCAGGATGCCGATGTCGCCCAGCATGGCCTTGCGGCGGTCACCGAAGCCCGGAGCCTTGACCGCGACCGACCGGAAGACGCCCTTCATCTTGTTGACGATCAGGGTGGCCAGGGCCTCACCCTCGATGTCCTCGGCGATGGCCAGCAGCGGCTTGCCGGTCTGCACGACCTTGTCGAGGACCGGGAGCAGGTCCCTGTTGGCGGAGAGCCTGCCGCTCACGATCAGCACGTATGGATCGTCCAGGACCGCTTCGAGCCGGTCGGAGTCGGTGATGAACAGCGGGGCGATGTATCCCTTGTCGAAGCGCATGCCCTCGGTGAGCTCAAGCTCCAGGCCGAAGGTGTTGCTCTCCTCGACGGTGATGACACCTTCCTTGCCGACCTTGTCCATCGCCTCGGCGATCATCTCGCCGATTTCGGGGTCGGCGGCGGAGATGGAGGCGGTGGAGGCGATCTGCGCCTTGGTCTCCACGTCCTTGGCCAGCTTGGACAGCTCCTCCGAGACACGCTCGACGGCGGCCTCGATGCCCTTCTTCAGGGACATCGGGTTGGCGCCGGCGGCCACGTTGCGCAGGCCCTCACGCACCAGGGCCTGAGCGAGCACGGTGGCGGTGGTGGTGCCGTCACCGGCGACGTCGTCGGTCTTCTTGGCGACCTCCTTGACGAGCTCGGCGCCGATCTTCTCCCACGGGTCCTCGAGCTCGATCTCCTTGGCGATGGAGACACCATCGTTGGTGATGGTGGGGGCGCCCCACTTCTTCTCCAGAACGACATTGCGGCCCTTGGGCCCCAAGGTCACCTTGACGGCGTCGGCGAGCTGGTTCATGCCGCGCTCGAGAGCGCGCCGGGCGTCCTCGTCGAACGCGATCATCTTCGAAGCCATTCTCTCTCCTGCTCTTGATGGGGGCTTGCCGGGACGGCGCCCGCGACGGACGGCCTGCCGGGCAGGTGGACGACCTGCCCGGCGGACCTCGTCGTCCCGGCACACGCCCTTGTGGTTGGCACTCTCCAGGTGTGAGTGCCAGGCGTCCCGCCGCACTCTACCCAAAACTTGCGTGACACGCACCTAGTGCGCATCACGCAGTATCGGATAGGGTTGACCCATGAACGACGACGCGCCGGACCTTCGGTCGCGCAACAGGCAGGCCACCCGGGAGGCGATCAGCCACGCCGCGCTGCGCCTGGCCATCGAGCAGGGCCCTCACGGGCTGGCCCTGGTGCGCGTCCATGACATCGCCACGGCCGCGGGCGTCTCCCCCCGCACCTACAACAACTACTTCTCCAGCAGGGCGGAGGCGATCTGCGCCTTCCAGGCCGACCAGTCCACGCGCGCGGGGCAGGCACTGCGCTCCCGGCCCGCCGGCGAACCGCTGGACCAGGCCGTCATCGCGGCCGTGATCGAGCTCTACACCAACCCCGAGCCCGACAGAGCCGGCCTGCGCATGATCATGTCGACGCCCGAACTGGAGGGCGAGGCGCTGAAGGCGTTCACCATGGCGGAGGGCCCGCTGGCCGAGGCGATCGCGGCGCGCACCGGCACCGACCCCGGACGCGACCTGTTTCCCGCCGTCACGGCCGCCGCGATCGCCGGCGCCATCCGCGTGGCGGGGCGGCACTGGCTCGAACCCGGCAACCCCGAATCCTTCGCCACCACCCTGCGCCGCGCCCTGACCTGTGTCTTCCCCACCGCGCCACCCCAAGGCCCGCAGGATCAGTGACCAGCATGTGAGATATCGCCCATCGGTCAGCCGGGCGTCGGCGTGGGACATGCAGACCTCCGGATGTGGTGAAGACAGGCGTCTCCCCCACATCCGGAGGTCTGCGTATTGATCAACTACCAGCTACGGTGTGTCACCGACCTGATGGCCGAGTACACCTAGCGCAGCTCGCGCTTGAGGATCTTGCCGGTCGCCGTCATCGGCAGGCTCTCGCGGAACTCGATGATCCGCGGGTACTTGTAGGCCGCCATGTTCTCCTTGCACCAGGCGACGAGCTCGTCCTCGCTCACCGTCGCGCCCGGCGCCGGGATGACGTAAGCCTTGACCTCCTCGCCGTGCGAGTCGTGGGGCACGCCGACCACCGCCACCAGCGAGACCGCCGGGTGCGTCATCAGCACCTCCTCCAGCTCGCGCGGGTAGACGTTGAAGCCGCCCCGGATGATCATGTCCTTCGTGCGGTCGATGATGGCGTAGTAGCCGTCTTCATCGCGAGTGGCGATGTCACCGGTGCGGAACCAGCCGCCCCGCATGACCTCCTCGGTGGCCTCGGGCCGCCCGTAGTAGCCCTTCATGACGTTGTGCCCGCGGATGGCGATCTCGCCGGGGCCCTCGCCCTCGATGGTGTTCCAGCCGTCGTCCACCAGCCGCATCTGCACGCCCCAGATGGGGAAGCCGATGGTGCCGGGCCTGGTGGGCCGCCCGAGCTGGTTGAAGCTGGCCACCGGGGAGGTCTCCGACAGGCCGTAGCCCTCCAGGATCGGGATGCCGAAGGTGCCCTCGAAGTCCTTGAGCACCTCGATCGGGCAGGAGGCCCCACCCGCCACCGCCACCCGCAGCGTCGAGGGCGCCTCGGCCCCATCGGCGTGGATCTTCGACAGCAGCGCCCAGAACATCGTCGGCACCCCGGCGAACATCGTCACCTTCTCCCTGCGCATGAGCTCCAGCGCCTCGCCGGGCTCGAAGCGCGGCTGGAGCACGAGGGTAGCGCGACGGCGCACGCTCACATTCATGACTGCGGTCTGGCCGAAGGAGTGGAAGAGTGGCAGCACGGCGAATGAGACGTCGCCCTCGGGGTCGGTGGGGAACATCTCGTCGCTGACGATGGTGTTGGTCAGCATGTTCATGTGGGTCAGCACGGCGCCCTTGGGCTGACCGGTGGTGCCGGAGGTGTAGAGGATGGCCGCGGTGTCGTCCGGCTCGGTCTGCACCGTCTCGAACTCCCCGGACATGCCGCCCAGCGCCGCCCAGAACGATTCGCCGTGCTCCGACTCGGTGGCCAGCGGTGTGGCGGGCAGGACGAAGAAGAGCTCGCAGCCCTCGGCGGCGTCGAAGGCCTCCCGCCCGCGCGCGCCCATGGGCAGCTCGGAGCCCTCGAAGCAGAAGAGCGCCTTGGCGTCGCTGTCGGTCAGGTGGTAGGCGATCTCGCGCGGCTGCAGCAGCACATTGAGCGGGACCACAATCGCCCCGGCCTTGAGGATGCCGAAGTAGACGAAGGGGAAGTAGGGCAGGTTCGGGCAGAGCAGTGCGACCTTGTCGCCCTTGCCGATCCCCCTGGCCGTCAGGAGGTTGGCCACCTGGTTCGCGATGGAGTTCACCATGGAGTACGGCAGACGCAGGTCGCCGAAGACCAGGGCGGTGCGGCCTGGAGCATTGCGGGCGCTGTCTTCCAGAATGATCGACAGATTGAGCATCGCGACCTTTTCCTCGGGGGTTCGAATACCTGCCCTGGCTGCGTCTCGGGAGACGTTCGTACGTCCCAAGGATGCGGCGCCGATGCGGTCAGGGCTTGTACGAACGTGTCGATTCAAGGCAGCCAGTCGATGGCGGCGGCCAGCGTGGAGGGGGCGGTCCCGAAGTTGCGCCTGAAGACCCGGGTGAAATGTGACCCGTCGGTGAATCCGGCGCTGTGGGCGGCCATCGTCAACGTCTCTCCTGCGGCTACCAGCCTGATCGCATGCTGAATGCGCTGCCAGCGCACATAGGGTCGCAGTGGAATGCCTACGTGTGCGCTGAACAGATGCGCCAACCGGCTTGGAGACAGGTGCACCGCGGCCGCAACCACGCCAAGGCGCACCGGCCCCTCGATCAGGAGAGTGGGGATCACGGCTATCGCCATCTCCACCGCCGGGTGAATCGGGATTTCTTCGGCACTACGTTGGCCCGTCCAGTCCTCGACGATCTTCAGGGCGGCCGCGGCCTCGACGGAGTGTTCGTGGCCGTTCGAGGGTTTCGCGAACGTGAGCGGCGCCGCCACCTGGCGGTGTCTCGGGCTCGGGCCGGCCTGCGTGAGGTGAGGGAAGGGCGGACCCCAGGTCGAGGCGTTGACCCCCGCACCCGAATGGGTGAGAAGGGAACGGCCTGGCGAACTGCCGGGTTCGAGTTGAGCCAGCAGGGCCCCGCGAGCTCCCGTGAGTATGGCGTGGCCGGTGTCGGGGGGAATGACCGCGGTCCGGGTGGTCAGCCGCTGGCCATGAACGTCGGCCACGGTGAAGGGCTCTGCGGAGACGATCAGGTGGACCGCATGGTGTGCGTGCAGCTGGGTCGTACCGATGGTTCCGCCGTACAGCAGGACGCCAGGGCGGAGTAAACACCAGCCGCGCCAGAGATGCGACATCACGCCTCCTTCTCCGGATGAGTTCGTCTCAACCTCTGATCGTCGCGGCGGAAGCCCTTTTCGTGAAGGTGCCGATCTCGGGCTCCGCTGCGCCGGCCAGGAGTTCCGGCATCTTTGGTCACGCGTTCGGCCTGCCCGGTGCGCCAGGAACGGCTTCAGGTGGAAGGCGCCAGGTCGCGGCGGCGCAGGAACGCCAGCCCCGCCGCCGTCAAGGTTCCCGCCACCACGGTCAGTCCAAGCAGCGGCACCACCGGTGACGAGGCGCCGCCCAGCAGCATCGCCGGTACATGCACGAACGGCGACAGCTCCAGGACGAATCCGCCGGCCAGCTTGAACTCCGCCAGCAGGTCCACGAGCAGGAAGAGGCCGAGCACGGTCCAGCTCACGGCGGTCGCCAGCCGGGGCAGCACGCCGAACAGCAGCGTCGTGATCCCGACCACGGTCCAGACAGCGGGGAGGTAGGCCAGCGTGGCGGCGGTGACGCGGGCCATGTCGCCGTCGTAGCTGAGACCCGCCGCCGCACCCAGCGCGGCCAGCAGCAGCGCGGGGCCCGCGATGGCGAACGTCAGGTGGCTCAACCCCCAACGCAGCCGGTCGACCGGGGTGGACAGCAACAGCTCCGCCCGGCCCGCCGCCTCCTCCCCACGGGCCCGCAGCGCCGACACCAGCGCCGCTGCGGCGACGAGCTGGCTGAGCACGTACATCACGAAGGTGAAGAACACATCCGAGATGCGGGCGTCGGCGCCGCCGACGGTCGCGGCCAGCTCCCGGAACTGCGGCGTGTCCAACTGGGTGTCCAGCCCGCGCGCCGCCACGCCGAGCAGCGCGCCCATCAGGCCGAAACCGATCGCGAAGCCCGCGAGCGTGCCCCGGTGCAGGCGAGCGGCCAGGCCGAACGAGCCCGACAGCGCCCCGGCAGCGGGTCCGGGGCGAGCGGGAACCAGGCCGCCGGCCACGTCACGCCGCGTGGACAACGCGAACGCGGCCGCGGCCAGAGCGGCGACGAACACCGCGATCAGCCCCAGCACCCACCACTGATCGCCGGCGTAGGGCTTGGTCAGCCGGACCCAGCCGAACGGCGACAGCCATG
The DNA here is from genome assembly GCF_040295965.1 of Streptosporangium sp. NPDC002544. Taxonomy (NCBI): domain Bacteria; kingdom Bacillati; phylum Actinomycetota; class Actinomycetes; order Streptosporangiales; family Streptosporangiaceae; genus Streptosporangium; species Streptosporangium sp. NPDC002544. The sequence goes on along the minus strand of NZ_JBEOWJ010000033.1, from coordinate 40,692 downwards.
CCAGCCATGGGATGCCGCCGGCGTCGGCCAGCGAACGCAGCGCGAACAGCAGGCCGCCGGCGGCGATCGCGATGCCGCGTGCTGTACCGGATGCGGCGGTGAGCTGCGCGGTGACGGCGGCCACGGCCGCGAACGCCCAGCCGCCCGCGGCGATGGAGAGCCCGAACAGCAGGGAGGAGCCCGCGGGCAGGCCGTTGCCGACCAGGGCGGGTACCGCCAGCAGGCCCAGCAGCAGGTTGGCGGTGAGCACGACCGCGAGCGCGGCGGCCAGCGGGGCGTGGCGGCCGACGACGCCCGAGGAAAGCAGCTCTCGTCGGCCGGTCTCCTCCTCACCCCTGGTGTGCCTGATCATCACCAGGATGCTGATCAGCCCGCCGATCAGCGCGAGGGACGAGCCGAGCGTCCAGGCGGTCAGGCCACCGACGCTCGCGTCGTAGATGGGGCCGCGGGTGGCCAACTGCGCGGGATTGCTCATTGAGGCCGCCGCGAAGGAGTCGCGGGCGGCCTGGTCGGTGTACAGGGCCGTGGTGGAGGAGGCGATGCCGGCCGGCAGCACCGCGCTGATCGCGATCCACACCAGGAGCGGCACCCGATCCCTGCGCACGATGAGCCGGATCAGTGTCCAGGTGCCGGTCATCTCGTGGCTCCCTCGTAGTGGCGCAGGAACAGCTCCTCCAGCGTCGGCGGGTGGGTGGTGAGCGTGCGCACGCCGGCCCGGGCCAGTTCGGCGAGCACCGGCGTGAGCGCGTCGCCGTCCACCTGGCAGCGCAACCGGGTGCCGTCCACGGCGAGGTCGTGCACGCCGGACAGCGTGGCCAGGCCGGGCGCGGGCCCGATCAGCTCGGCTCTCACCGAGGTACGGGTGAGATGACGCAGGTCGGCCAGGCTGCCGGATTCGACGGTACGGCCGGCGCGGATGATGCTCACGCGGTCGCACAACGCCTCCACCTCCGACAAGATGTGGCTGGACAGCAGCACGGTGCGGCCGCTGCGCTTCTCTTGCAGGACGCACTCGTTGAAGAGCGTCTCCATCAGCGGGTCAAGGCCTGAGGTCGGCTCGTCGAGCACCAGCAGCTCCACGTCGGAGGCGAAAGCGGCCACCAGCGCCACCTTCTGCCGGTTGCCTTTGGAGTAGGTGCGGCATTTCTTGCGCGGGTCGAGCTCGAAGCGCTCCAGCAGCTCGGCGCGTCGCCCGGGGTCGAGGCCGCCGCGTACCCTGCCCAGCAGGTCGATGACCTCGCCGCCGGTCAGCGACGGCCACAGCGTGACGTCGCCGGGCACGTAGGCAAGTCTTCGGTGCAGTTCTGTGGCGTCCTGCCAGGGATCGCCGCCGAGTAACTCGACCCGGCCGCCGTCGGCGCGCATCTGGCCCAGCAGGATACGGATCGTGGTGGTTTTGCCCGCGCCGTTGGGGCCGAGGAAGCCGTGCACCTCGCCCGTCTTGACGGTGAGGTCGAGCCCGGCCAGGGCCCGGGTCTGGCCGAAGGTCTTGATCAGGCCGTCCGTGCGCACTGTGGCGTTCACTGTTGTCCCTCGAACTTCTCCAGGCCCGTCCGCGCCTGCTCGAACAGTTCGCGGCCGAGGAATTCCGGTCTGATCAGGTCGAGCTGGGCCTTGCCGACGCGCAGCGCGCCCTGCGGGGCGTAAAGGTCCGTGCCGAGCGCACGGGAGACATGCTCGTGCAGCACGGTGATGCCCAGCTTCATCGCCGTCAGCAGGGTCGCGCGGGCGCGGTGGTCGGCCTCGGAGTGGTCGCCGCGGGCCAGATTGTCCTCTGTCACGCTCACGAGCTCGTCGAACATGGCGGCGGCTCCGGGCGAGCCGTCCACGAGCGCCCGGCCAAGGTATTTCATCAGCGGCGGCGCGGTCCGATGGACGGTCTCGATGAATTCCGGCCTTTCCAGGTTGCGGCCGGTGACGCCCACACCGACCTGCTCGCGAACATAACTGAGGACATAGGCGTCGCAAGCCTGTCTCAGCTCCTCCTTGGTGCCGAAATGGTGCTGCACCAGACCGGGCGAGACGCCGGCCGCTTCGGCGATCCCGCGGATCGTGGTGGCCTTGACTCCCTGCTCGGCGAACAAGGCCATCGCGACATCGCGGATGCGGGCGCGCGCCGTCAGATCCCCTTCAGATATTGGTCGCATGTCCGGCATGCTATACCTATGTATTGGAAGCCGGTCAAGTGTACAGTTCGGGTGCGGCGGACATCGTCGTCGCGGCCTACGAAGCCGGTGAGCCGGCCGAGCGGCCCCGCCCGGTCGGTGTCCTCGCCCGGCTCGCCGAGGCGCGCCCGCCGCAGACGACCAAGCACCTGCAGTCCCTTGAGCGCACCGGCCGGCGCCGCGTCTACGCACTCCAACCCGGTCCCCCTTGGTGGCGGTGCGGCTCTCCACGGTCCATGACGGGCCGGGCGAAGTCCAGCACGCCGACGAACCGGCTCGACCACCTGGCTCTGTGAGAAACCACAGCCCTGGCGAGCGGCATCCATCGGCCCCGGGCTCACCCGCATGTCCCAGGCGTGCGGGTGTGACGGCGGACCGCGTCGAGGAGCTGGTCGATGTCATCGGCGCTGTGGGAGAAGGCGGTGACGAACCGGACGATCCCCGGCTCCCAGCGGTCGTGGTAGAAGGCGTAGCCCTCGGCGAGGAGTCCTTCGGTGACCTGCTGGGGCAGGCGGCAGAAGAGGATGTTGGCCTGCGGCGTGGCCAGAAGGCCGGTGCCGGGAATGGCCTTGAGGCCGTCGCCGAGCCGGGTGGCCATCGCGTTGGCCTGGCGGGCATTGCACAACCACAGGCCGTCGGTGAGGTACGCGTCGATCTGGACCGCGTGAAAGCGCATCTTGGAGGCGAGCTGGCCGGCGCGCTTGGCGCGGAAGGCGAGCTCGGTGGCGAGCGCGGGGTCGAAGGAGACGATGGCGTCGGCGGTCATCGCGCCGTTCTTGGTGGCGCCGAAGGACAGGACGTCGATGCCGGCCTTCCAGGTCATCTCGGCCGGGGTGGCGCCGAGATGGTCCAAGGCGTTGGCAAAGCGCGCGCCGTCCATGTGGACGCGCAGTCCTGCGTCCTTGGCGATGGCGGACAGGCGGCGGATCTCCTCCAGGGTGTAGACGCTGCCGCTCTCGGTGGCCTGGCTGATGCTCACCGCGGACGGCTGCACGCTGTGCACGTCACCGGCCCGGCGGCGCACCGCCGCCTGCAGCGCTTCGGGGGCGATCTTGCTGTCGGGGCCTGGGACACCGACGAGCTTGGCGCCGTTGGTGAAGAACTCCGGAGCGCCGCATTCGTCGTGGTTGATGTGGCTGTCGGGCTGAGAGAGCACGCTGCCCCACGGCGGGGTGAGGGCGGCCAGGCTCAGGCCGTTGGCGGCGGACCCGGTGGAGACCGGGAAGACATCGACGTCCCGCTCGAAGATCTCGCTGAGCCTGCGGCGGGCGCTGTCGGTGAAGGGATCTTTGCCGTACGGCAGGACCTGACCGGCGGCCGCGTCGGCGACGGCCTGGGCTATCTGCGGGGATGCCCCGGCCATGTTGTCGCTGATGAAGGCACGGCCGGAGGGGGTGACGGCGACGGTGGTGCTCATGACTGGTCTTCCTTGGTCTCAGCTGCTGATGGGGGAGGCGAAGACGACGGTGATGTCCACCTCCTCGGCGCCGGTGCGGTAGAAGTGCGGGGCGTCCCCGGCGAAGGCGAGCATGTCGCCGGGGCCCAGATCCCGCGGGGCGTCGACGGGGCCGGCGGTGACGTGCCCGGTGGCGATGAGCAGGTGCTCGATCGTGCCGGTGGCGTGCGGGACGCCGGGCAGCTCGGTCTCGGGCGGAATGCGCAGCCGCCAGATCTCCAGGCTGTTGCCGCTGCTGATGCGGCGCAGCAGTTCCCGGGAGACCTCGCCGGGCTCGATGTCCGTGCCGGGCCGGAAGACCGGCCCGGTGTCGGCGTCACGCGCCAGCAGGTCGGCGATCGGGATGCGCAGGGCGATCGCGATCGCATCCAGGGTGTCGATCGTCGGATTGCCGTTGCCGGCCTCCAACTGCGACAGCGTGGCCTTGCTCAGCCCGGCGCGCCGGGCCATCTCCGCGGCGCTCATGCCGCGCTGCTGGCGGCGCAAGCGGATCTTCGCGCCGACCGCGGCTGCGGTACTGCTCACCGGCTGGCGGCCGGACGGCAGGGGCGTCATCAGCGGCTCCTGTGCGTTGCGGTGTAGGACACGCGGATGCGGCCCTTCTTGGCCTTCAGCGTCGGCAGCACCACTTCTGCCAGGTTGCCGAGGCTGCGCACGTGCGTGCCCCCGCACGGCGCGGCGTGCAGCGCGTCCAGGTGCACCACGCGCCGCCCGTCGGCGAGGCACCGTGCGAAGACCGGCAGATCGTCAGCGACCGCGGCCGCCGCCGCGGCGCGCAGCGCGGCGGTCACCTCCTCCCGCCCTTCCGGGTCGGCCAGTCGCGTGTCCGTCTGGGGCGCCTGGAACTCGATGCGTGCCTGACCGGGGAAATGGTTGCTGCCGACCATCTCCCACCCCTGCATCCGCCCGACCGCTTCGACGAGGTGTCCGGCCGTGTGCAGCGCAGCGTGAGCTGTCCGGGTCTGAAGGTCGATCCGGGCTCGCACCTTCTGCCCCTCGGCGAGGGGCAGAAGGCTGCCGCCCTCGGGCGCCATCGCCACGACCAGTCCCGACTCACGGCTTCGGACCGGGATGATCTCCGTGTCCGCCAGCCACCCTCGGTCGGCGGGCTGGCCCCCGCCCTGCGGATGGAACAGGCAGTGCTCGACGGCCGCCCATGGCGTCCCGTCCCTCTCGCCGACCGCGATCACCCGCGTATCGACCTGCTCCAGGTAGGTGTCATCGAGATAGGCGCTGACCTGTGCGCCTACCCGAAGGGTCTCGATTGAATGAACCATACGTTCACTATACCGAACTATCGAGATAGTGAACCTAGCGTTCGTTTTAGTGAACGCCTCCGATCAAGGGGAGGCGATTGCGCACGCTGCTCATCCCGGAAAGTGACCACCGCCGCAGTAAATGCCGGGTTTGAGGATCGCACGCAACTCGCGGGCGGTCAGCGGCCGGCCGTCGATGCGCCGGCCGCCGGGCTCGGAGTTCTCGAGGTCCTCGATGCCGCTCACCCCCTGATCCACTGACGGGTTACCGCCAGCTTTCGCGCTGTCGCTGCAGTCCGTCGAGGATCAGGTCGAGTCCGACGTCGAACTCCTCGGTGTACGCGTAACCAGCCTTCAGGGCGCGATCGGCGATCATCTCGGCGAGGTGCGGGAACTCGTCGCGGGGCAGCCGCTTCAGGATCGAGCCCGCCACGTCCTCGAGGCCAACGGATGATGTGAAGGGCAGGCTGAGCTCCTGGAGCGTGAACCCGTAGATGTAGCTGTCCAGCACCGAGAACGCGTGTGCCGCGCCGGCGATCGAGAAGCCGCCCGCTCGCAGGCAGCCGATTGCCGCGTTGTGATGGCGCAGCGTCGCGTGGCCGGGGTTCGTCCGTGAGTCCATCAGCCGGATCGCCCACGGGTGGCGGATCAGTGCGCCGCGCATCGAGACTGCCCGCCGTCGCATCGCGGCCCGCCAGTCGACGTCGTCCGGCGGGAGCTCGATCTCGCCGAAGACGAGGTCGACCATGCCGTCGAGGATCAAGTCTTTGTTGCGGAAGTGGTGGTACAGCGACATGGCCTCGACGCCGAGCCGCTCGGCGAGCCTGCGCATGCTCGGCACACCGGTGCCGGCCTCGTCCGCCAGCGCGACCGCAGTGCGAAGCACCATCTCCTTACTGAGGTTGCGGCGGGGCGCAGGCGTTCCGGCTGTCTCGGTGTCCACAAGGTACTCCTGCCTGGTCTGCTTGGACGGCTTGACAACCTTACACCGCAAGGCTCTACCCTTACAGCGTAAGTGTAGAGGTGACGGCGGGCAGAGGAGAGGGTCGTGGAACCGATCGGTCCAGACGGAACCAGGAAGCCGGGCACGGGCAAGAGAGTGTGCATCGTCGGCGCGTCCGGGAAGCTCGGGCACTACATGGTGCAGCACGCATTGGACCGGGGGTACGAGGTCGTGGGCGTCTGCCGAGAGCAGAGCGTGACCAAGCTCGCCGAGTTCGAGGGACGGATCACGGTGATCCCCGGAGCGACCGACGCTCCTGCGGTCATCGCCCGGGCGGTGAACGGATGCGACGCCGTGCTCACGGTGCTGGTGCCCTGGGGGAGGAACCACTACGCCTCCGGTACGGCCCAGGCTGTGCTCGACCACGCCCGTCCGGGCGCCCGTTTGGTGTTCTCCTGCGGCTGGCACATCACCCGCGACGGGAAGGACGTGTACACCCGGAAGTTCAAGCTGTACGCGGCCGTGTTCGGGCGACTGGCGAAGCTTGCCCGTGTCGTGGACGTGGACGACCAGGTGGAGGCGTGCCGGAGGATCTTTGCCAGTGACACCCGCTGGACGGTCGTGCGTGGCAGCGACCTGGAGGAGGGCGACAGTCAGGGCCTGCCGGTGTGGAGCCGGCACGTGGGTGATCCCGTCCTCGCGAGCAACCTGACCCGCCGAGTGGACTACGCCCGTTTCATGGTCGAGGCGGTGGAGAACGACGCCCTCGTCCACGAGGCCCCGGCCATCGTCGGCCGGCTGACCCCATCGGCCCTCGCCCACGCCGGCAATCCGGCGTGAGCGTCCGGCTCGCGCGTCACGCAGGGGTCTCGCCGGGAAGCCCGGGCGAGGTACGTCCAGGAATCTTCGCCCCAGGCCGGTCCGCACAGGGCGTTGGACTCGCGGAACCGATGTTCACGAACTGGCTGTTCGCCGGAGCCGTACGAATCCCCGGATCCGACGCGCGTTCCCGCCACAGCCAGATTCGGCCGGCCGGGCCCGTACCCCGAGAAAGGACCACACCGTGACCGCGCCGAAGACGCTCGCGAGGATCGCGGGATCCCTCTACCTGATCGTCGCCGGGCTCACCAGCTTCGCCGGGCTGGTGAACACGCGCATCGCCGAGTCAGGGGACGCAGCGGCCACGGCCGACAACATCGACACCTCGGCCACCCTGTTTCGCATCGGCTTCGCCAGCGAGCTGGTGGGAGCCACGGCCTTCCTGCTGACGGGCATGGCCCTGTATCTGCTGCTCAAGCATGTCAACCAGATGGCCGCCGCCGCGATGGTCACCTTCGTCGCGGTCAGCGTCGCGATCCAGAGCATGAGCCTGCTCAACCAACATGCGGCGCTGACGATCGCCACCGGCCAGGTCTACACCGGTGCCTTCGGCCCGACAGGTTCCGACCAGCTGACTCTGCTGTTCGCCGGCCTGCAACGCGACGGGTACCTCATCGCCCAGACGTACTTCGGCCTGTGGCTGCTGCCGCTGGGTTACCTGGTCGTCAAGTCGGGCTACTTCCCCAAGGTGCTGGGCGTGCTGCTGGTGATCGGATGCTTCGGCCACCTCGTGGACGTGTTCGCGCGCTTCCTCGCCCCCGGCTTCGGTGCAGACATCTCACTGTTCGCCCTGACTCCTGCGGCGGTCGCGGAACTTTCGTTCATCGCATGGCTGCTGGTCAAGGCCGTGCGGGTGCCCGAACCCGACACGCGGGTCACCGCCGTCGCCCACTCCGGCCCTAGTTGAGTGCGCGGCTGACCGTTCACGGTCGGCAACCGCACCACTGAGGTACCCGGCTTCCGTGAAGAGCGGAACTGTGCCACCACTCCCGTTCGTCACCCTGGGCGGGGGCAGCGGCCGTCACAGGCGGTGGGACTGTCGAAATATGTCGCGGTAAAGTGACTTCTTTCAGGCGCTCGCTGAAAGTCGGGTCGGTTCCGCTTTCGTAAACGGAGGACATCGGTGATGTTCGACGATCTCGGCGTTCCTCTCGCGCCGCGCGGCGACGTATGCCGCGTGGTGTCGCTCGTGCCCTCGCTCACCGAGTCACTCGCCGAGACCGCCCCCGAACTACTGGTCGGCGCGACGGATTGGTGCACCCACCCGGCAGGCCTGGCGGTGCGGCGGATCGGAGGTACCAAGAACCCCGACCTGGCCGCGGTCGCCGGGCTGCGGCCGGACCTCGTGCTGGCCAACGAAGAGGAGAACCGCGCCGCAGACCTGGAGGCGCTGCGCTCGGCCGGGGTGGCGGTCTGGGTGACCAGGATCCGCACCCTGGAGGAGGCCTTCGCCTCCCTGCGGCGGATGCTCACGATCGCCTGTGCCCTGCCCGAGCCGGATTGGCTCACCGCCGCGGAGCGAGCGTGGTCGGCTCCGCCGGTCGGCGAGGTGCGGAGGGCGGTGATCCCCATCTGGCGTAAACCCTGGATGGTCCTCGGCCGCGACACCTTCGCGGGCGATGTGCTGCTCAAGCTGGGCATTCACAACCTCTACGTCGACCATCCCGAGCGCTACCCGAAGATCGCTCTGGCCGAACTGCTGGCGGCGGGCGCCGACCTCGTCGTCCTGCCCGACGAGCCCTACCGTTTCACCGAACGCGACGGTCCCGGCTTCTTCCCCTCAATACCGGCCGCGCTGGTCAGTGGCCGGCACCTGACCTGGTACGGACCGTCCCTGCTCCAGGCTCCCGGAGTGCTGAGAGCCGCTCTGAATTCACAATGAGCCGGAACACCGCGGATAGACCATGACACCGCGCCCGCCCCTCTGGGCGGACGCGGCGGGAACGGGAGCCGTCTAGACGATGGAGCGGATGGAGCCGGTCCAGAGGCCGGCGGCCTTCTGGTAGACCGTGAACAACTCGCGGTCGAAGTACGGTGAGACGCCGGTGTCGTACCGGTTGTCGCCATCGGTGTCGGAAACGCTGATCGTGATGCCGTTGAGATAGCCGGTGCGGGTGTCGTCCGTGTACTGGGTCAGCCACGAGGAGCCGAGAGAGCCTTCACCGGTGAACGGGGAGTCCACCCCGATGGGCCGGTCCGCGGGGAAGCCCGTGACCTTCATCGCGAACGTCGATCCGGTCGACCGTTCGAGGCTCTCGCCCGGGTAGGGACGACTGCCGTCGGGCTCGGGGCCGGCGGGGTAGCCGAGGACGTCGACCGTGGGCGCGAGCGGCTGGTTGAACGCGACTCCCTGGCCGCCGACGTTGTCGACCAGCCTTCCGCTCGGCGTCCACCCGGACCTGAGCAGGCCACCGAGCATCTCCACCGGGGCCCACCGTACGGCGCGCAAAATCCACGGCCCGCGCCAGAGAACGCAGTCGAGTCCCGGCAGTCAGCAGGATGGCGAGGTCGCCTGAAACAAGCAGGTCACCGAGCTCTTCTCATCCTGAGTAGCGGCCCTCTTCGATGAGTTGCAGGACGAGGACGGCCTGCACGAGTGCGGTTAGGCTTCAGTCATGCCCATTGCCGCCCGCCTTGCCGCTGGTTGCCGCCCTCGCGGCTGCCGGGCGCCTGCGCGGCGCGTGCACGGCCGCCGGGTGCGGTACGTGATTGGCTCCGATCCTGGTCAGGTCAACGGGATGCGATGGCCTTACGCGCCGCGCATTGCGCGGGGTGTCTGAGGGGATTTCTTCTCCCCCACCCCGCCCTTCCCGAAACCGGGGCGCTGCCCCAGATCTCCAGGCATGCCCTTCGGCAGTGGCCTCAGACGCCGGCCGGGCTGCTTGTGGGCTCACGCCTTTCAGGAAGGGGCGAGGTGGGGAAAAGGCCCGTCCACCCCGCCGCGCGGATACATGTTCCGTGACCATCACAAGCCAGACATCCGGGGCGTATGCCCCGGCGTAGGAGCATGTCGCATGTCCAGTGAATTCTTCATCCCGGCGCCGGCTCGCACGGCGTCGCCACCGCAACGGCCTGTGCGCTGTTCGGTCTCGAATGCACCGTCTACATGGGCGAGATCGACACCGAGCGGCAGGCGCTCAACGTCGCCCGGATGTGGATGCTCGGTGCCGAGGTCATCCCGGTCAAGTCCGGTTCCCGCACGCTCAAGGACGCCATCAACGAGGCGTTCAGGGACTGGGTCGCGAACGTCGACCGGACGCACTACGTCTTCGGCACGGCTGCGGGACCGCATCCCTTCCCAGGCATGGTGCGCGACTTTCACCGCGTCATTGGCGTAGAGGCCCGCCGCCAGATCCTGGAGCGGGCCGGGCGGATGCCGGACGCGGCCATCGCCTGCGTCGGCGGCGGGTCGAACGCACTCGGTCTCTTCCACGGCTTCCTTCCCGACAGCGGCGTACGTCTCATCGGCTGCGAGGCCGCCGGGCACGGCGTGGAGAGCGGTGAGCACGCGGCCTCGCTGTCCGCGGGCGAGCCGGGCATCCTGCACGGTTCGCGGTCGTATGTCCTGCAGGACGAGGAGGGCCAGATCACCGAGCCCTGCTCGATCTCGGCCGGTCTGGACTATCCGGGCATCGGGCCCGAGCACGCGTATCTGAGGGACATCTGCCGCGCCGAGTACCGCCCGGTCACCGACGATGAGGCGATGCAGGCGTTTCGGCTGCTTTCGCGGACCGAGGGCATCATCCCGGCGATCGAGAGCGCGCATGCGCTCGCCGGAGCCCTCGAAATCGGCAAGGAGCTCGGTAAGGACGGGCTGATCATCGTCAACCTGTCCGGGCGCGGCGACAAGGACATGGACACGGCCGCCCGTTACTTCGGGCTGCACGACGCCGCCGAAGGGGAGTCGAAGTGAGTGGCAACATCCAGCTGTTGAGCGACACCCTCGCCCAGGCCAGGTCCGAGGGCCGCGCCGCGCTCATCGCCTACTTCCCGGCCGGCTTCCCGACCGTCGACGGTGGCATCGAGGCGGTCAAGGCGGTCCTCGAATCCGGCGCGGACGTCGTCGAGGTCGGCCTGCCGCACAGCGACCCGGTACTCGACGGGCCGGTCGTCCAGACCGCCGACGACATCGCCCTGCGCGGCGGCCTCAAGATCGCCGACGTGATGCGCACCGTCCGCGAGGCACACGCCGCCACGGGCAAGCCCGTCCTGGTGATGACGTACTGGAACCCAATCGACCGCTACGGCATCGAACGCTTCACCACCGAGCTCGCCGAGGCCGGCGGCGCGGGCTGCATCCTGTCCGACCTGCCCGTCCAGGAATCCGCGACCTGGCGCGAGCACGCCGAGAAGCAAGGCTTGGCCACCGTCTTCGTCGTCGCGCCGAGCAGCAAGGACAAGCGGCTGAAGGAGATCACCGCGGCCGGTTCGGGATTCGTGTACGCCGCCTCGCTGATGGGGGTCACCGGCACCCGCGCCTCCGCCGGAGAGGCCGCGGTCGCCCTGGTGCGTCGCACCAGGGCGACCACCGAACTCCCGGTCTGCGTCGGCATCGGCGTCTCCGACGCCGAGCAGGCCGCCGAGGTCGCGGGCTTCGCGGACGGTGTGATCGTCGGTTCCGCCCTCGTCAAGGCGATGCTCGACGCACCCGACGAGGCGGCCGGGCTCGCGGCGGTCCGGGCGCTCACAGCCGAGCTCGCCAAGGGTGTGCGCAGGGGTTAGCAGAGTCCTGGTCAGGCTCTGCGCCGCGCTGTGGTGGCACGGTCATTGCGGGCGACGGCCAGCGGTGCGCTGCAGGTGCTTCAGCCGTTACCGGGAGAAGAGCACCAGCGTCAAAGGCGAAAGCATCGGCCTGTGGTACTCCGGAAAGGCCCACCGCCACCTCGGTGGTGTGTCGTTGTGGATTTTCGGTCATGCCGGTGACACTGGGGATCACGAAGGAGTCGGTCACCGCAAAGCCGTCACGCACCTTCCCCTACGTGCCTTCCGCCTCCTGAAACTCCACGGATCTTTCGGCGCAGGCACCGGCACCGGCACCGAGCAGGAGGGGGATGAGGGCTGAGTCGCGGAGGCCACGGCGATCGGTGGCATCCGGCTCAAAGGCCGTGCACCTGTCTCCAAACCGGGCTGCGGCTCTTCGGCCGGCCCCGGGCCGCGACCACCCCGGGGCCGCGAACAGCTCAGTCCAGGTCAGCCGCACTGATCACCATGAGGACAACGAGTGTGCGTGGTGGTCTTCCAGCCCAGCTACTTGGCGACCGGCTTCACATGGTCACTCAGGGCTTCGCCTCACCCTTGGGCAGTTCACGACGCGGTACGGATCTCCTGCTCAGTCGGCGGATTCGTGAACGACAGGCCAATTTGCCTAAAGGTATTAGGCAAATACATAATGGGTGTCGCTAGATGGGAGGAAGGTTATGGTTCGAGCAGGACTGACCACGGAACGCCTGACCCGGGCGGGGGCGGAACTGGCCGACGAGGTCGGCTTCGACCAGGTGACCGTCTCGGCGCTCGCCCGGCGGTTCGACGTCAAGGTCGCGAGTCTGTACTCGCACCTGAAGAACTCCCAGGACCTCAAGACCAGGATCGCCCTGTTCGCCCTGGAGGAACTCGCCGACCGGGTCGCCGCCGCCCTGGCCGGGCGCGCCGGCAAGGATGCCCTGGCCGCCTTCGCGAACGTCTACCGCGACTACGCCCGGGAGCACCCCGGCCGCTACGCCGCCGCCCAGCTCAGGCTCGACCCCAAGACGGCGGCCGCCAGCGCCGGTGTCAGGCATGCGCAGATGACGCGGGCGATCCTGCGCGGCTACGACCTGACGGAGCCGGACCAGACGCACGCGGTCCGGATGCTGGGCAGCGTCTTCCATGGCTACGTCAGCCTGGAGATGGGCGGAGGCTTCAGCCATACCGCAGTCGATCCGCAGGAATCCTGGTCCTGGATCGTGGATTCCCTCGACGCCCTGCTGCGGAACTGGACCGCACCCTGACCATCAGGGGGCCGCGCCGCGCACCGGCGCATCCGAACAATCCGAAAATCTTGATCAACAGGCTGAGGCAATGAACACCGAGCACGACTGGATCACCACACCCGTCACCGCGGACATCCTGCGCGGCGTCCTCGACGTGGAACGCACGGCGCACGGCCTGCTGCCGCACCGACTGCCCGCTCGGGCCCGTCGGCAGATCCCTGACGACCAACTGGCCGTGGCCGAGGCCCAGTCGTCCGGCGTGCGGTTGGCCTTCCGCACCCGGGCCACCGTCATCGAACTGGACACGCTGCCCACCAAGAGGGCCTACCGAGGTCTCCCGACCCCGGCGGACGGCGTATACGACCTGCTGGTCGACGGCCGTCTCACTGCCCAGGCCACGGTGACCGGCGGTAAGGTCCGCACGATCGACATGGCCACCCAGTCCGTCGAACTGCGCGAAGGGCCTCACGGCACCGCCCGGTTCACCGGTCTGCCCGCGCGTGACAAGGACGTCGAGATCTGGCTTCCTCATACCGAGATCACCGAGCTGATCGCCCTGCGCACCGACGCCCCGGTCGAGCCTGCGCCGAACAGCGGGCGCAGGGTGTGGCTGCACCACGGCAGTTCCATCAGCCACGGCTCGAACGCCACCCACCCGACCGCCATCTGGCCGGCCCTGGCCGCCGCCCAGGGCGGAGTGGAACTGGTCAATCTGGGATTCGGCGGCAGCGCGCTGCTCGACCCGTTCACCGCCCGCGCGATGCGGGACACCCCCGCGGACCTGATCAGCGTCAAGATCGGCATCAATGTCGTCAACACCGACGTGATGCGCCTGCGCGCCTTCACCCCTGCGGCCCATGGCTTCCTCGACACCATCCGCGAGGGGCATCCGACCACGCCGCTGCTGGTCGTGTCCTCCATCCTGTGCCCGGTCCAGGAGGACACCCCCGGCCCCCTCGCGCCCGACTTCGACGGCGGGACCTTGCGGTTCAAGGCCACGGGCGACCCGGCCGAACGCGCCACCGGGCGTCTGACGCTCAACGTCATCCGCGACGAACTCGCCCGGATCGTCGAACAGCGGGCGGCTGACGACCCGAACCTGCACTACCTCGACGGCCGCGACCTTTACGGCGAGACGGACTACGCCGAACTGCCGCTGCCCGACGAGGTCCACCCTGACCCCGCAGGACACCGCCGCATCGGCGAGAACTTCGCGCGGCTCGCGTTCGGCGCCGGCGGCCCGTTCGCCACCAGGACCGGCTGACCAGAATCGCGGCCGTGCTCACCCCTCCCCCGCTGGGCTGGTCCGACGGGGAGGCCGCACCGGTGGTGCCCGCGCGCCGCGTGCCCCGGGGTGGGAGCCCCGGCCGTGCGCCACTACCCTCTGGCTATGCCGACCCACGAGCGGGAGATCACCGCCCCCGTCGATCTGTGCCTGCCCGACGGACGCCTCAACCCCGACGCGGTCGGCTGGAGCAGGCGCCCGCTGCACCGCGCGAACCTGCGCGGCTGGGGCAGGACCAAACGCTGGGAGTACTGGGGCATCGTCACCCCCGGCCACATCGTCGGGCTGGTGGCCTCGTCGCTCGACTACGCGGGCGTGCACGGCGTCTACGTGCTCGACCGCGCGACCGGCGTGGAGATCACCAAGGACGTGGTCGTGCCGCTGGCGCGCGGCGCGGTGCTACCGGACCGCAGCGGCGCGGGCCGGGCGTCGGTACGCGGTCCGGGCCTGCGCATCGACATCGACCAGCGCCCCGAGGGCACCTCGCTGCGGGCCGCCGTGCCCGGGGTGCGGCTCGACGTGGAGGTGCCGCTGCCCCAGGGGCACGAGTCGCTCGGCGTGGTCGTCCCGTGGAGCGCCCGGAGGTTCCAGTACACGGTCAAGGACGTCGGCAGGCCGGTGCGCGGCACGCTGACCGTCGGGGGGACCCGACACGTCCTCGACGAGGCGACCTCCTTCGCGGTGCTCGACCACGGACGGGGCCGCTGGCCGTACTCGATCACCTGGAACTGGGCGGCGGGCAGCGCGCCGGGGCGGGCGATCCAGCTCGGCGGCAAGTGGACCGACGGCACCCGCTCGACGGAGAACGCGCTGTTCGTCGACGGGCGGATGCACAAGATCGGCGATGAACTGGCCTGGGTGTACGACCGGCGCGACTGGATGCGGCCCTGGCGGATGAGCGGTCCCGGGGTGGAGGTGGTCCTCCACCCGTTCCACGAGAAGATCTCGCGTACCGAACTGGGTGTGGTGGGCAGCGAGACCCACCAGTGCTTCGGCCACTTCTCCGGCCGCGCCCGGACCGACGAGGGCGAATGGGTCGACCTCGACGGTCTGGTCGGCTGGGCCGAGGAGGCACGCCAGCGCTGGTGAGGACCGGGCCGGCGGCGGCGGGGTTCAGCCCAGCCGAAGCCGCCCGTTGACGGTCCGCACCAGTTCGGCGGGGAGTTTGAGCACCTCGCGGTCGTAGGTGAGCAGGCCGTTCAGCTCGTCCTCGACGTCGGAGAGCTGGGTGTAGACGGTCGCGCTCAGGCCGCGCGGCACGGCGGGCACGATCTGCCGGTAGTGCAGCCGGGCGAACGCGCCGCCGAGCTGCGCCGCCGTACGGCATCTGCGGTAGCCGAACTCGCGGTCGTTGAAGCTGTGGCCCTCGACGCGCAGCGAGTAGCCGCCGTACTCCGACAGGACCAGCGCCCGCCCGTCGCGCCCGGCGGGCGGGCGGAAACGGCGGAAGTACACGTGCAGGCTCCGCAGGTCGCCCGCGCCCTGGTCGTGCCACCCGCTCGCGTGGTCGACCGTCCGGGTGGGGTCGAGCGCGGTGAGCTCCCCGGCGGCGCCCGCCGCGTCGAACTGGCCCCAGCCCTCGTTGAACGGCACCCACACGGCCAGGCCCACCACGTTGCGCAGCAGCTCGACGGTCTCCCGCAGCTCGGCTGCGAACCGCTCACGGCCCTCGGCGTCGCCGCGCCCGAACCACCGGTGGCGGCGGTCGTCGAGGCGCAGCGGTGTCAGCACCGGCGCGGTGATCACCAGCGGGTGATAGCGGCCGCCGCCGTTCACCATGTCCTGCCAGACGAGCATGCCGAGCCGGTCGCAGTGGTGGTACCAGCGCATCGGCTCGATCTTGATGTGCTTGCGCAGCATGTTGAAGCCGAGCCGCTTCATGGTCTCGATGTCGCAGACCATGGCCTCGTCGGAGGGCGGCGTGTACAGGCCGTCGGGCCAGTAGCCCTGGTCCAGGACCCCGGCGTGGAAGTAGGGGCGTCCGTTGAGCAGCAGCCTGGGCACGCCGTCCGCGTCGCGCCCGACACCGAAGGAGCGCATGCCGACGTAGCCGCGTACGCCGTCGGCCCCGAGACGCACCGACACGTCGTACAGATACGGGTCCTCGGGGCTCCACGGGCGGACGTCCGGGATCGGGATCCGCACCGGCACGCCCGCGTCCGCCTCGACGGACGCGACCACCTCACCGTCGGCGAGGATATCGACGGCGGCCCGCCCCGAGGCGGCGTGCACCGTCACCTCGACGCACGAGGCGTCCAGGTGCGGGACGAGCGTGAGCCGCTCCACGTGTACGGCGGGCACGCACTCGGCCCACACGGTCTGCCAGATGCCCGACTGGGCGGTGTACCAGATGCCGCCCCGGCGCAGCTTTTGCTTGCCGCGCGAGTGGTGCCCGGTGTCGGAGTCGTCCCGCACGGCCACGACCAGCGTGTTAGGGCCCTCGCGCAGGGTGTCGGTGATGTCGCAGGCGAACGGCAGGTAGCCGCCGGTGTGCGTGCCCACCTCGACCCCGTTGAGCAGCACCCGGCAGGTCTGGTCGACCGCGCCGAAGTGCAGCAGCACCCGCCCGCCCGGGACGGCGAACCCGTCGGGCAGGGTGAGCGCGCGCCGGTACCACAGTGTCTGCCCGGGCAGGAGTTGCCGCCCGACACCGGACAGCGGAGCCTCAGGGGAGAACGGCACGATGATGTCGCCGTCGTAGCCGTCGTAGCCGTCGAGGGCCTCGGGCTCGACCGGGGAGACGGCGTAACGCCAGCGGCCGTTGAGGTTGAGGTAGCTGTCGCGGACGAGCTGCGGCCTGGGGTACTCCGGCAGCACGGCCTCGGGGTCGAGGGCCGCGCCCCAGCGGGTCAGCAGGGTCATGCGGTCCCCCTGCGGCGCAGCGCCCGCACCGGTACGGCCATGAACACCACCACGACCGTGGCGGCCAGGAAGATGGCCGGTGAGGGGACTTGTTTGAGCACCCCGAGCTCCTCGTAGTAGGCGTCGGCCCCCTTGATCACGGCGGCGCCCAGGAAGGGACCGACGATCATGGGGATGAGAATCGCGAAGACCATCCGCAGTCCCTGGACGTGACCGGCGCGGTCCGGCGGCGAGTGGTCGCGGACGATCGCCGCGATGGGCGCGAGCACCAGCATGAACCCGGACATCATGACGAGCCCGGCGGCGATCACCGGGATCATCCCGGTCGCGACGGACATCAGCAGCAGACCCGTGCCGTACACGGCGATCGCGGGTGGCAGGAAGCGCACCTTGCCCACCCGGTCGATGAGCGGCCCGCAGGCGACGCTGATCGCCGAGGAGCCGGTCAGCACCACGGCCAGGACGATCGCGTACCCCTCGATGTTCAGGTATCGCTGCAGGTAGATGATCAGGTAGGGCAGGAAGACCTGGGTGGAGATCCCCCAGATCGTCCACGCGGCCAGGGCCAGGTAGAGGACGGGGTTGGCCCGTATCGCGCTCGGCCGCAGCCCGTGCACGAGTGAGGCCAGGTAGGCGCCCTCCTGGCGTACCGGGTCCGGGCGGTCGCGCACGAGCACCCAGGAGACGGCTCCGACCACGACGATGATCGCCCCGATGAGCACGAAGAACAGCCGCCACTCCCCCGCGCGGGTCAGCGAGTCGAACCCGCCGAAGACGGCCAGCATCGACACCAACGGCATGATCGCCAGCACCGACTCCACCCGGCCCCGGTTCGCCGGGCGGGTCACGTCGGTCACCCACGCCTGGAAGGCCGCGTCGTTCGCCCCGGCGCCGAGGAACGACATCACGCAGTCCAGCGCGATGACCGCGACCACCGTGGCCGTGACGGCTCCGGCCGCCGGGGCGACGGCCGCGACCGCGTCGACGGTGACGAAGCCGAAGGCCGCCGTGGCCAGCCCCCACAGCACGTATCCGGCGGCGATGAAGGAGCGGCGGCGTCCCGCCCGGTCGGAGAGCGCGCCGACCAGCAGGGTGGCCACCGTCGCGGTCGCCGCGCTGGCGGCGACCATGGTGGCGATGGCGCCGGGGTCGTCGCTGACGGTGTCGTAGAGGAACACGTTCAGGTACATGTTCTCGACGGTCCATGCCACCTGTCCGGCGAAGCCGAGCACGATCAGAGCCGTCCACGAACGTCCGCCCAGCTTGGCGGCGATCTCTGTGGTCACGGCGAGAGACTACAGGGGGTTTTATCACAATTTTGGGTAGACTTGGTGTCTGTCGAAACCGCGAAAATGTACTTTCTCCCGCCTTGCCGCACAAGAAAGGTGAGCCCACCACCGACAAAGGGCGTAGCAGATGAGCCCACTGAGTGGGCGAGCCTGGGAGAAGACAGACCGCCACTCCGCTCACGCATGCCCGGTCAGGCTCGGGGGGCCCACGGCTTTTGATCGGTTTCTACAACTGGAGCCGTGTAGCGTGCGCTGTCTGCGACATGGCGTTACCAGCTGGTAGACGGAAGGGTGAACACTGCCGGGGGGCCGCCGTGTCACGGCGCGCACATCGTTGGTCTACAGGAAGGCTCGGTCGGGTGTTCAGTCGTGTCGCCATCGTCAATCGTGGTGAGGCCGCTATGCGGCTCATCCACGCCGTACGGGACATCGCCGCGGAGAGCGGGACACGGGTCGAGACCGTCGCCCTGCACACCGACGTCGACCGCACGGCCACCTTCGTCCGCGAAGCGGACCTGTCCTACGATCTCGGTCCCGCGTCCGCGCGCCCGTACCTCGACCTGAAGGTGCTGGAGCGCGCTTTGGTGGAGACCGGGGCCGACGCCGCATGGGTGGGCTGGGGCTTCGTCGCAGAGGACCCGGCGTTCGCGGAGCTGTGCGAGAAGGTTGGGGTCACCTTCGTCGGACCGAGCGCCGAGGCCATGCGCAGGCTCGGTGACAAGATCGGCGCGAAGCTGATCGCCGAGGAGGTCGGCGTGCCGGTCGCACCGTGGAGTCGCGGTGCGGTCGAGACCCTGGACGCCGCCCTGGCGGCGGCGGCCGAGATCGGCTACCCGCTGATGCTGAAGGCGACCGCGGGCGGCGGCGGGCGCGGCATCCGCGTGATCACGAACGAGGCCGAGCTCGCCGACGCCTACGAGCGCACCAGCCAGGAGGCCGCGCGGGCGTTCGGCAGCGGCATCGTGTTCCTGGAGCGCCTGGTCACCGGTGCCCGGCACGTCGAGGTCCAGGTGATCGCTGACGGCGAGGGCACCGCGTGGGCGCTCGGCGTCCGCGACTGCTCGGTGCAGCGGCGCAACCAGAAGGTCATCGAGGAGTCGGCATCGCCGGTGCTCAGCCCTGTGCAGACCGCCGAGCTCAAGGCGTCGGCCGAACGGCTGGCCGTCGCGGTCGGTTACCGCGGTGCGGCGACCGTCGAGTTCCTCTACCACCCCGGCGACAAGATGTTCGCGTTCCTCGAGGTCAACACCCGCCTGCAGGTCGAGCATCCGATCACCGAGTCCACCACCGGGTTCGACCTGGTCAAGGCGCAACTACGGGTGGCATCCGGCGGCAGGCTCGAAGGCGGGCCGCCGGTGGAACGCGGGCACGCCATCGAGGCCCGGCTGAACGCCGAAGACCCCGACCGCGACTTCGCGCCCTCCCCCGGCCGCATCGCGCGGCTGGACCTGCCCGCCGGGCCGGGCATCCGCGTGGACACCGGCGTCAGCGAGGGCGACACCATCCCCGCCGACTTCGACTCGATGATCGCGAAGATCATCGCCTACGGCCGCGACCGCGACGAGGCGCTCGGCAGGCTGCGCCGGGCGATGGCGCAGACCACGGTGATCATCGAGGGCGGCGCGACGAACAAGAGCTTCGTGCTCGACCTGCTCGACCAGCCCGAGGTGATCGACGCCAGCGCGGACACCGGCTGGATCGACCGCGTCCGCGGCGAGGGCAGGCTCGTCTCGCACCGGCACTCCGCCATCGCGCTGGCGGCCGCCGCCATCGAGGCGTACGAGGAGGAGGAACGCGTCGAGCGGCAGCGGCTGCTGTCGACGGCGTTCGGCGGACGCCCGCAGGTGCAGCACGAGAGCGGCCGGCCACTGGACCTCAAACTTCGTGGCGTCGGCTACCGCGTGCGCGTCGCGCGGGTCGGTGCGCATCGGTTCCGCGTCGGCGTCGAAGCAGGTGGCGACGTCCGCACCGCCGACGTCGAGCTCGACCGCTTCGACCGGCACACCGGGCGGATCGTCGTCAACGGCACCCGGTACCGCCTGCTCACCGACACGCACGGGCCGATCCACCTGGTCGAGGTGGAGGGCGTGACGCACCGGGTCAGCCGCGACGAGGGCGGCGTCGTCCGCTCGCCCGCGCCCGCGCTGGTCGTCGCCACGCCGCTGAAGGTCGGCGCCGAGGTCGAGGCGGGCGCGCCGGTGCTGGTGCTGGAGAGCATGAAGATGGAGACGGTGCTGCGGGCGCCCTTCAAGGCGCGGCTGAAGGAATGCGTCGTGTCCGTGGGCAGCCAGGTGGAGACCGGTGCACCGCTACTGTGGCTGGAGCCGCTCGCCGACGACGACACCGCGGCCGAGGACACCTCGGCCACCGAGTCCGTCGAGCTGGACCTGCCCGCCACGCCCGGGAAGATTCCGGTGTGGGAGCGCACCACGCGCGGCCAGGAGGACCTGCGCAGCCTGCTGCTGGGCTTCGACGTCGACCCGCACGACGAACGCCGGGTGCTCGACGACTACCTCGCCGCGCGCCGGGCGGCCACCGAGAACGGCCACCGGCCGCTGGCCGAGGAGCTCGAACTCATCGACGTGTTCGCCGACCTCGCCGAGCTGAGCCGCAACCGGCCGGCGGGCGAGGACGGCGGCGGTGACGGCCACGTGTACAGCGCCCGCGAGTACTTCCACACCTACCTGCAGAGCCTCGACGTCGAGCGGGCCAGGCTGCCGGAGGCGTTCCAGGCCAAGCTCGCCAAGGCGCTCGGGCACTACGGTGTCACCGAGCTGGAGCGCTCCCCCGAACTCGAAGCCGCGGTGTTCCGGATCTTCCTCGCCCAGCAACGCGTGTCCGCCGACGCCACGGTCGTCGCGACGTTGCTGCGCGCGTGGCTGCGCGAGCCGCCGCCGGACGAGACGCTGCGCGAGCCCGCCGGTCTCGCGCTGGAGCGGCTGGTCGCCGCGACACAGGTCCGCTTCCCCGTGGTCTCCGACCTCGCGCGCGGCGTGGTGTTCGCCTGGTTCGCCCAGCCGCTGCTGCGCCGCAACCGCGCCCGCGTCTACGCCGACGTCCGCAAGCACCTGCGCCACCTGGACACGCACCCGGACGCGCCGGACCGCGCGACGCGCATCGCCGAGATGGTGCGCAGCACCGAGCCGCTGGTGCGGCTGCTCGGCCAGCGGCTTGTCCGCGACGACCTGGACAACGCGATCATGCTGGAAGTGCTGACCCGGCGGTACTACGGCAACAAGGGTCTCACCGGCGTCCGTACCAGCGAGGTCGCGGGCTGCACGTTCGTGGTCGCCGAGCGCGCGGACTCGTGCGTGGTCTCCTCCGCGGTGAGCTTCGAGGCGTTGGGCAACGCGCTGCGCGGGCTCGCGGAGCTGGCGGGCGACGAGGACGCCATCGACGCCGACATCTATCTCGCCTGGGAGAATCAGCCGGAGGACTCCGAGACGATGGCGGTCGCGCTGCACAAGGTCGTCAGCGCGCACCCGCTGCCGAACCAGATCCGCAGGCTCACCGCCACCGTCGCGGGCAGCGGCGGCGCGGTGATGCACCACCACTTCACGTTCCGCCCGTCGACCACCGGGATGGCCGAGGAGCGGCTGATCCGCGGCCTGCACCCGTACATCGCGCAGCGGATGCAGCTGGAGCGGCTGAGCAAGTTCGACCTCACCCGGCTGTCGTCGTCGGACGAGGAGGTCTACCTCTTCCAGTGCGTGGCGCGGGAGAACCCGTCGGACGACCGCCTCGTCGCGTTCGCACAGGTACGTGACCTGACCGAGCTGCGCGAGCACGACGGCAGGCTGGTCGCGCTGCCGACGGCCGAGGACACCATCGCCACCTGCCTCGACTCGATCCGCCGCGCGCAGTCGCGGCGACCGTCGAAGAAACGCTTCAACACCAACCGGATCGTGGTCTACATCTGGCCGCCGAGCGACCTCACCCGCGCGGAGCTGGAGATGATCGCCGGACGCGTGCTGCCGACGACCGCGGGCGCCGGGCTGGAGGAGATCCTGTTCATCGCGCGGCAGCGCGACCGGAAGACCGGCGAGCTGGCCAAGATCGCCGTGCGCATCTCCTTCGACGCCACCGGCGGCACCGCGCTGACCGTCGGCGAGCCGTCGGACGAGCTGGTCGAGCCGCTCGACGACTACCGGCAGAAGGTGCTGCGCGCGAGCAGCCGCAACACGGTGTACCCGTACGAGCTGACCGGCCTGCTCGGCGACTTCGTCGAGCACGACCTCGGCGACGACCACGCGCTGGTGCCGGTCGACCGGCCGAAGGGGCACAACACCGCGGCGATCGTCGCGGGCGTGGTCAGCACGCCGACCCGGCGGCACCCGCAGGGCCTCACCAGGGTCGTGCTGCTCGGCGACCCGACCAAGTCGCTCGGCGCGCTGTCGGAGCCGGAGTGCCGCCGCGTGGTCGCCGCGCTGGACCTGGCCGAGCGGATGCGGGTGCCACTGGAGTGGTACGCGCTGTCCGCCGGCGCCCGGATCTCCATGGAGTCGGGCACGGAGAACATGGACTGGGTGGCCGCGGCGCTCAAGCGGATCGTCGAGTTCACCCAGAACGGCGGCGAGATCAACATCGTGGTCGCGGGCATCAACGTCGGCGCGCAGCCGTACTGGAACGCCGAGGCGACGATGCTCATGCACACCAAGGGCATCCTGGTGATGACGCCGGACTCGGCGATGGTGCTCACCGGCAAGCAGTCGCTCGACTTCTCCGGTGGCGTGTCGGCCGAGGACAACTTCGGCATCGGCGGCTACGACCGGGTGATGGGCCCGAACGGGCAGGCGCACTACTGGGCGCCGAACCTGGCCGCCGCGCGGGACGTGCTGATGTCGCACTACGACCACACGTACGTCGCCCCCGGCGAGGAGGCGCCGCGGCGGGCGAAGACGATCGACCCCGTCGACCGCGACATCTCCGACTTCCCGCACGTCCTGGTCGACAGCGACTTCACCACCGTCGGCGAGATCTTCTCCGCCGAGGCCAACCCGGACCGCAAGAAGCCGTTCGACATCCGGACCGTGATGCGGGCGCTCTCCGACCAGGACCACCCGGTGCTGGAACGCTGGGCGGGCATGGCCGACGCGGAGACCGCAGCGGTGCAGGACGTGCATCTCGGCGGCGTGCCGGTGTGCCTGCTCGGCATCGAGTCACGGGCGGTGCCCCGGCGCGGCTTCCCGCCCACCGACGGCCCGGACACCTACACCGCGGGCACGCTGTTCCCGCAGTCGTCGAAGAAGGCCGCGCGGGCGATCAACGCGGCCAGCGGCAACCGGCCGCTGGTGGTGCTGGCGAACCTGTCGGGCTTCGACGGCTCGCCGGAGTCGATGCGGAAGCTGCAACTGGAGTACGGCGCCGAGATCGGCCGCGCGATCGTGAACTTCCGCGGGCCCATCGTGTTCTGCGTGATCTCGCGGTACCACGGCGGCGCGTTCGTGGTGTTCTCGAAGGCGCTGAACCCGAACATGACCGTGCTCGCGCTGGAGGGCTCGTTCGCCTCGGTGCTCGGCGGCGCCCCCGCCGCCGCGGTGGTGTTCTCCGGCGACGTCAACGCCCGCACCGCGGCCGACCCGCGCGTGCGGGACCTGGAGGCCCGCGTCACGGCCGCCTCCGGCGCCGACCGCGCCGCGTTGACCGCGGAGCTCGACGAGTTCCGCTCGTCGGTCCGTGCGGAGAAGCTCGGCGAGGTGGCCGCGGAGTTCGACCGCGTGCACAACATCCAGCGCGCGGTCGAGGTCGGCTCCGTCGACGCCGTCATCCGCGCCGCGGAACTGCGTCCACGGATCATCGAGGCCATCGAGTCCCGCCTGCGCTGACAGTGAGGCGCCACGGTGAGGACCTCGCCGTGGCGCCTCACGCCGGCCTGCTCGTACGCCAGGCGCCTGCACCGGTTATGGCGCAGAGGCGGAGTCTCAGGAGGTGTTCGTCCGGAAAGCGGAGCGGTAGGACTGCGGCGTGACGCCGACGACGCGCTTGAACCGCTCCCGGAACGCGGTGGCCGAGCCGAAACCGGCCTGCGCGGCGATGCGTTCGACGCCGTGGCCGGTGGTCTCCAGCAGGAACTGCGCACGCCGTACGCGTGCTCGCAGCAGCCACTGCAGCGGGGTGGTGCCCGTCTGCTCGCGGAAGCGGCGGCTGAAGGTCCTCTCGCTCATCCCGCTGCGCATGGACATCTCCGCCAACGTCACCTCCTGGGCGAGGTTGTCCTCGATCCACGACAGCACCGGCTCCAGCAGCGAACCCTGGGGAACCGGCGGCTGGGTGTGAATGATGAACTGCGCCTGCCCGCCCTCCCGTTCCAAGGGCATCACCGACAGCCGGGCCGAGTCCGCGGCGACCGCCGAGCCGAAATCCCGCCGGATGATGTGCAGGCACAGATCCAGGCCGGCGGCGGCCCCGGCCGAGGTCAGGATCTGGCCGTTGTCAACGTACAGAACATCCGGTTGCACATCCACCCGCGGGAACATCTGGGCCAGCCGACGAGCCGCCACCCAGTGCGTGGTCGCGCTCAGCCCGTCCAGCAGCCCAGCCGCGGCAAGGGTGAACGCCCCCGTGCAGATGGAGGCGATCCGGGTGCCGGCGGCCGCGGCCGCGCGCACGGCGTCGAGCACCTCCCGAGCGGGCGGGGTGGCCTGCTCGGAGCATCCCGGCACGACGATCGTGTCCGCCTCCCGCAGCGCCTCCAGGCCGTGCGGGGCGATGAGCGTGAAGGCGTCGCAGGCCACCTGCGGCGTCGCGGCACAGACCAGGACCCGGTACGGCCGGCGCCCGTCCGCCAGCCGGGCACGTCCGAACACCTCGATCGGCGTCGCCATGTCGGCCGCCACCACATGGTCCAGAGCCAGGACCGCCACCGTGTGCATGAGGACACCGTAAGCGAGAACCCGCCAACCACGAACAGCCAGGTGAAGCCTCTGACGTGGTCATCTTCGCAGCTGGGGCCGGTTGGCGAGAACCCGTTGGAAATTGTCGATTCAGCCCATGGGGAGCCGAGGACGGCCGGTCTAGCCTTGCGCTGCGAGATCCGCGCAGGCGAGCTGATGCATGCACAGGTCGTGCTGTACGACGGTTTCGCCCCTATGGCCGCCGCCCTGACCTGGCTGCCGGGGACCGGCGGACTGCCGGCCCTGCGGCGCCTCGACAAGGCGGCGGAGCGGAGCAGGCAGGTCCGCGTCAACTGAAGCACCCCTACCTCAGAACGGATTGCCACACCCCATGTCCATCGTCATGCCGATCGTCATCGGGCTGATCTGCGTTTCCCTCATATCCCTGATCCCCGAACCGCATCGACGCCAGGTCAACGCCGTGTTGGTCGGCGGTGCGGGCGCCGCCTACCTCAGCGGGGGCGGACTCGGGTACTGGGAGTTCGTCCTGCCGGTCGTCATGACCTATGTCGCCTACCGAGGGCTCAGGAGCTGGACCTGGATCGGCATCGGCTGGCTGCTCCACACCGCCTGGGACGTCCTGCACCACCTCAAGGGGAACCCCATCCTCCCCTTCGCCGAGCATTCCTCCTTCGGCTGCGCCATCTGCGACCCGGTTGTGGCGCTGTGGTGCTTCGCGGGCGGGCCGTCGATCTTCGACTGGGTACGTGCCCGCCTGCCCCGCAAGCCCGCGACGCCGATCGGCCCTGCCGGGGAGTAAAGAGGCCGAGCTTGCAGTTCCTCGCCGTCGATGGATTCAACGGTTCAGGCCGCGTCGTCGGCGGCGTGACGCACTGCCCGGCGACCGATGTTGATCGCCGGGCAGTAGTCCGCCGGGCCGGCGAGCCCGCACGAAACACATCAGCCGAGGTCGGCGAGTTTACGCTCCAGCACCGCCCGCTCGCGCTCGTTGCCGCACAGCCGTACGGCGAGCTCCAGTTCGGTGCGCGCCTCGCCGGTGCGGCCCAGGCGGATGAGCAGTTCCCCGCGAACGCTCGGCAGCAGGTGCGAGTTCGACAGCGCCTCGGCGGCCACCAGCTCGTCCACGATCGGCAGCGCTGCAGCCGGTCCCTGGGCCATGGAGACCGCCACCGCCCGGTTGAGGTCGACCACCGGTGACGGCGCGAGCCGGCCAAGCGTCTCGTAGATGAGCACGATGCGCTCCCAGTTCGTCACGTCGACCGACGGAGCGACGGCATGGCATTCGGCGATCGCCGCCTGCAAGCCGTAGGCGCCCAGGCCCCGGCCGACCTGCTCCGCGCGGGCCAGGGCGGCTCGCCCCCGGCGGATCGCGGCGCGGTCCCAGCGGCGGCGGTCCTGGTGCTCCAGCAACACCGGCTCGCCGTCCGGCCCGGTACGGGAGGGGAAGCGCGCCGCGGTCAGCTCGAGCAGCGCCAGCAGGCCGTGGACCTCGGGCTCGTCCGGTACCAGACGGCTCAGCACCCGGGCGAGGCGCTGTGCCTCGCTCGCGAGGTCGAGTCGGATCAGATCGTCACCGGAGCTGGCCGAGGACCCTTCGGTGAAGATCAGGTAGACCACGCTGAGCACCGAGCCGAGCCGCTCGGTCCGCTCCTCGGCCGACGGCACCTCAAACGGCACCCGGGCCGCCCCGAGGGTCTTCTTCGCCCGAGTGATCCGGGCCTGCACGGTGGCGGCCGGAACGAGAAACGCCTTGGCGATCTCGTCGCTCGTCAGGCCGCCGACCACCCGCAGGGCGAGCGCTACCCTCGCCTCCCGCGACAGCACGGGGTGGCAGGAGATGAACATCAACGCGAGCACGTCGTCATCGATCTGGTCCGGATCCCACAGCACGTCCTCGGCGTCTCGGGCCGAATCGGCGGGTGCGCTCCCCGAGACGACATCACCCTCGCTCAGGTTGTGGGCGAGGGCGGCGTACCTCTCGTCAAGAGCGGCGCGCCGGCGGAACGCGTCGATCGCGCGGCGCCGGCCGACGGTGAGCAACCACCCCGCGGGGTTGCGGGGTACGCCGTCGCGTGGCCAGGTCACGAGTGCCTCGGCCAGCGCCTCCTGGGCGAGGTCCTCGGCCAGCGCGAAGTCGCCGGTGTACCGCGCGAGCGCACCGACGATCCGTGCGGACTCGATCCGCCAGACGGCGGCAACGGCCTCACGGCCGGTGGGATCGGCCATCTCCTGTCGATCCGCTCAGAGCTGACCGGTGGCCTCGCGCCACGCCCGCTCCTTCTGGATCCACTCGTTGTCCTGTGGAAACTCGTCGATCGTGGTGACCCGGCGGATCTCGGTCTTGAAGCCCGGGCCGGTGATCGGTGACCGCTTGGCCCACTCGACGGCCTCCTCCTTCGACGCCACGTTGAGGATGTAGAACCCGCCGAACAGCTCCTTGGTCTCGCCGTACGGGCCGTCGGTGACCACGGGCGGCTCGGCGGAGTAGTCGACGACCACTCCCTCGGCGGCGGCGTCGAGTCCCTCCGCGGCGACCAGCACACCGGCCCGGATCATCTCGTCGTTGTACCTGCCGATGGTCTCGAGCATCTTGCCGAAGTCGATGTCCGCCATCCCCGCGAAGGCCTCGTCGGTGGCGCGCATGATCAGCATGTACTTCATTGTTCTGTCTCCCTGGGTTGTCCGGGCCCCTCTCTCGGACCCTCTCACTTCTAGGTCGAACGGGAATGTCGTGGATCGACACAACCGCCGATCTTCTTCCGGCACTTGGATTCGAGGGTTCCCCGCAGCGTCCTCGCCGTGGAACAGGCCGACGTCCTGCCCGCCTATGCCACTCACCGCGATGAGCACCGGTACGCCGGAAACCGCCTTCGCGAGGCTGGTCCCATCATCAGCGACCCGTTCAAAGAAGCCGGATCCAAGGCGTGTCGCCCCTCGTTTCCTGAGCCTGCCAGTTGCTCATCGGCGGTTTCAGGCTCTGGCCTGGTTCCAGGTCGTGCTGTTGAGGAAGTAGGTGTCGTAGAGCTCCTGGACCTCCAGCAGGCTTTCGGGCGGCACCTTCCCGTAGGCGATGCGCTCCAGATGGCGGAAGTATTCGAACCGTTCGACGCCGGGGGTGATGACGATGAGGATGTCGGCGTCCTGTCCCGGTGCGGCGGCGAAGGCGTGTGCGACACCGGGCGGCACGATGACCAGATCACCGCGCTGGGCGGTCACGACCTGCTCGCCGGACAGCAGTTGGGCGGTGCCGTCCAGCATATAGAACAGCTCGGCCGAGTTGGAGTGGTGGTGCGGCTTGGCGCCGTCGGCGCCGTCTGCCAGGGTCACCCGCTGGGTGGACAGCGCGCCGCCGGTGGAGCTGCTGTCGGCCAGTAGCCGGATGGTGGTCGGGGCCTGGCCGATCACTTCGGCCTTGGCGGAGCGGACGATCACGGACTCGTCGAAGTCCGGCCTGATCAGCGACATCTGTGCGACTCCTTGCCTGGGGCGAGCGTTTCCGTTCGAAGACAGTTTCTGATCTTCAGAGAGCGAAGAGCAAGGCGGCGTTGATGAGCACCACCACGGCGGTGGCGAAGTGGATACCGAAGGCGGCGGCCTTGGTACCGCCGTGGCGCAGGACGATGACGGTGTCACCGAGCGGGAGGAGGGCGACGACCAGCATGTACCAGGCCTCGGCGTGGGCGCCGGCGAAGGCGAGCAGGGCCAGGCCGAGGATGCCGTAGCCGGCGTCGCGCAGTCCCTTGATGGTCAGGTAGGCGGCGTCGCCGTCGTGCTTGGCGGGGACGCCATAGCCGGCGGCCGCGGCCCGGGGCGCCAGGAGGAACCGGACACCGATGAAGATGACGAAGAGGTTGAGTACGACGGCCAGGCCATAGGCGAGGGGGGCAAGCATGATCTTCTCCGGCTTCTATCAGTGCTAGGAACATGATCGAGGCTAGCATAGCGTTGATAGGAGTGCTAGTGATGCTAGAATCATCTCGTGCCGATTCAAACGCGCCGGGAGCGTGAGCGGGCAGAGCGGGAGCGGTTGATCATCGCAGCGGCCCGGGAACTGGTCGAGGCCGAGGGCTGGGAGGCGGTGACGACCCGTCGCCTCGCCGAACGGGTCGAGTACAGCCAGCCGGTGCTCTACAGCCACTTCAAGGGCAAGGACGCCATCATGGCGGCGGTCGCGGTGGAAGGCTTCGCCGATCTGGCCGTCGAGCTGCGCGCGGCCCGTACGTCGGCGACCGCCCCTCGCCGGGCCCTCGCCGACGTCGGCGCCGCGTACGCCGCGTTCGCCGAGCAGCGACCCGCGTTGTACGACGCGATGTTCACGCATGCCGTCGACCTGCCGTTCGCCGGCCCCGAAGCACCGGCCGCCCTGCACGCGGCCTTCGACGAGCTACGCGAGGCCATACGGCCACTGGCCGGGGAGGACGACCTGGGCCTGCTCACCGAGACCCTCTGGGGAGGCCTGCACGGACTGATGACGCTCATGCGTGGCGGCAGGCTCCGGCACGAGGGCCACGAGCGGCGCCTGGC
The DNA here is from genome assembly GCF_040295965.1 of Streptosporangium sp. NPDC002544. Classification (NCBI taxonomy): domain Bacteria; kingdom Bacillati; phylum Actinomycetota; class Actinomycetes; order Streptosporangiales; family Streptosporangiaceae; genus Streptosporangium; species Streptosporangium sp. NPDC002544. The sequence goes on along the minus strand of NZ_JBEOWJ010000033.1, from coordinate 11,210 downwards.
GCTGTTGCTCGGCCGCTTCTCGCACTGACCCGCTGATCACAGCGTCCTCCCGCGTCTCGACGGCGGACTCCCGAACCTGACCGCGGCGGCGGGACCCGGCGCGGGCGCCTTTGGCCTTCACCCGTGCCCGACGGCCGGCCAGGTCCAGATGGGGTCACCACATGTGCTCGGCCGTCCGAGGTTCCTCCGCGCCCTGGCGCGTGCCCGAGGGTGAGGGCAGCCGCAGCCGCTTGAGGGTGAGGGCGTTGACGGCGACGATGACGCTGGAACCGGACATGGACAGCGCGGCGATCTCGGGGCGCAGCATCAGGCCGAAGGCGGGCTCGAACACGCCCGCGGCGATGGGCAGGGCGATCGCGTTGTAGCCGATCGCCCACCCGAGGTTCTGCCGCATCTTACGCAGCGTGCCCCGGCCGATGAGCAGCGCGGCGGGCACGTCGAGGGGGTCGGAGCGCATGAGCACGACGTCGGCGGTCTCGATGGCGACGTCGGTGCCGGCACCGATGGCGATCCCCAGGTCGGCCTGGGCCAGCGCGGGGGCGTCGTTGACACCGTCACCGACCATGGCGACCTTACGGCCACCGGCCTGTAGCTCGGTCACCTTGGCCGCCTTGTCGCCGGGCAGCACCTCGGCGATCACGGTGTCGATCCCCAGTCGCCGTGCGATTCGCTCGGCGGTGGCGGTGTTGTCGCCGGTGAGCATGACCACCTCGACGCCGAGCTCGTGCAGGGCGGCCACCGCCGCCGCCGAGGTTTCCCTGGGGGCGTCGGCGATGCCGATCACCGCGGCGGCCGTGCCGTCGACCGCGACCATGACCGCGGTACGGCCGCCGGCGGCCACCTGCTCCCGGTGAGCCGCCAGCTTGCCGAGATCCACGCCCTCGCGCTCCAGCAGGCGCCGGTTACCCACCGCCACCCGGTGCCCGGCCACCTCGGCGACGGCACCGTGCCCGGGCACGTTCTCGAACCGCCCGGCCCGCAACGCCTCCAGGCCGAGCGCGTCGGCGTGGCCGACGATCGCCTCGGCCAGCGGGTGCTCGGACTCCCGCTCCACCGCGGCCACCAACCGCAGCAACTCGTCGGCGGCGATTCCCTCGGTGATGACGTCGGTGACCTCTGGTTCGCCCTTGGTCAGGGTGCCGGTCTTGTCCATCACCACCACCTGGATGCGGGCGGAGGTCTCCAGCGCGATCGCGTTCTTGAACAGCACGCCCCGCTTGGCGCCGAGCCCCGTACCCACCATGATCGCCGTAGGGGTGGCCAGGCCAAGCGCGTCGGGGCAGGTGATGACCACCACGGTGATGGCGAACAGGATCGCCACACCGAACGGCGCACCGGCCAGCAGGAACCAGGCGGCGAAGGTCAGCGCACCGCCGATCAGCGCCATCAGCACCAGCCAGAAGGCCGCCCGGTCGGCCAGCCGCTGTCCAGGAGCCTTGGAGTTCTGGGCCTGCTGCACCAGTTTGACGATCTGTGCCAGGGCGGTGTCCGCGCCCACCCTGGTGGCGCGCACCCGCAGCGTGCCGTTGCGGTTGATGGTCGCGCCGATGACCGTGGAGCCCGGCTGCTTGTGCACCGGCAGGCTCTCGCCGGTGACCATGGACTCCTCCACCTCGCTCTCACCGTCCTCGACCACCCCGTCGGCCGGAATCTTCGCCCCGGGACGGACCAGCAGCAGATCGCCTTCGAGAACCTCGGCGGTGGGCACCTCGACCGGTTCGCCGTCGCGGACGACGACCGCCTTGGGCGGGGCCAGGTCGAGCAGGGCGCGGACGGCGTCGTTGGCACCGCCGCGGGCGCGCATCTCGAACCAGTGCCCCAGCAGCACGAAGGCGGCCAGCACGGTGGCGGCCTCGTAGAACACCTCACCACCGCCGGTGAGGGTCACGATCACCGAGTACAGCCAGCCCGCGCCGACCGCCACCGCGACCAGCACCATCATGTCCAGGGTGCCGGCGCGCAGCGCCCGCACCGCCCCGGTGAAGAAGATCCAGCACGAGTAGAAGATCACCGGCAGGCTGAGCAGCAGCGCCCACACGTCCTGGCGCAGCCCGAACGGGACCGGCAGGTTCAGGCCGAGCACTTCGGTGCCGATCGGCGACCACACCACGATCGGAATGGAGAACAGCAGTGCCACCAGGAACCGGTTGCGCATGTCGGCCACCATCGCGGCCATCGACATCCCGCCGTGACCCATCATCTCGTGCGGAGCGGCCACGCCCTCAACCCCACCATGATCCACGTGCCCGGCGGCCCCGGCCCGCGCTGTGTCGTCCACACGGGTGTCGCGACCGGGTGCGTGCTGTTTCGCCGTGCTGGTGCCGCGGGAGGTGGGAAGGTGATCTTTGTGGTCGAAGGGTGGCGGGTCCGGCTCGGTCATCGGATCACAGATGTGAGAGGGCACTGACTGACCGGCGCAGTGGTAGCCGCATTCGATCACCCAGGTGCGCAGCTCGGCCAGACAGGTGCGGGTCGGGTCGAACACCACGGTCGCCGTCTGGGCGACCGGGTTGACCTCCACCTCCAGCACTCCCGGACGGCGGCCGAGCCGGGCCGCGACGACGTTCTGCTCCGTGGCCCACCGCAGTCCGCTGACATCGAGGACCGCAGTGCTGCGCTCCTTGCCGGCGCCGTGCCGGGTGTCCATGTGATCTGTCATGGGCCTTTCTCCTTCATCTCGGAGGGCGCCGAGATCGAACCTCTCCTATCGCCAATCGCGCATTCCCCCGCGAAACGCGATCCCGGGTGAAGGGCACCGTCGGCATCCGGGCCCGACGAGCGGCAGGCTCGGCTCACGGCGGCGTTTCCGGGCCGCACATCACGTCGTTCTCCTTGAGAACACCATGCCCGGATCCGAGAGATCTCCAATCGGAGGGAATGGCCCACTGGTTCCGCTGCCGGAGTCCTGGTCGGGTTTCCCCGAGGGTACGTCGGCGTTGCCCGGGGTACATGGCGGCGCGCACGGCGAGGCCGGACGTCGGTGCCGGATCCCGTCATGGGCATGCGGGGCATGCGCATACCTCTCCGTTGTTCGCCCCCCGTAAGGGCGTCCTGCCGCATGCCTACGCCGGATCATCCTACTATCATAGATAGTAGGATGCCCGGAAAGGCCAGCCAGACCGTGACTGCGAGGGGAAGACGATGGGCGGCTCAACTCGCCGGTTCGCGTTGCGGGTGTCGCACCGGCTTCTTCTGATCGCTCTGGTTCTGGGCGTCGCCGGGATGCACACGCTGGGGCATCTGGACCATCAGCAGGGACACGGCGGTACGCCTGCCGCCTTCGAGCATGCCTCTACCGCTGAGCACGGAGTGCCGGAGGCGCGCTCCATGCTCCTTCCCGCTCTGATGCCCCAGGCCGGGCAACTGGTCTCAGGGCGTGATGACACTCCTCCGGCCCTTGATCCGAGCTCCGTCTGCCTGGCCGTACTCACCTCGTTTCTCCTTCTCCTCATCGGTATGGCGGCCATGTGGACGCGGCGAATCTCGCAGGCCCGAATGGCCGATGCCTCGCCGATGTCGCTCGCCCGCCCGCCCCCGCGCAGGACGGCCCTACGCCTGGCGTGTCTCTCGGTTTTGCGGCTATAGGCCGATCTTCACCGCGGACGGCATCGAAGATCCGGCCGCCGACGATCGACACGCAGATACGACCGACCGAAAAGAGACCATGGAAATGTTCGCCGACCACTCCGCCCTTCGCAGGCTCGCACTGACCGCCACAGCGGGAGCCGGCGCTCTCGCGCTGCTCACCGCCTGCGGCGGCGGGGACGACGCGATGACCGGCCACACCGGCATGACCAGCAGTGCTCAGGCTCCCGCCACCACCGCGAGCCAGCAGCCGGGAGCCTCCTTCAACGAGGTTGACGTCACCTTCGCGCAGATGATGATCCCGCATCACGAGCAGGCCGTGGAGATGGCCAGGCTGGCCGAGACGCGCGCCTCCGACCCGGAGGTGAAGGAATTGGCGGCGAAGATCGAGGCCGCGCAGGGACCGGAGATCGCCACCATGACCGACTGGTTGTCCCTCTGGAAGGCTCCCGCCCCGGAGGAGGGTCACGGCGGGCATGTCATGCCCGGCATGATGACCGAGGAGGACATGGTCAAGCTCCAGAAGGCAAAGGGCGCCCGGTTCGACCGGATGTTCGCGGAACTCATGATCGCCCATCACAAGGGGGCGATCATGATGGCCAAGACCGAGCAGAGCGACGGGGCCGACCCCAAGGCCAAGGAACTCGCCAGAACCATCGAGAGCGCCCAGCAGGCTGAGATCGAGCAGATGCAGGAGCTTCTCGACCGGCTGTAAGCCACAGAGCGGTCGGCGGTGTCCGGATGTGCTCTACAAGGACATCGCCGACCTTCGGTGTTGTGGTTCATCCGCCGCACTCAGGGGCCGTGGCCGAGCGTCCGCCCTGGTCAGAGCCAACCTGAGGTGAGCGCCCGGCCTGATCGCCGTTTGGTGCCGTCGCCGCCGCCGTCGGCGTGGGCGGGGCAGATCAGGTCCGGGGTCGACGAGAACCTTGAGGCGCGGGGCGGCGTGGGTCTCCCAGCGCCGTGGACAGGCGCCTGACCGTGCAGGCCCTTCGGCAGCGTGCACCGGAGCGTGCCACCCGAACCCGTGCTCAGGGGAAGCAACCCGCGGGTGTGCCGCTCAGCGGGGAGACGCGGCGATCTGTACGCGCCGGCTGTCGTTGCCGGAGAGGAACGACGCCAGCGCCCGCCCCTGCTCGGCCACGGTGGTGCGGTCGGTTCGGGAGAAGCGGCGCAGCGGGGTGACGATCACGGTGCCGACCTTGACGCTCCAGGTCGCGGCGACCCGGCCGTCGACCAGGACAACGCGAGCGCCGGCGACCGACAGGCCGCGGTGGGCGTCGTCGATGATCCGGCTGCGGTCGTGGTAACCGAGGAGCGCGTTGTCGAACGCCGGCAGGAATCGCACCGGGGCGGGTGTGTCGGGGTCGGGGCGCGGCGCGTCGGGGAGGTCCAGCAGCTCCCGGCCTCGCTCGTCGCGGAAGGTGACCAGCTCCTCGCGTATCGCGGCCACCGCGGCCGGCAGTCCGGCGAGGCCGCACCAGGCGCGCAGGTCGGCCGCGGCGGCGGGGCCGAACGCGGCCAGATAGCGCCGTACCAGCACTTCGCCGACCGGATCGGAGCCCTTCGGGGCCGGCGGGTCGATCTCGCGCCCCAGCCAGGAGGAGAGCAGGACGTTGCGCACTCCCGCCCTCGTGCGCCACACCCCGCGCGGCGGCAGCTGCGCCACCGGGACGAGGGCGGCGATCAGCATTTCGCCCAGCGCCCGCGGTCCCGGCGCCGGCCAGCGCTCAGCCAGCGCCCGCGCGAGCTCGGTCATCGAACGGGGCTCGTCGTCGGCCATCACCGCCCGGCCTGCCGCCGCGAGCTCGTCGAGGTCTACCCCGGCGAGCTCGCGGCGGTAGTTCCCGAGTACCCGTTGGCGCAGCATGCCGTCGTGGCGGGCCCGCCAGGCCAGGGCGTCGTCGGCGGCGAGGAGGTGGACGGTGCGGCGCATGAGGTGGGTCCGCACCACGCTCCGCCGGATCAGCAGGTCCGAGAGCACCGCCGGGTCGAACGCGCGCAGCCGCGCCCAGAGCCCGACGAACGGTTCCTGCGGTTCCTGCGCCTGCAGGCCGCACAGGTGCGCGACGGCGTCGAGGACCGGCACCTCTGCGTGATCGAGCAGCAACTGTCGGGCGAGCGTCGCGCGGTTGAGCGCCCGGGTGTCGAGAACGGTCATCGGCTCATGCCGCAACGCGCTCGTCGGCCGGCTGCCGGGGCACCCGGTTCATCCGCGCGTTCCGCGCCTCGGGCCGACCTTTGCGGTAGCGGCCGGTGAGCAGGCCCATCAGCGGCGGACTCCACACCGGCGATGGGCCTGCCATAGCGCTCGCAGGTGGGCAGGACCTCGCGCTCGATGCCGCGGTTGACGATCGAGTACGGGGACTGCTCGGTGCGGAAGCGCTGCAGATCGCGCCGGTCGGCGTCGAGGGTCGAGGGGGGCGTGGTGGTGGCGGTCACGGCGTTCGGGTCCTTCGGGTTGTTGTCGTTGACTGGCACGCGACAACAGTCGCAGGCGAAGCGGCCAGGGAGTGTCCGCTTCTCCGGGCGATATGGGGATCATGCCGAAGACTTCAGCGCGACTACTGTCGTTGCTCTCGCCGGCGGTGCGGCCGGAGTGGAGTGCAGTATGCCCGCCGCCACCGACGTTCTGTCATTCGCCGCTGCTATAGATTGCGCCACCATCACCCGCCAGATCCACCTCTGACAGGAACTATCGGCATGCACCTCTCCCCCCTCGCGCAGCGCCTGCTCAATCTGATCGACGGGACCGCGAATGACCCCACATACTGGCCTGACGTCTCCCAGCTGAGCACCGGGCTGGGCGCGTCGGTCCGGGCCGGCGATGGCAGTTCGATATCGGCACGGTACGTGGTCGACGAGCAGCGGCTGGCCGTGGCGGCCCGCGAGCTGGTCGGATTCCTGATGCCGGACGGAAAACGACCGTACGAACCCTTCTCCGTGCTGGTGGCGGCGGGGCTGGCGGGCATGGACGCCGAAGTGGGCGCCCAGCTCACCGAGGAGCGCGGGCCGATCGCGCTCGCCGAGATGAAAGTGCTACTCGGCTGGGACGTGGAGCGGCGGGCGCTGCTCGCCGAGGCGATGCGGGAACGGTCAGAGCATGCCGCCCCGCTGTCCGGCGTGATCGAATGGCTCAGCGGCCAACCCGGCTACCTGGACTTCGCCCGGACGGCTCTGGAGGCGGCCGAGGCCCGCGTCGCGGCGATCCACGCCGGCGAGATTCCCTACCGGGCGGAGAAGGCGTTCGAGGACGGAGAGAAGGAGATCCTCGGCCGGGCCGTACGACTGGCGCTCTTCCGGGACGAGCCCTGGCTGCCCGAGCTGCTGGACAGGCTGCTGCGCGGGATCGCGGTGGCGCCCACCCAGGCCAAGACCCTGCCCTCCCAGGGACTGCTGTTCGAGATCGCCCGCGCGGTGCAGGACCACCCGACGCCCGAGGCGATCTCCGCGCTGCGCGCCGCCCGCCAGGCCACCCGGCACGCCGGGGTGCCCAAGCAACTGGACCGCATGTTCAAGCGCATCGAGGCCGCCCTGGCCAACCGGCTGGAGGTGGCGTTCCGGATACCCGACGGGCGGGTGCGGCAGGCCGTCGGCGAGCACACGGCGGTGATCTCAACCGACGGCAAGGTCGAGCTGTCGTGGTGGCACGGGGACAGGAAGCTGAAGGCGGTCCCGGCGGCGGTCAAGCGGGAGCACCCCGAGGAGGTCAAGCGGCTGCGCGAGCTGGCCAAGCAGACCCTGCAGCAGCAGGCCACCCTGAGCCGGGCGCTGGAAGCCGGATGCGCCGGCGAGACGGCTCCGCCGTATCGGCAGTTGGAGGGTCACCCGGTCACCGATCGGCTGATCTGGGAGTTCGAGGTCTCGCCCGGTGTGTGGCGCAGCGAGCTGGGGTTGACCGTGCCGGACGTGCCGGTGCGGCTGTGGCATCCGGCCCGCGCGTCCGTGGAGGAGGTGCGGGCCTGGCGGGAGGTGGTGCAGGGCAAGGAACTGCGCCAGCCGTACAAGCAGGCCTTTCGCGAGGTCTACCTGCTCACCCCCGCCGAAGAGGAGACGCGCGACCACTCGCGCCGGTTCTCCAACCACCTGCTCCGGTACGGCCAGGCCAAGGCACTGCTCACCGATCGCGGCTGGACCGGCATGTCGCTGGGCCACTGGGACCCGGCCGGAGGGTCCGACGAGTGCACCGCCGCCAAAAAGCTGCCCGGCGGCCTGACCGCCACCTGGGACTTCCACCTGGACGAGCACTCCTACGAACGCGACGGCTACGGCACCACCGTCTCCATCTGCGTCAGCGGCGACATCCGTTTCCTCGCCGGCATCTCGCCGGTCCCGCTGGCCGAGGTTCCTCCGCTCGTCCTGTCGGAGGCACTGCGAGACGCCGACCTGGCCGTCGGCGTCACCTCCACCGGCCTGGACCCCAACGGCCACGGGGACTACTGGCAGTCCTACAGCTTCGGCGACCTGGCCGAGAGCGCCCAGGTCCGGCGCGACGCGCTGTCCCGACTGATCGGGCGTACGACTATCGCGGACCGGTGCGTCATGACCGACCGCTTCCTGGTGGTTCGAGGCGATCTACGCACCTACAAGATCCACCTGGGGTCGGCGAACATCCTGATGGAACCCAACGACGCCTACCTGTGCATCGTCTCCGCACGCGACCCCCACCCCGGGCTGTTCCTTCCGTTCGAGGAGGACGGCCGGTTGGCGCTCATCCTCAGCAAGGCTTTCCTGCTGGCGAACGACACCGCCATCACCGACCCCTCCATCACCCGCCAGCTCCGGGCTTGATCCACAATCGCGCGCCGTTCATCCCGAGATCGCCGGGCGGACCACCGCAGGCTCCTTACCCAGGCTTTCGGTGTCGCGGTTCATCCGCCGCGCTCACGAGAAGTAGCGCTCAAAGGAATTCCCCCTGCTCGTTCCGCCGCTGTGCGGACGGCCACGGCCGAGCCGGAACCGGCCGGCCGGCATTCCTCGGTGGATCGCGACAACCTGTGGCCATGAGCGTGCCACGACGCGGTCGCTACCGGTGAGATCGGACCAGGACGCGTCCTGGTCCGATCTCACCGGCGGGCCACGCCGAGAACGAGATAGGACAACGGCGTGCGAACCTTGGGGAACAGGAACCGTTCCAGCCGCTCAAGGGTGAATCCGGACCGCTCGATCACCGCCGCGGTGTCGCGGCCGGTGTGGCAGCCCCCGAACAGGCCGGGCCATATCGTCGCGTCCAGCAGACACTGGACGCGAATCATGCCGGGCGAGTCGGCCCGGACGTGCTCCAGGAAACGCAGCTGCCCTCCGGGCTTGAGCACCCGGCGCACCTCCCGCAACGCCGAGCCCTGGTCGGGAAGCGAGCACAACACCAGCGACATGACCGCGGCGTCGAAGCTCGCGTCCTCGCCCGGCAGCCGGTCGGCGAGGCCGTCGACGACGTCGATCGGAACGAGTGCCTTGCCGGCATTGGCCCGTGCGAGCCGACGCAGACACGGCTCCGGTTCGACCGCAAGCACCCGGGTGACGGCCGGCGGGTAATGAGCAAAGGTCAGCCCGTTGCCGGCGCCCACCTCGATCACCTTTCCCGAGAGCCCGGCCAGCAGCGCCTCGCGACGCTCGGCCAGACCTGCGCGTTCCACCACCTGGCTGACGCGGGCATAGAACCGCGCGAAGATCGGATGGCTTATGCCGGTCCTCGTCATCATCCCCTCCCGCTCCCATCATCACCTGCCGGCTCACCGGTGGCTCTGCCGCCACCCGAGCTGGAGCGATAGACCTCAGCCCGAGGCGGGACGGTAGATCACGGAGAACCGGCGTCCTCCGTCTGTTGACTCCACGACGGTTGCGTCCTCCATGGCCGCGAGGAGACGCTGCCGGTCGACAGCCGTGAAGGCGGCGACCTGGCCTGGCAGCCGGCCCGCCACCTGCCAGGTCCTGCCGGAGTCCGTGCTGGTGTGCACCTGGCCGTCGGTCCCGGCTCCGACGAGATCGTCTTTGCCGACAGAGTCCACGTGGGACATGAGCGGGGAATCGGCGAGCGCGGTGAAGTTCACGCCGCCGTCATCGCTGACCCGGAGCCCGTTCGGTGTGGTCGCGTACACGCGATTCGGCTTCTCGTGATGAGCGGCCAGATCGATCACCTCTGCTCTCGCCCCCGGCACCCAGCTCTTGCCTTGATCATCGCTGCGCCGTATCCGCCCCTTCTGGCTGTCGTAGGCGTAGAGGGTGGCGCCCGCCGGTTGAATGGCGTGGAAGTCGGCGGTGCCCGCCTCCGACACCGAGGTCCAGGTGGCACCGGCGTCCGTCGTGCGGATCAGCCCCAGGTGCGGGGAGACCCCGGATGAGGCATCGGCCTCCCCCGGGTGTCCGCTGGCCAGGAAGGTCCCGGGCCCGACGACGGTGAAACCCATGTGGTCCTGGATCCGATCGGCCATACGCCGAGCCGTGTTCGTGGACCGGATCTGAAACAGGCCGTAATGCCCCGCGACATAGACCGTGCCATCCGCCGGATCAACACCGAGACCGTGAACGTGCCCGATTCCGGGATCGGCCGAATCGGCGGCGCCCGATGAGGGCTCCTCGGTGCACGCCGTGCCGGCAAGAGCCAGGAAGGCCAGGGCGACGCCCGTACGCAGGCAAGGACGCCGGTTGATGGAGACCATGACAGCACCCTACCGCCACCTACTATCTACCATCGTAGTTAGTAGGTGGCTAGAACAGCGAGACGCCGTGGCAGTGATGGGCCAGGAACGAGCCCACCCCGGGAATCGCCGCCACGGCCGCGGGGCCGATGAGAAGGAGGGCGACCGCGGCCAGGCCCGCGACGCGTTCCCGGGCTCCGAGCGGAGCCGCCGGGCTGAGCATGCGCCGGACACGGGTGAGGGCGGTCTCGCCGCCCGCGCCCAGCGTGAACGCGGGTGCCCGTCCCGTGGCGATCCGGACCAGTGCGGCGGCGATGTGGATACGCGGGTGGCGGCGGGCCGCGACGTCGTCGGCGAGGAGCTCGATCAGCCGCGCGATCTCACTCCGGGCTCGGGCGAACAGCGGCAGATGGGGAGGGCGCGGCAGAAGGCTTCGGCGGCGGCCAGGGCGAGGTGGTGGCGCCCGCGCAGGTGCGCCTGCTCGTGAGCGAGGACGGCGGCGACCTGTTCGGGAGCCAGGGATCGCAGGGCCGCGGTCGTGATGACCGCTCTGCCGTCGCGGCCGGGCAGGCAGTAGGCGGCGGCCTCGTCGTGATCGAGCACGACCGCGTCCAGCGCGCCGTCGTGGCGGCCGAGAAGGTTCAGCATCTCGGCGTGCCGCCGTCGTTCCCGTCGTGCTCTGACCAGGATGGCCGCTCCGCAGTAGGCGATCCTGCCCGCGATCAGCCCGGCGCCGAGCAGGGCGACGCGAGCGCCCGGGGAGGTGAGGGACGCGCCGTCGGAGAGCATGTCCGCGCACGCCTCGAAGAACTCGGCCAGGCCATGGCCGATCACACTGGCCGGGATCGCGACAGCGAGCATCGAGAAGACCGCGGAGGCGGCCGCGGAGGCGCAGGCGGCCAGCCAGACGGAGATCGCCAGACGAGGTGCGCGATCAGCCCATTCGCCCCGGCCCAGCAGGCGGGGCAGTGCGACCACCGCGACCAC
>NZ_JBEOWJ010000032.1:0-135691 GCF_040295965.1 Streptosporangium sp. NPDC002544 | reverse complement strand
CGCGGTCAAGTGGTCGGGGATCTTCTTCCTGGTCGCCTTCGCGATCATGTCCCTGGTCTGGGACGCCGGCGCCCGCCGGGCCATCGGCCTGCGCAGACCGTACCTGGGAGTGGTCAACCGGGACCTGACCGGCGTCCTGCTGGCGATGGGCCTGCTGCCGGCCCTCACCTACATCGCCTCCTGGACCGGCTGGTTCGCCTCGTCGCTCGGCTGGGGCCGCAACTGGGCGCAGGCGACCTCGCAGGGCCCCGGGTTCTTCGTCTTCGACTCCCTCCGCTCCTGGCTGAGCTACCACTTCCAGGTGCTGAGCTTCCACACCGGGCTGAGCGAGGGGCACACCTACCAGTCCACACCCTGGACCTGGCCCATCCTCTCGCGCCCGGTGGCGTTCCACTACGAGAGCCCCGGCACCGGGTGCGGCGCCGACAACTGCGCCGAGGCGGTGCTCGGCGTCGGCACCCCGGTCATCTGGTACGGCGGCCTGGCCGCCCTCATCGCCATGATCGCCTGGTACGTCGCCACCCGCGACTGGCGCGCCGGGGCCCTGCTCCTCGGCTACGCCGCGGGCTGGCTCCCCTGGTTCTACTACGCCCTCGCCGACAACCGGACCATGTACCTGTTCTACGCGATCACCATGGTCCCCTTCATGATCCTCGCGCTGACCATGGTCGCCGGGCTGATCATCGGGCGGGCCGACGCCGCGCCCAACCGCAGGGCGCTCGGGGCCGCGGTCGTCGGGGCCTTCACCCTGCTGGCGCTGGTCAACTTCTGGTGGCTCTACCCGGTGCTGGCCGCCGAGGTCATCCCGCACTCCCAGTGGTGGTCGCGGATGCTGTTCCGGAGCTGGGCGTGACGGGCGCGGCAGGTGTGCCGGACGCGGCGGGCCGGGAGAACCCGTGGCGCAGCGAGATCGCGGCCGCCAGGCAGGCCAGTGGCACCGCGGGCAGCAGGTAGCGGTAGTCGAACTCGGCGGTCGCGGCCGGGGCCAGGATGAGACCGAGGGCAGCCAGCCACGGCAGCAGCACGGGGCCACCCAGCCTGCGCCAGCGCACCGCCACCCCGGCCAGGCCGATCAGCAGCAGCACGCCGATCACGAGGCCGGGCAGCCGGACGATCCGCTGGTAGCCCTGCATGAAGCCCGCCCACGGGTCGTGGACGTCGGTACCGATCACGCGTGGCTTGCCCTGGATCGGCGCGGTCCGCAGGCCCGGATCGTACTTCTGCGCGTCGGTGTCGGTGTTGCCCCGGTACGACGACCAGGCAGGGAGGATCTTGTTCTCCGGCAGGAACTCGTACTGCCGGTAGGTGTTGAAATCCGGGAAGCGCGGCCGGTCCCAGCGGAAGGCGCGGAAGAAGTCGCCGGCCACCAGGCTCAGATAGTCGAGCGGCTGGGACAGGATGGCCCGCTGGGCGAACGCGCCCGCCGTCTTGTTGGTCTCCGGGGTGAACGTGCTGCCCACCCCGAAGGCGTGGAAGCGCTGGCCGTTCTGTGCCCACCAGAGGTACTTCTGCCCGGAGAAGCCGCGCTGGCCCGGCGGCGCGCTGATGCACAGCAGCGCCAGCTCCAGCTCCTCGCGGGGGTCGATCCGCATCTTCTCGCAGTCGGCGAAGAGCGCCGTCCGCATGTAGAGGATCGCGCCGTCACTGTTGGTCATCGCGAAGTTGCCGTACGCGGAGGCGAACCAGGCCATGTAGCCGACCACGGGGAGCGCGCACGCGGTGATCATCGCCGCGATCGTCTTCCAGGCCGTGCGCTTGACCAGCAGGTAGACCACGACCAGCGCGAGGATCGGCAGGCCGATCGACCGGGTGAGCGCGGTGAGGGCCAGCAGCAGCCCGATCACCGCGCCGACCCGCCAGGACATCCGCCGGTGCCAGAGCACCAGCGTGATCACGGCCACGACCAGCAGCATGAACATCGCGTCGGACATGACCAGGTGTTCGAGCTGGATCTGGTACGCGTCGAACAGCACCGGCACCGCGGCCAGCGTCGCCCCCCAGCCAGGCAGGCCGAACCTGCCGCGCAGCAGGGTGTAGATCAGCACCGCGATGCCCAGGCCCATCAGGTGCTGCACGAAGACCACCAGGCCGAAGCTGTGCAGCGGCCGCAGCGCCAGGAGCAGGAAGGAGTAGCCGTTCGGGCGCAGCGCACTGGGCCGGTCGGGGTTCACCGCCCCGGAGACGTACTCGTAGGAGTCGTTGAACCACAGGGCCGGGCCATAGCCGAGCATGGTGACCACACGCAGCAGGAACGCCAGCACGAGGGCGGCCACGAAGAGGCGATGCCGGTACAGGAAGGCTCGCAGGCGAGGGATCCGGTCAGGCAAAGGCACGTCCAGGCGAGGGCGGTCGGCGACGGTCACCATGCCTTACAGGATGCCAGCCGTTTCAGGGAGTTGACCCGGGCGAGGGGCTTCAGAGGGCATCATGGTGAGATTGGCCTGTGCCGTGAGTGAAGGGTTGAGACGTGGAACTGACCGTGGTCATGCCTTGTTTGAACGAGGCGGAGACCGTGGAGACCTGCGTACGCAAGGCACTCGCCTGCATGCGGGAACACGGGATCGACGGGGAAGTGCTGATCGCCGACAACGGCAGCACCGACGGCTCACAGCAGCTCGCGCGCGAGGCTGGGGCCCGGGTCGTGCACGTTGACGCCAAGGGGTACGGCAACGCCCTGATGGGTGGCATCCGCGCCGCGCGCGGCCGCTACGTCATCATGGGCGACGCGGACGACTCCTACGACTTCACGGCGCTGCTGCCGTTCGTCGAGCAGCTCCGTGACGGCGCCGACCTGGTGATGGGCAACCGGTTCAAGGGCGGCATCGCGCCGGGCGCCATGCCCCCGCTCCACCGCTACCTGGGCAACCCGGTGCTCTCCTTCATCGGACGCCTCTTCTTCCCCAGCGCGATCGGTGACTTCCACTGCGGCCTGCGCGGTTTCCGGCGCGAGTCCATCCTCAGGCTCGGCCTGCAGACCGGTGGCATGGAGTTCGCCAGCGAGATGGTGGTCCGCTCGACCCTGTCGGGCCTGGACGTACGCGAGGTGCCCACCACGCTCTCGCCCGACGGCCGCTCCCGCCCGCCGCACCTGCGCTCCTGGCGCGACGGCTGGCGCCACCTGCGCTTCCTGATGCTCTACAGCCCGCGCTGGCTGTTCTTCATCCCCGGCCTGGTGCTGATGACCCTCGGCCTGGTCGCGGGCGCCGCCCTGACCTTCGGCCCGGTCTACATCGGAAAGCTCGCCTTCGACGTCGACACCCTGGTCGGCGCCTCCGCCATGGTGGTGATCGGCTTCCAGGCGGTGCTGTTCGCGCTGTTCACCAAGGTGTACGCGGCCGAGGAGGGCTTCCTGCCGGAAGATCGGCGGGTGCGCAAGCTCATCGACATCGTCTCCCTGGAGAAGGGGCTGGTCGTCGGCGGGCTGCTGGCCCTGGGCGGCCTGGGCGGCCTGGTCGCCTCCCTGGTCCACTGGCAGACCCGTAGCTTCGGCCCGCTGATCCCCTCGGAGTCGCTGCGCCTCGTCGTGCCCTCGGCCACCGCGCTGATCGTGAGCTTCCAGACGATTTTCGCCGCGCTGTTCATCAGCATCCTCGGCATCCGCCGTACCAAGGAGACGCCCATCGACGTGGCCGCCTCCGCGGCGGAGGAGGCCGCCGAGGCCGTCAAGCGCGCCGCCGAGGCGGTGGAGGGTTCCACTACCGGCAGGGAGAGCACCAAGGCCTGAGCCCGCGTCCCTTAGGCTGGGCACCATGTCCCAGCACATCCTGACCGCGGTCGCCTGGCCCTACGCCAACGGCCCCCGCCACATCGGGCACGTCTCCGGATTCGGCGTGCCATCCGACGTCTTCAGCCGCTATCAGCGGATGGCGGGCAACATGGTGCTCATGGTGAGCGGGACCGACGAGCACGGCACCCCGATCCAGGTGCAGGCCGACAAGGAGGGCCTGAGCGCCCGCGAGCTCGCCGACCGCTACAACAGGGTGATCGTCGAGGATCTCCAGGCGCTCGGCCTGTCCTACGACCTGTTCACCCGGACCACGACCGTGAACCACTACGCGGTGGCACAGGAGATCTTCAAGGGACTCCACGCCAACGGCTATATCTTCCCCCAGACCACGATGGGCGCCATCTCGCCCTCCACCGGGCGCACCCTGCCCGACCGCTACATCGAGGGCACCTGCCCCATCTGTGGTTACGAAGGCGCCCGTGGCGACCAGTGCGACAACTGCGGCAACCAGCTCGACCCGGTCCAGCTGATCAACCCGGTGAGCAAGGTCAACGGGGAGACGCCGGTCTTCGTGGAGACCGAGCACTTCATGCTCGACCTGCCCGCGTTCGCCGAGGTTCTGGCGTCGTGGCTGCGCTCCAAGGAGGGCGACTGGCGGCCCAACGTGCTGAAGTTCGCCCTGAACATGCTCGGCGACATGCACCCCCGCGCGATCAGCCGCGACCTCGACTGGGGGGTGCCGATCCCGCTGGAGGGCTGGAGCGACCAGGCCAACAAGCGGCTCTACGTCTGGTTCGACGCGGTCGTGGGCTACCTCAGCGCCTCCATCGAGTGGGCGCGCCGCTCCGGCGACCCGGAGGCCTGGCGCCGCTGGTGGCAGGACCCTGAGGCCCTCGGCTACTACTTCATGGGCAAGGACAACATCGTCTTCCACGCGGAGATCTGGCCGGCGATGCTGCTCGGCTACAACGGCCAGGGGGCCCGCGACGGCAAGCCGGGCTCGCTCGGCGCGCTGAACCTGCCCGCCGAGGTCGTCTCCAGCGAGTTCCTGACCATGGAGGGACGCAAGTTCTCCTCCTCCCGCCAGGTCGTCATCTACGTGCGTGACTTCCTGGAGCGCTACGACGCCGACGCGCTGCGCTACTACATCGCGGTGGCGGGCCCGGAGAACCAGGACACCGACTTCACCTGGTCGGAGTTCCTCAACCGCAACAACGGCGAGCTGGTGGCGGCCTGGGGCAACCTGGTGAACCGCTCGATCTCGATGGCCGCCAAGAACTTCGGGGTCATCCCCGAGGCGGCCGACCTCACCGAGGTCGACCGCGCCATGCTGGAGCGGAGCCGCTCGGCCTTCCCGAAGGTCGCGGCCGAGTTCGAGCAGTGCCGGTTCAAGAACGCGACGAACGAGGCGTTCGAGGTCATCCGCGAGGCCAACAGGTACCTGGCCGAGCAGGAGCCCTGGAAGATCAAGGACAACCCCGAGCGGGTGAAGACCATCCTGCACGTCGCCCTGCAGGTGGTGGACGACGCCAAGACCCTGCTGACCCCGGTGCTGCCCAACTCCTCCAACAAGATCTACGCGATGCTCGGCGGCACCGGTGTCTGGGCTGGCATGCCGGAGATTCAGGAGGTCGCCGACGAGGACGGCCGGAGCTACCCGATCATCACCGGCTCCTACGACGGCGCCGCGCGCTGGGAGTCCGTCCCGATCCGGGTGGGCACCCCGCTCTCCCCGCCGACCCCGCTCTTCGTCAAGCTCGACCCGAAGATCGTCGACGAGGAACTGGCCCGTCTGGGCGAGTAGCGGCGAAGGCCCCCGGGCCTGGGAGCGGACCGGTCTCACCCGGCCGGCGGGTGTTCGGAGCCGCGGGCCGGGGCCTGGCTCTGGGCAGGGGCTGCCGGCCCCTGCCCGGTACCCGCCGATGGGCGGGCCGGTGCGCCCGGGGCCTGGGAATGAGCCGGTCCGCGCGGGGGCGCCGGGCGCGGGCCGGGCCGGCTCCTCGGTAGGTTGGACGGCGTGAGCACGCAGAAGCTTCCCGCCGCCCCCGAGCCCCTGCCGGCAGAGGTGTTCGACAGCCACTGTCACCTGGACATCATGGTGGGCAACCGCCAGGCGTCCTCGGGAGATCCGGTCGCGCAGGCCGCGCAGGCGGCCCAGGCGAGCGTCGAGGGCATCCTCGACGAGGCCCGCGCCGTCGGCGTGACGCGGCTCGTCACGATCGGCTACGACCTGCCGTCCTCGCGCTGGAACGCCGAGACGGCCGCGCTCCATCCCGACGTCTACGCCGGGGTGGCCATCCATCCCAACGAGGCGCACGCCGCGACGCCGGAGGCCCTCGCCGAGATCGAGCGGCTGGCCCGCCTGCCGCATGTCAGGGCGGTGGGGGAGACCGGGCTCGACTACTACCGCGACTGGGCGTCGAAGGACGACCAGCACGCCGGTTTCCGGGCGCACATCGAGATCGCCAAGCGGACCGGCAAGGCCCTGGTGATCCATGACCGCGAGGCCCACGACGACGTGCTGCGCGTGCTGGCCGAGCAGGGCGCCCCGGAGGTGGTGGTCTTCCACAGCTTCTCCGGTGACGCCGAGATGGCGAAGCAGTGCGTCGATGCCGGATATTTCATGTCATTTTCTGGGCCGGTCACCTACAAGAACGCCGGATACCTCCGCGAGGCCGCGAGGGTCGCGCCGAGGGAGCTGATCCTCGTCGAGACCGACGCGCCCTACCTCCCGCCCACGCCGCACCGGGGCAAGCCCAACGCGCCCTACCTCATCCCGCTCACGCTGCGCTGCCTCGCGGAGGTCAAGGAGATCGACCTCGCCGACCTCGCCGCCGCCGTCAGCGCCAACGGAGAGACCGTCTTCGGCTCCTGGTGACGGGTGGGACGGCCGCCCCGGCCAGGTCCACGACCGCGGGTCACGCACCGACGAGCTTCGCGTGACGTCGCTCAGCCCACCGCGGCGCCGAAGTCGGCGGAGGCGCCGCCGTCCAGGGCGGGGATCTTTCCGGTGCCCGGTGAGAGCGGGACGCCCCGGGCGTCGTTGCGGCCCAGCAGGATGACCGTTCCCACGCCCGCCTGGTCGGGGGCGCCGACGACCAGCCGGTTACCACTGAACCCAACGGACCAGCCGAAGTGGTCGCCGGCCTGACTCTGGGTGATCAGCCGGCTCCCCGCCGGGTCGCCCACCGGCACCAGTCGCACGCCGCCGCGCCGGTCGGAGCCGTCGAAGGGCACGCCCACGGCGAGCCTGACCCCTCCGGAGGCGGTGAACGCCAGCGAGAACCCGTATCCCTCGCCCGCCGCTCCCTCGGAGCCCTGGTCGAAGGTGGCGGCAGGGGCGATCTCCAGGGTGCTTGAGGCCTGGAACAACTGGACGAGGCCGGAGTCCTGCACGCCCCCGCCGTCACCGAGCGGGGCGCTCACCGCGAGATAGCCGACGTCGCCCTCCTCGGTGTAGGCCATCGCGTAACCGAACAGGTCGCCCGCGCCGGCGTCGACGATCTCGCGGAGGTCCCACTTCTTGCTCCGGTACTCGCTCCGGGACCCGCGTACGTCGAAGATCACTGTGAGTGCCCCCGCGTCCAGCTTGCCCCCGCCGGCCTGGGGCCCCGTTCCGTCGTCGTTCTCGTACGGCGATCCGACCGCGAGATCCGGCTCGCCGGGGATGCCGCCCAGTTTGCCGATCGCCAGCGACCAGCCGAACATGTCGCCGACCTCGCCGTTGCCCGTGACGCCCTTGGACTCCTGGGAGATCCGCCGGCCCTCGCCGGAGGTCTCGGTGTCGAACAGGTAGACCGCGCCGGAGTCGGCGACACCGTCGGCGTTCTCGTGCGGGGCGCCGACCGCCACCAGCGTTCCGCCGGAGGCCAGGGACCAGCCGAAGTGAGCGTCGGCCTCGGGGGAGGGAGAGACCAGGCGGATCGTCCTGGGGTCGGGGCCGCCGTGCACCACGTAGACCGCGCCCGCGTCCCGGTAGCCCGCCACGTCCGCGTACGGGGCGCCGATGAGCAGGTCGGCACAGCCGTCGCCGTCGATCCTGGCCAGCCGCACCGACCACCCGAAGCCGTCACCCGCCTCGGTCTCGGCGACGGTCACGGCCTTCCCAGCCTCCCCCCGGCCGAACAGCACGTGCACGGCACCCGCGCCGGCCAGCCCGCCGGGGTCGGCGAACGGGTCGCCGACCGCGATGTCGTCCACCCCGTCGCCGTCGAAGTCGCTCGCGCCCGTTCCGGTGCAGTCGGCGGCCGGGGCGGAAGCGGCATCGGACCAGGCGGACCCGGTGGACGACCACGCGATCGCGGCCGCGGCCACGAGAGAGAGCAGCAGCCTCATGACACCCTCACCTCTATCTCCCCGCCGCCCTCGATCACCGTTCCGGTCAGCTTCGCGGGTTTGCGGGACGGGGGCAGGTCGTAGACCAGGACGCCGTCCACCTTCGCCCCGGGGGGCAGGGTGGCCGGCGGCTCCGTCGAGGAGCCCTCGGCGGTGTGCGCCGTGCCGACGTCGTCGAGCAGGGTGAGCGGGGTGCGGCTGAGCCGGGCCGCCTCCCCGCCGGTGTTGACCAGCGTCCACGGGATCGTGCAGAGCATGCCGCGTACCGGGGTGGCGCCCTCGTAGACGGTGAGTCCGCACGTCGGGGTGCGCGGGATGATCAGCTGCGGGTCCTTGAGGAAGGAGCCTGTCGTGACCCTGCGGCCCACGTCGGTGGCGCGGGTGGCGCCGGTGCCGCTGGTGCCGCCGGTACTGCCCGCCCGGGCCTCCCCCCGGTCACCCAGGTCCGGGCCGCGCAGGTTCAGCAGCACGACGACCGTGACGGCCAGTGCCGCGAGCACGGCCAGCCCGGCGAACAGCCAGCGCCGCCGGGGTGCCGTCCGGGCCGGGACGGGGCCGGTGAACGGTTGTGACGGCGATGTCGTGGGCTCGGGCCGCGAGGGCGAGAGGGAGTCCGCAGGTGCCGGTGCCGTGGAAGGGCCGGGCGGCGCGGGCGTGGCGGGTGCGGTGGCCGGGTCTGCCGGCTCCTGGATCGGCGGGGCGGGAAACCGCGTCCCCAGGTTCAGCGCGCTGAGCGTCTGGGTGGAGTCGGGCTCCACGTTGGCGGGTGGCTGCCAGGACTCGTGGAGCAGGTCACTGGCTATCAACGTGGGCGGGTCGGCCCGGGTGGGAGCCGGTGAGGACGGAGCGGCGATCCCGCCGCCGACCAGGGCGATCAGCAGGTCCTGGGCGGTGGGCCGCTGGTAGGGGTCCATCGCGGTCGCGCGGCGGACCAGGTCGTTCAGCGGGGCGGGGAGCGCCCCCAGGTCGGGCGGGCTGTTGAGCAGCCGGGTGGCCATCGTTATCAGGTCGCCCCGCCCGTAGGGGTGGCGGCCGTTGCCCGCGTACGCGACCAGGCAGCCCCAGGCGAAGATGTCCGCGGCCGGCGTGACGGCCAGGCCACGGACCTGCTCAGGGGCCCACCAGCCGGGGCTGCCGAGTACCTCGCCCGAGCGGGTGAAGCTGTGCGTGGAGTCAAGGGCCCTGGCGATGCCGAAGTCGATCACCCGGGGCCCGGACATGGACAGGATCACGTTGGCGGGTTTGAGGTCGCGGTGCACCAGGCCGGCGACATGGATCGCGGCCAGCGCCGCCGCCACCCCCAGGGCCACGCCGTGCAGCGTTCCGGGCTCCAGCGCGCCGTGCTCGGAGATCTGGCGGGACAGCGGCGTGCCCGCGATGTACTCGGTGACCATGTACGGCCGGTTGTCGTCGCCGGTGCCGTTGTCCAGCACCTGCGCCGTGCAGAACGAGGCCACCCGCCGGGCGTTCTCGACCTCCGCGTGGAATCTCGCGGCGAAGCCGTCCTCGACCGCGACCTCCGCCTTCACCACCTTGAGCGCGACCGGTCGTCCGGCCGGCGCCAGTGCCAGGTAGACGGTCCCCATCCCGCCCTCGCCAAGGCGCCCGAGCAGGCGGTAGGCCCCGATGCGCTCGGGGTCGGTGGATCGCAGTCCTTCGACACCGGGCTGGTTCACGTCCTCTTCACCGGGAAGGTTCCCTTCCTCGCAGTCGGTCCCCCGTATGGCAACGTTATCCACAACGGAACCTCTCGTGCTCCATCACGCGTCCTCGCATGGGCTTCGGTGCGGGAAACTTGTCAGGTGACATGGGAGAGCGACCTTGGGTGATCGAGGCAGACAAATCGGAGACCACAACGGTCCGGCGGGCGTGCGGTCCGGGCCACTGCGTGAGGGACCAGCATGAGCCTTCTTGGTCCAGCGGAAATACGTATTTTGGCGGACAAGCTCAATATTCGTCCTACGAAGAAGCTCGGCCAGAACTTCGTGATCGACGCGGGCACGGTCCGCAAGATCGTGAGGGTGGCCGAACTTGAGCCCGACGACGTGGTCATCGAGGTGGGTCCAGGGCTGGGGTCGCTCACGCTCGCGCTGCTTCCCGAGGTCCGCGGCGTGATCGCGGTGGAGATCGATCCCGTGCTCGCCGCCCAGCTGCCGCTGACGGTCGACCGGCACGCCCCGGAGCTCGCCGACCGGCTCACCGTGGTGCTCGCCGACGCCATGCGTGTCCTGCCCGAGGATCTGCCCGCGGAGCGGCCGAGCGCGCTGGTCGCCAACCTTCCCTACAACGTGTCGGTCCCGGTGGTGCTCCACCTGCTGGAGACGCAGCCGTCGCTGCGCAAGGTTCTGATCATGGTCCAGGCCGAGGTCGCCGACCGGCTGGCCGCCGCCCCCGGTTCCAAGGTCTACGGCATCCCCTCGGTCAAGGCGGCCTGGTACGCCGACGTCCGCCGGGCCGGTCCCGTCGGCCGCACCGTCTTCTGGCCGGTTCCCAACGTCGACTCCGGCCTGGTCGCGATGGTCAGGCGGGAGCCGCCCACGACGGTGGCCACCCGCGAGGAGGTCTTCGCGGTGGTGGACGCCGCCTTCGCCCAGCGTCGCAAGACCCTGCGGGCCGCCCTCGCCTCCTGGGCCGGTACGGCCCCCGCCGCGGAGCGGGCGCTGCGGGCCGCCGGGATCGACCCCGCCACCCGCGGCGAGCAGCTCAGGGTCGAGGATTTCGCGAGGATCGCGGAGAACCGTACGCCTAAAAGCGGTACATAGTGTGATTTGCCGGTTCGTTTGCGTGCGGGGGGGAGGGATCCCGTTACGATCTGACGTCGTGACCAGTGAGCGAGCCCCCATGGGGGACGCATGAACTCCGTGACCGTCCGCGTACCAGCGAAGGTCAACCTGCAACTTGCCGTCGGCCCGCTACGGGATGACGGCTACCACGACCTCGTCAACGTCTTCCACGCCGTCTCGATCTTCGATGAGGTCACGGCCACCGCGGAGACCGGGATGAGTGTCCGAGTGGAGGGCGAGTCCGCGGACCAGGTGCCCGAGGACGGCGACAACCTCGCGATCCGGGCGGCCCTCGCGCTGGCCGGGCACGCGGGCCGCCCGTACGGGGTGAACCTGCTCATCCGCAAGTCGATCCCGGTGGCGGGCGGCATGGCGGGCGGCAGCGCCGACGCCGCCGCGGCCCTGGTCGCCTGCAACGAGCTCTGGGGTCTCGGCCTGCCGCGTGAGGACCTGATGGAGATCGCCGCCGACCTCGGCAGCGACGTCCCCTTCGCGCTGCTCGGCGGTACCGCGGTCGGCACCGGCAGGGGAGAGCGGCTGACCTCGCTGGACGTCGCGGGCACCTTCCACTGGGTGTTCGCGCTGGCCGACGGCGGCCTGTCCACGGCCGCGGTCTACGCCGAGTGCGACCGCCTCCGCCAGGCGAGCGGCGAGCTGGTGGCCTGGCCCCAGGCCGCCGAGGCACTGCTGGCCGCGCTCCGCGAGGGTGACGCGGAGGCCCTTGGTGTCCAGCTCGGCAACGACCTGCAGCCCGCCGCCGTGGCGCTGCGCGGCTCGCTGGCCCGCACCCTGGACGCGGGGCGGGAGCAGGGCGCCCTCGGCTCGCTGGTCTCCGGTTCCGGGCCCACCTGCGCCTTCCTCGCCCGGTCGGCGGCCCACGCGGGCGAGCTGGCAGCCTGCCTGAAGGACGCCGGCGTGGCGCGCGACGTCATCACCGCCCACGGCCCCGTGCCCGGCCCGGTGGTCGTCTAGGCTCCCCGTGGTCACCGTCGTGGTCACCGTCTCCGCGGGCACGACCGGCCGGTCTCGCCGGTCGAGGCGGCCATCCGATGGAGGCGCCCGAAGGCGCCGTCAGGGACGGGACGGTTCTCGCGGCGGGGGCCGCGTGGGCCGGGAGCGGATACGCTTGTCTGGCGATGAATCTGGTCAATCTTGAGTCGGTCTCCCACTCCTACGGTCCCAAGCCCCTGCTCAACGACGTCTCACTCGGCATCGAGGCGGGCGACCGCATCGGCGTGGTCGGCCGCAACGGTGGTGGCAAGACCACCCTCATCTCGGTGATAGCCGGTGACCTCAAGCCCAATGCCGGGCGGGTCACCCATAACCGGGGGCTCCAGGTAGGGGTGCTGTCGCAGGGCGACGACCTCGACCCGGCGCGGCCGGTGCGCGACATCGTCCTCGGTGACAGGTCCGAGCACGAGTGGGCGGGTGACGCGGGCATCCGTGAGATCCTCGCCAACCTGCTCGGCGACATCGACCTGACCGCGCTCGCCGGGAGCCTGTCGGGAGGTGAACGGCGCCGTACCGCCCTCGCCAAGCTGCTCATCGACGAGCACGACCTGATCATCCTGGACGAGCCCACCAACCACCTCGACATCGAGGCCATCGACTGGCTCGCCAGGCACCTGGCCGGCCGCAGGACGGCACTGCTGGTCGTCACCCACGACCGGTGGTTCCTCGACGCGGTCTCCACCAGGACGTGGGAGGTCACAGACGGCTCGGTCGAGCGCTACGAGGGCGGGTACGCCGCGTACGTGCTGGCCAAGGCCGAGCGCGCCCGGCTGGCCGCCGCCTCCGAGGCCCGCCGCCAGAACCTGATGCGCAAGGAGATCGCCTGGCTCCGCCGGGGTCCGCCCGCCCGCACCTCCAAGCCCAAGTTCCGCATCGACGCGGCCCAGGCGTTGATCGCCGACGAGCCTCCGGCCAGGGAGAGCGTCGAACTGGTCAAGTTCGCCGCGGCCCGGCTGGGACGCACGGTCTACGACCTTGAGGACGTCACGCTGCACGCCGGGGGACCCGGCCAGGGACCGCTGGTCCTCGACCACTCGACCTGGCAGTTCGGTCCCGGCGACCGGATCGGCCTGATCGGAGTGAACGGCTCCGGCAAGTCCTCGCTGCTCCGCCTGCTCGCCGGTACCGTGCACCCCGACTCGGGCAGGCTGGTACGCGGCAAGACGGTCCGCCTGGCGCACCTGTCGCAGGAGCTGGGCGAGCTCGACCCTGAGCGCCGGGTGCTGGAGACCGTCGAGGAGGTCCGCAAGTTCGTGCAGGTCGGCAAGAAGGAGTGGACCGCCTCCCAGCTGCTGGAGCGCCTCGGCTTCAAGGGGGACGCGCAGTGGAAGGTCGTCGGTGACCTGTCCGGTGGCGAGCGGCGCCGCCTGCAGCTGCTCCGCCTCCTGATGGACGACCCCAACGTGCTGCTGCTCGACGAGCCGACCAACGACCTCGACATCGAGACGCTCAACGAGCTGGAGGACCTGCTCGACGGCTGGCCGGGCACGCTGATCCTGGTCAGTCACGACCGTTACTTCCTGGAGCGGGTCACCGACAAGACCGTCGCCCTGCTCGGTGACCACAGGCTGTCGATGCTCCCCGGCGGAGTGGACGAGTACCTGTCCCGGCGGGCCTCGGGCGCGGCCCTGTCCGCGCGCGCGGCGTCCGGCGCGGTCTCCGGTGCGGCCTCCGCCACCTCGGCCGCGGTCGCGAAGGAGACGGCGGCCGGTCTGTCGGCGCGTGAGGAGCGCGATCTCCGCAAGGAGCTCTCCCGGCTGGAACGCCAGCTCGACAAGCTGAGCGGTCGCGAGGCGAAACTGCACGAGTCCATGGCCGACGCCGCCGCCGACTACGAGCGGCTGGCCTCGCTCGACGCGCAGCTGAAGGAGATCCTCGCGGAGAAGGACTCGATCGAGGGTGAGTGGCTGGAGCTGGCCGACCGCCTGGGCGAGTGAGCCTCCCGGGGCCGTGCGTTGAGGCCCGAGAGGGTGGCTGGGAACATCCTTCGGGCGCGCCGGGTTTATCCCGCCGCCCTCGGGCACAGGAGGTCAGTGCGCTCCGGTGCCGGTCGCGTCAAAAGGGACGAGTAGCGTGCGCAGCAGGTCCGAAAGGGCCTGCTGTTCGCGTTCCTGCAGGCTCGCGAGGAGCTCGCGTTCGCGGCGCAGCAGGTCGGCGAAGGCGTTGTCCACCCGGGTCCGCCCGGCGTCGGTCAGGGAGACCAGGACGCCGCGCCGGTCCTCTGGGTCGGGGCGCCGCCTGACCAGCCCGGCCGCGGCCAGCCGGTCGATCCGGTTGGTCATCGTCCCCGACGTCACCAGCGTCGCGCGGAGCAGGGCTCCCGGGCTCATCTGGTACGGCTCCCCGGCCCGGCGCAGGGCGGTGAGCACGTCGAACTCCCAGGTCTCCAGGTCGTGCTCGGCGAAGGCGGCCCGGCGGGCGCGGTCGAGAT
This sequence comes from Streptosporangium sp. NPDC002544, assembly GCF_040295965.1. NCBI lineage: Bacteria > Bacillati > Actinomycetota > Actinomycetes > Streptosporangiales > Streptosporangiaceae > Streptosporangium > Streptosporangium sp. NPDC002544. The sequence continues at coordinate 121,404 of NZ_JBEOWJ010000032.1, read as the reverse complement.
GGCGGGCCAGCCGGGAGACCCGGCTGAGCACCTGGAGCGGCTCCACGTCGAGGTCCGGGCGTTCCTGATTCCAGGCGGCGACCAGCAGGTCGACCTCGTCCTTCGCTCCGGCCGAACGGCCGGAGTCGTGGTCCGCGTGGTGCAGGGTCATGCCGGGAGTCTATCTGTCTTGACATCGAGATATCTCGCCGGATATCAATTGTCTTGATGTCGAGATATACCTGGGACCCCGTGATCTACGGTCGCTACGCCGACGAGCGCGCGCGCCCCTTCTTCGACCTGGTTTCCAGGATAGCCGTAGAGAATCCCGGCTACGTGGTCGACGCGGGCTGCGGTACCGGCGAGCTCACCGCCGAGCTCGCCAGGCGCTGGCCGGACGCCCGGGTCCACGGCTTCGACTCCTCGCCCGCCATGATCGAGAAGGCGCCGGCGGGCGGTTCGCTCTCCTTCTCCGTCAACGACGTCACGCGCTGGCGCCCTGAGCGGCCGGTCGACGTGATCGTGTCCAATGCCGTCCTGCAGTGGGTGCCCGACCACCGCGAGCTGCTGCCGCGCTGGGTGGAGGCCCTCGCCCCCGGCGGCCGGCTCGCCTTCCAGGTTCCCGGCAACTTCGATGCTCCCAGCCACGCCCTGGTCCGCGAGCTCTGCCGGACGAGGTGGCGCGACCGGCTGGGCGACCTGGCCCGCCCCTCCCCGGTCGACGACCCGGCCGGCTATCACGACCTGCTCGCTCGACTGGGCTGCCGGGTGGACGCGTGGGAGACCACCTACCTGCACGTGCTCCCCGGCGACGACGCCGTGCTCTCCTGGATCACCGGCACCGCCCTGCGCCCCATGCTCGACCGCCTGGACCCCGCCGAGGCCGCCGGCTTCCTCGCCGACTGCGCCGCCCTGCTCCGCGAGGCCTACCCCCGCGGGCCGTACGGCACGGTCTTCCCCTTCCGCAGGATCTTCGTGGTCGCCGGGAAGTGACCGGGTGACGCGCCGCCGCCCGTTCGGTGGGTGCCGGTGGGTCGGTGATCTCAGGAGCGGGTTTCTGGCCCGACAACCGGGCATGAATGGATATATGGGCAAATTAGGGGATGACCTGTGGCAATAGAGATCGAGGATAAGTTCGATGTGCCGGAGGATTACCAGCTGCCGGACCTCACCGGACTTCCGGGCGTCGGGGAGGTCGTGGGCCCGAAGACCCATCGGCTGGTCGCCCTCTACTTCGACACACCCGATCTGAGGCTCGCCGCGCGGGGGATCACCCTGAGAAGGCGCAGGGGCGGCACCGATCCCGGCTGGCACCTCAAGCTGCCCAAGGCCAAGGGGGTACGGCAGGAGATCACCCACCCGCTGACCCGGAGCATCAAGATCGTTCCTGCCGAACTGGCGGATCTGGTGCTCGCCTACACCCGGGGCGCCCCGCTGGCGCCCGTCGCCGAGTTGGACACCCGCCGTGCCGTCACCACGCTGGTCAACGGTGCCGGGGTGAGGCTGGTCGAGATCGCCGACGACCGGGTCAAGGGCACCGTGCTCGGCGACGAACCCCACGTCGAACGCTGGCACGAGGTCGAGGCGGAGATCCTCCATGGTGACGAGAGGCTGCTGAAGAAGGTCGGAAAGCGGCTGCGCAAGGCCGGCGCCAGTCCCGCCGAATCGGCGAGCAAGCTCGCGCGCCTGCTCGGTGGCGCCGGAGCGGCCCACGAGCAGCCGCGTGCCAGGACGGCCCCGGGTTCCGCGGGTGAGGTCGCCGTCGGTTATCTCACCGCTCAGGTCGGCGCGTTGCTCACGCAGGACCCCCGGGTCCGTAAGGCCGAGGAGGACGCCGTGCACCAGATGCGCGTCGCCGCCCGGCGGCTCCGCAGCGCGATGAAGTCGTTCAGGACGGTCGTCGGGGGCACCGGGAGCGTCCAGGACGAGCTCAAGTGGCTCGGCGCGGTCCTCGGCGAGGCACGCGACCTGGAGGTCATCCGCGAGCGGTTCGCGAGCAGGCTCGACAGCCTGGACAGCGCGCTGATCGTGGGTCCGGTCAGGGCCCGCCTCAGCTCCGACCTGCTGGACGACGAGCACGAGGCCCTCGACCGGATCAGGGACGCTCTCGGCTCCGAGCGCTACTTCGCCCTGCTCGACGCCCTCGACGACCTGATCGCCACCCCCGTGCTCACCAAGGCCGCCGGCAGGCCCGCGGAGACCCTGAAGGCCGTCGCGGCCAAGAGCTGGCACCGGGTCGCCAGGGCCTACGACACCGCGCTGTCCATCGAGGACCCCGCCGAGCGCGAGCTCGCCATGCACGAAGTGCGCAAGGCGGCCAAGCGGGCCCGTTACACCGCGGAGGTGCCCGGTATGAAGAAGCTGGCCAAGCGGGCGGAGACGGTACAGGAGGCGCTGGGCACCCACATGGACGGCGTCGTCGCGCAGGAACGGCTGGCAGCCGAGGCCGCGAACGCCCGTCTGGCGGGGGAGGACACCTACACCTACGGCGTGCTGACCGGCGTGGAGCGGGCCGGCGCCGAGCGCGCCGGCGAGGAGTTCCCCCGGATCTGGGCCGACACCGCGGCCGCCGTCGCGAAGCTTCTCTGAGGTCCTCCCGGCCCCTCGGCCGCCAGGCGCCCGGGACCGGCTGGAGATCGCGTCAGACGGTGTAGCGGTCCATGGCCACGACACGGCCGCCGTTGTGGTGCAGCACCGTGAACGCGCCCTTGGCCAGCCGCGCGTCGCCGGACCGGCCGCCGACTTCGGAGATCAGCCCGGGCAGGGTCTTGCCGTGGCCGCAGAGCGCCGTGGGCCGGTTCGAGGCCAGTGCCTTCTCGGCCAGGAGCAGGGAGGCCTGGAAGTCGTGGTGGGTCTCCGACAGGGCGGGTTCGAGCCGGACCGGCAGGCCGGCCCGTTCGGCGTACGGTTCCAGGGTCTGCACGCACCGCCTGCTGGGGGAGCTGACCAGTTCCGCGGGGCGGAAGGCGCCCAGCACGCTCGCGAGCACCTCGGCCTGCCTCAGGCCGTTCTCGTCGAGCGGCCGGTCGTCGTCGTCGCCCTTCCAGTCCTGCCGGTTCCCCGCCAGGGCGTGCCGTACCAGCACGAGCGGGGTGGTCGTCGGCGATGCCGCGCCGAGCGCGCGGAGCAGCCCGGCGTCCCAGTCGTAGGTCAGGCGCCGTGCGGCCTCCCGCACAGGCAGCCAGACCACATCGTCGACCTCGCGCCTGTCGGTACGGCTCTCCTCGGAGACCATCCTGGCCAGCCAGTAGTCGACCCGCTTGGGCAGCCCGCCCTTCGTGTAGTGGCTCGGCGGCAGCGACCGGCCGAGCTCCACGGTGATCCCCGTCTCCTCGGCCACCTCGCGCAGCGCGCCGGCGATGGCGTGCTCGCCGTTCTTCAGCTTCCCCTTGGGGAACGACCAGTCGTCGTACCTGGGCCGATGGACGAGGGCGACCTCCGGCGCGTCCGGTGAACCGCGCCAGACGACCGCCCCGGCCGCGCGGATCATGCCGTCCGGGTGGGCGGCGTGCTCAGTCATCGACGGCCCTCCACCTACGGGTGCCGATCAGATAGGTTTGCAGGTCATCGCCGGGATGCCGGACCCAGGTCCCGTCCGGGTTGAGCCACCAGGTCGCGGTGTCGTCGGACATGGCCCGGTCCAGCAGGCCGCTGAGGTAGTTCCGCTGCTGCTGGCTGGCGACCTTGACCAGCACCTCCACCCGGCGCTCGATGTTGCGGCGCATCATGTCACCGCTGCCGATCCAGACCTCCGGACGCCGGCCGTGGCCGAACTCGTAGATCCGCGAGTGTTCCAGGAAACGGCCCAGCACGCTCCTGACCCGGATGTTCTCCGACAGTCCCGGTATGCCGGGGCGGAGCGTGCAGACCCCTCGCACCCACAGATCCACCGGTACGCCGGCCCGCGACGCCCGGTAGAGGGCGTCGATGATGGGCTCGTCGACCAGGGAGTTCGTCTTCATCCTGATGCCGGCGGGACGGCCCGCCTCCTGATGGGAGATCTCCCGCTCGATCCTGGCCAGCAGGCCGCCGCGCAGGGAGTGCGGGGCGACCAGCAGCCGCCGGTAGGCCGAGTGGTTGGAGTAGCCGGTCAGGTGGATGAACAGGTCCGTGACATCCTCGCCGACCAGCCGGTCGGCGGTGAGCAGGCCCAGATCCTCGTACAGCCTGGCGGTCTTGGGGTTGTAGTTGCCCGTGCCGATGTGGCAGTAGCTGCGCAGCTCGCCCGAGACCTCCTGCCGCACCACCAGGGCGAGCTTGCAGTGGGTCTTCAGCCCCACGACGCCGTAGACCACGTGGCATCCGGCGCGCTCCAGCTTGCGCGCCCAGGTGATGTTGGCGTGCTCGTCGAACCTGGCCTTGATCTCCACGACCACGACCACCTGCTTGCCCGCCTCGGCGGCGTCGATCAGCGCGTCCACGATCGGTGAGTCGCCGCTGGTGCGGTAGAGGGTCTGCTTGATGGCCAGCACGTTCGGGTCGGCGGCGGCCTGCTCGATGAACCGTTGCACGCTCGTGGAGAACGAGTCGTACGGGTGGTGCAGCAGCACGTCCCGCTCGCGCAGCACCGCGAAGATGTCGTCCTCGACGTGCACCACCTCCGCGGGCACGAACGGGCGGAAGGTCAGCTCGCCCCGGTCGAGGTCGGCGATCGCGTGCAGCCCGGTCAGGTCCAGCGGCCCCGGCAGCCGGCAGATCTCGTGCTCGGCCACTCCCAGCTCGTCCACCAGCAGGTCCAGCACCTCGGGGGTGATGGTGTCCTCGACCTCCAGCCGGACCGGAGGGCCGAAGCGGCGCTTGAGAAGCTCGCGTTCCAAGGCCTGCATGAGGTTCTCGGTGACGTCCTCGTCGACGTCCAGGTCCTCGTTACGGGTCACCCGGAAGGCATGGTGCTCGACGATCTCCATACCTTTGAAAAGCTGCCCCAGGTGAGCGGCGATGACATCTTCCAGCGGGACGAAACGGTTCATGGACGCCGTGACGAAGCGGGGAAGCCGGCTGGGCACCTTGACCCGGGCGAAGACCGTGTTGCCGGTCGAGGGGTTGCGGACGGTGACGGCCAGGTTCAGCGAGAGTCCCGAGATGTACGGGAAGGGGTGGGCGGGGTCGACGGCCAGCGGCGTCAGCACCGGCCTGATCCGCTCCCTGAAGAGCTTGCGCATCTCGGTGCGCTCGTCGCGGCCGAGGTCGTCCCAGCGCACGATCTCGATGCCCTCGGCGCTCAGCTGCGGGCGGATCCGCTCGTAGAAGCAGGCCGACTGCCGCAGCGCGAGGTCGTTGGCGATCGCCGCGATCCTGGGCAGTTCCTCGCGGGGTTTCAAACCGCTCTTCGTGCGGAGCAGGAGGCCGGTGGCCATCCGCCGTTTCAGCCCGGCCACCCGTACCCGGAAGAACTCGTCCAGGTTGCTGGCGAAGATGGCAAGGAACCGCACTCTCTCCAGCAGCGGCAGGGACGGATCCTCCGCCATCTCCAGAACCCGTTGGTTGAACTGGAGCCAGCTCTCCTCCCGGTTGAGGAAGCGCTCCTGCGGGAGAGGAAGTCCGTCGGGGGTGGAACGGGCGAGTTCAGCGGACATATGACCAGAATGCCCGCTTTTGTTGAACAGAACGTTAATTTCGTCTCAACGGGCGCTGTTGTTTACTCACTTGGCTCAAGCTTTTCCCTCTCTTCACCAACGAGTTTCGCTCGCTTGACGGCCTCGCGTTCGGCGGCCCTGGCCTCGCGGAGCATCACCTTCTCCAGCTCCTTCATCTCCCGCTCGCGGGCCCGCTCCTGCTCCCTCAGCAGTCGCTGCTGCTCCTTCTGCTCCCGCTCGCGCGCCTTCTCCAGCTCCCGCTGCTCGCGGAGCCGGACCTTCTCCTGCTCCCTGGCCAGCTTCTCGGCCTCGCGCTGTTCGCGCTCGCGCAGCTTCTCCTGTTCCTTCTGCGCCCGCTCACGGGCCTTCTCCTGCTCCCGTAGCTCCTTTTCGGTCGGGGGCGAGGGTGGCTGAGGCACGGGCGACCGTGATCCCGCCGAGCGCGATCCCGGTGGATGGGGGCCGGCGTCGGCCGGGCGCTGCGGCGCCTGGGCGAGCCGCTGCCCCAGGCCGCGGGAGGAGGCGGTGAGCCGAGGGCTCGGGTCCAGCCCGGTCAGGCCGTTCCAGGCCAGGTTGACCAGGTGCGCGGCGACCTCCTCGCGCGACGGCCTGCGCACGTCCAGCCACCACTGGCCGGTCAGCGCGACCATGCCGACCAGCATCTGGGCGTACATGGGGGCCAGCTTGGGGTCATAGCCCCGTTCGACGAACTCGTCGACCATGACGTCCTCGACCTGGCTGGCGATGTCGTTGATCAGACTGGCGAACGTGCCGGTCCCCGAGGCGGCGTGCGAGTCGCGAACGAGGATGCGGAAACCCTCGCTGTTCTCCTCCACGTAGGCCAGCAGGGCCAGGGCCGCCCGCTCCAGCTTGATCAGCGAGTGCGAGGCGGACAGGGCCTCGGTCACCATGATCAACAGCTTCTGCATCTCCCGGTCGATGACGACCGCGTACACGCCCTCCTTACCGCCGAAGTGCTCGTAGACCACCGGCTTGGAGACGTTGGCGGTCGCCGCGATCTCCTCGACCGATGTGCCGTCGAACCCTTTCTCCGCGAACAGGGTCCTGCTGATCTGGATCAGCTGTTCCCGGCGTTCCTTACCTGACATCCGCCGTCGGGGTTCGCTCACGGTTCTAATAATGCTGCTCCGGGGTGTCGAATGCGACGCGAGTCAATGGGCGACGCGTGCTATTGGCGACGCTAACGCGTCGCGGCTCGGCCGCTCTTATCCGACTCCTTCCCTCGTCGAGGGAGGCCGCTCGTACCTCGCGACCTCCCTCTCCTCAGTCCAGTCGCCGGCGCGGCCTCACGGGTAGTCCTTCAAGGAAGACGTCTCAGGCACGTCCTCAGAGGAGTCCCTCGGGCTGTGGCCGGGCGCGGCCTCATGGGGAGTGTCCCCGGGGGAGAGAACATCTCCCCGTAGCAGGAGAGGTAGGGGTGTCAGGCGGCGATGCGTTTGGCGGCCAGGCGTTCGGGGGTGGGCCAGCGGACGTCGTAGGCCCAACCGGCCTTCTCGAACCAGCGGATGACGCCGGCGCTGAGGTCGATCTGCCCCTTCAGCACGCCGTGCCGGGCGCAGGTGGGGTCGGAGTGGTGCAGGTTGTGCCAGGACTCGCCGAAGGAGGGGATGGCCAGCCACCACACGTTGCGGGACTTGTCGCGTGATTCGAAGACCTCCTCGCCGAAGACGTGGCAGATGGAGTTGATCGACCAGGTCACATGGTGCAGCAGGCCGACCCTGACCAGGGTGCCCCAGAAGAAACCGGTGGCCATGCCCCACCACGACCAGGTCAGCAGGCCGCCCAGCAGGGCGGGCATGACTATCGTGGTGATCGCCAGGACCGGGAAGAACTTGTGCAGCTTGATGATGTCCGGGTCCTTGACCAGGTCGGGGGCGTACTTCTCGCGGTTGGCCCGATCGGCCTCGAACAGCCAGCCCATGTGCGCCCAGAGCAGGCCCTTGGACACGGCCACGAAGCCGGTGCCGAAGCGCCACGGTGAGTGCGGGTCGCCCTCCTTGTCGGAGAACTTGTGGTGCTTGCGATGGGTGGCCACCCAGTCGAGCACCGACATCTCCATCGAGAGGCTGCCCGCGATGCCCAGCGCGATCTTCAGCGGGCGCTTGGCCTTGAACGAGCCGTGCGTGAAGTGGCGGTGCAGGCCGACGGTGACACCAAGCCCGGTGACCACGTAGAAGACCGCCGCGATCACGATGTCGGACCAGCCGAGTCCCCAGCCCCAGGCGAACGGGATGGCCGCGGCCAGGGCGATCAGCGGGGCACCGACGACCACCCCGAAGGTGATGATCTCGGGCAGTGTTTTCGGCTCTGGGTCTACGTCGGGTTTGGGGCCCGGAGCAGGGCGTTCTTCGATGACGGTCATGCGCTACCTCGCGGTGGCTCGGAAAAAGGCAAGGATTCACGTGCGGCTACGCCACCGTAACCTACGCCATCGTAAGTTAGGAATCCCTAAGCACCAAGTGTGTGGAAGCTGACCCTCTGGGGCTGGCGCCGTAGCGGCTTTGTAATCTGTTCTACCCGCGTCTGACCTGCCAAACGACGGGTTCTCCAGGCTCGTTGCCGGGGCCGCTCGACTTCGTGAGCACGACGGCTTTCAAACGGCGCGCGTTCGGCGCCGCGGGCTCTGTATCGTAGGGGTGCCAGGCGTGCGGGGGACGCCCCTGCTGTCTGGCCGATCCGGCATTGGGTAATTGGCAGCCCGCAAGGTTTTGGTCCTTGTTGTCCAGGTTCGAGTCCTGGTGCCGGAGCCGTCTCTTATGTCTGCTTTATTGGCTCGGCTAGTCGGCTGGGTGGGTTCCCGAACGGGAAGGTATCCTCACGTTGTCGAGCAGGTGACGGTGCCATGCCCTGGGGGTGGATGTCCGTCATCGTGCTCCGTCATGTCTCAGCCGCGACGCCGAGGGAGCCTCGTCCGTGAGTGTGCCGCGCCCGGCCGCCGTGATTGTCCTTGCCGCAGGCGAGGGCACCCGGATGAAGTCGAGAACACCAAAGATCCTTCATGAACTGTGCGGCCGTACCCTGGTCGACCATATGCTCGCCGCCGCAAGAGGGCTCGAACCCGAGCGGCTCATCGTTGTCATCGGCCACGAACGGGAGCGGGTCCAGGCGCATCTGGCCGACACCGGCCCCGACGCGCAGGTCGTCGTCCAGACCGAGCAGAAGGGCACCGGTCACGCCGTCCGTACCGTCCTGGAGACGGTGGGCACCATCGGCGGCACCGTCCTGGTGACCTATGGCGACACGCCGCTGCTGCGCTCCGAGACCCTCGCGGCCCTGCTCGAACGGCACGGCGAGGACGGCAACGCCGTCACCGTGCTGACGGCCGAGGTTCCCGACCCGTACGGCTACGGCCGGATCATCCGCGACGCCTCGGGGGCGGTCCTGGAGATCGTCGAGGAGAAGGACGCCGACCCCGCGCAGCGGGCGATCAAAGAGATGAACTCCGGCGTCTACGCCTTCGACGGGTCCCTGCTGGCCGACGCGGTCAAGCGAGTGTCCACCTCCAACGCCCAGGGCGAGGAGTACCTCACGGACGTCCTCGCGATCCTGCGCCAGGACGGCCACCGGGTCGGCGCCCACATCGCGGCCGACTACGTGGAGGTGGAGGGCGTCAACGACCGCGTACAGCTCGCCTTCGCCCGCCAGGTTCTCAACGCGCGCCTGCTGGAGACGCACATGCGGGCCGGGGTGACCGTGGTCGACCCGGCCAGCACCTGGATCGATGTGGACGTCACCCTCGAACAGGACGTGGTGATCCACCCCGGTACCCAGCTGCACGGCCGTACGGCGGTCGCCGAGGGCGCCGAGGTCGGTCCCGCCAGCACGCTGACCGACACCGTCGTCGGCGAGGGGGCGCTGGTGCGCAACGCCGTCTGCACCGAGGCCGTGATCGGCCCCGAGGCCCTGGTCGGGCCGTACGCCTATTTGCGCCCGGGCACCGTGCTGGCGCGCAAGGCCAAGGCCGGAACGTACGTCGAGATGAAGAACGCCCAGGTCGGAGAGGGTGCGAAGGTTCCGCACCTGAGCTATGTGGGTGACGCGACGATCGGCGCCGGCGCCAACATCGGCGCCTCGGCGATCTTCGTCAACTATGACGGGGTCAACAAGCATCACACGACGGTGGGCGAGCACGCCTTCGTCGGATGCGACACCATGCTCGTCGCGCCGGTCAACATCGGCGACGGCGCATATACGGCCGCGGGTTCGGTCATCGACGGAGATGTCCCGGCAGGGAGCATCGGGGTGGCCCGCGGACGGCAACGCAATATCGAAGGGTGGGTCGTGCGCAGGCGCGCGGGCACCAGATCGGCTCAGGCGGCGCTGAAGGCCGCCGAGCCGGAGAAACAGCAGGGGAGCCAGACGTGAGTGAGCGGAGCGAGCGGCCCGGTGGGCGCGGCGTCGCGCGGACATCGATGTGCTCTCCGGCGAGGGGGACGGAATGAGCGGCATCAAGCAGACCGGCGAGAAGAACCTGATGTTCTTCTCCGGGCGGGCGCATCCGGAGTTGGCGGACGAGGTGGCGAGTCACCTCGGAGTCGACGCGGCACCGACCACGCTGCGCGACTTCGCCAACGGGGAGATCTACGCCCGCTACCAGGAGTCGGTCCGTGGCTGTGACGCGTTCGTCATGCAGAGCCACACCGGGCCGATCAACCAGTGGATCATGGAGCAGTTGATCATGGTGGACGCGCTCAAGCGCGCCTCCGCCAAGCGGATCACCGTGATCATGCCGTTCTACGGCTACGCCCGCCAGGACAAGAAGGGCCGGGGCCGCGAGCCCATCACCGCCCGCCTGATGGCCGACATGTTCAAGACGGCCGGCGCCGACCGGCTGATGTCGATCGACTTGCACACCTCCCAGATCCAGGGCTTCTTCGACGGCCCGGTGGACCACCTGTTCGCCATGCCCGTCCTGGTCAACTACCTCAAGGACAAGCTCGACCTGGACACGACCACGATCGTCTCACCCGACACCGGGCGGGTGCGGCTCTCGGAGCGCTGGGCCGACACGCTGGGCACCCCGCTGGCCTTCATCCACAAGCGCCGCGACCTCGACGTGGCCAACCAGGTGAAGGTGAGCGAGGTCGTCGGCCGGGTGAAGGGCCGGACCTGTGTGCTGATCGACGACATGATCGACACCGCGGGCACGATCTGCAAGGCGGCCGACGCCCTCTACGAGCAGGGCGCCACCAACGTGGTCGTGGCGGCCACCCACGCGGTCTTCTCCGACCCCGCGGTCGACCGGCTGAAGAACTCCAGGGTCTCCGAGGTCATCGTCACCAACACGTTGCCGCTCCCCGAGGACAAGAGGTTCGACAAGCTCACGGTCCTGTCGATCGCCCCGCTGATCGCCCGGGCCATCACCGAGGTCTTCAGCGACGGCTCAGTGACCAGCCTCTTCGAAGGCGACAGCTAACTGTGTTATTTGCGACGCTAACGCGTCGCGGTGAGGCCGCTCTTATCCGGCTCCTTCCCTCGTCGAGCGGGGTCGCTCGTTCCTCGCGACCCCGCTCTCCTCAGTCCAGTCGCCGGCGCGGCCTCACGGGAGCCCGTAGGTAAACGACCTCACGAGGCCCGTAGGTGAGCGGCCTCGCGGCCCTGCTCTCCTCAGTCCAGTCGTCGGCGCGGCCTTACGGGTTGTTGGCGACGCTGGCGCGTCGCGGTGAGGCCGCTCTTGTCCGGCTCCTTCCCTCGTCGAGGGAGGTCGCTCGTTCCTTGCGACCTCCCTCTCCTCAGTCCAGTCCCCGGCGCGGCCTCACAGGCCGTCCCGGTGAGGGGGCGGCGAGGGGGTTCGACACGGAACTGTGCAGTCACTCCGGGGGCGTGGTCGGCCCAGCGTCGCAATCAACACAGCAATAAGCACGGTAGGCTTGTCAGGTTGCGTTCGTAACGCCTTCCGCTAGGGCGGGTGAGGGGGAACGCATCTTCCGATTCTCGAGATCCCTAGGAGATCAGTCATGTCCGAAGTGGTAATCACCACCGAGCTCCGCGACAAGTTCGGCAAGGGCGCCGCCCGCAAGATCCGTCGCGAGGACAAGGTGCCCGTCGTCCTCTACGGACACGGCTCCGAGCCGAGGCACCTGTCCCTGCCGGGTCACGAGCTGCTGCTCGCCCTGCGTACGCCGAACGTGCTGATCCGCCTTGAGGGTGCGGTCGACGAGCTCGCGCTGCCCAAGGGCGTCCAGCGCGACCCGATCAAGGGCTTCCTTGAGCACGTCGACCTCCTGCTCGTCAGGCGCGGCGAGAAGGTCACCGTCGACATTCCCGTCATCGTGACCGGTGAGGTCGCCGACGGCATCCTCGACCAGCAGCTCGTCTCCGTCTCGGTCGAGACCGAGGCCACCCACATTCCCGAGGGCGTCGAGGTCGACGTCGAGGGCCTGGAGGTCGGCACCCAGATCACCACCGCCGACCTGAAGCTGCCCAAGGGCACGACCCTCGCCGCCGACCCCGAGGCGCTGGTCCTGATCATCTCCGCGGCCCCGACCGCCGAGCCGGCGGCCGAGGGCGAGGCCGCCGAGGCCGCTCCGGCCGGGGGCGAGGCCGCCGAGGGTGCCGAGAGCGCCGAGTAGTTTTCTCTGCTAGATCTGTCAGGGCGGCCCGGTCCCGGGCCGCCCTGACGCGCGTATGAAGGGGATGCCGATCGTGGACCGCTGGTTGGTCGTGGGCCTGGGAAACCCCGGGCCGGAGTACGTAGGAAACCGGCACAACGCGGGGTTCATGGTCCTGGACGAGTTGGCCGCGCGCGCCGGTGGGCGGTTCAAGGCGCACAGGTCGCGCTCGGAGGTGCTGGAGGGCCGCCTGGCGGGTGTCCCCGCGGTGCTGGCCAAGCCGCTGTCCTTCATGAACCTGTCCGGCGGACCGGTCAAGGCCCTGGCCGACTTCTACAAGGTCGATCCGGCCCGGGTGATCGTGGTCCACGACGAGCTGGACATCCCGTACGGCGCGCTGAGGGCCAAGCTGGGCGGCGGCGACAACGGTCACAACGGGCTGAAGTCGATCACCAAGTCGCTGGCGACCAAGGACTACCTGCGGGTGCGGTTCGGCATCGGCCGCCCGCCGGGCCGGATGGACGCCGCGAGCTATGTCCTGCGTGACTTCGCCACCGCCGAGCGCAAGGATCTCGGGTTCCTGGTCGACCGTGCGGCCGACGTGGTGGAGTCGCTGATCAGGGTCGGCCTGGAGCCGACCCAGAACGCCTTCCACGCCGGCGACCTGAACATCTCAGGACCTCCCCGTTGATTGCGACGCTAACGCGTCGCGGTGAGGCCGCTCTTGTCCGGCTCCTTCCCTCGTCGAGAGGGGTCGCTCGTTCCTCGCGACCCCTCTCTCCTCAGTCCAGTCGCCGGCGCGGCCTCACGGGTAGTCCCTCGGGGACGGAGCACGGGCTCGTCCTCATGATGCTTCCTGGGGCGACTGGCCGGCGCGGCCTCACGGGGAGTCCCTCAGGGATAGGGCACGGGCGCGTCCTCACAGGTGCGTTCTCGCGGGGAGTCCCTCAGGGAAGGCTTCTTGGAGGCGTCTTCGGGGCGTGGCCGCGGCTTCACGGGGCTTCTCGGTCCAGCGGTGGGTGTGGGTGTGGGGTCAGGGCCATCAGGTTCTGGAGGAGTTCGGCCTGCTCGATGGCGTCGTCCAGGGCGTTGTGCGTGTGCGGTCGCTGGGAGAGCAGGTGCCTGGGCATCTGCCGCTTGGTCGCCCAGCCGATCGGCACTCCCGCCTTGGCCGCGTACAGCGTCTTCATGTCGATGCAGCGCGAGTGCCCGAACGGTGAGGCACCGGCGAATCGCATGAAGTACCAATAAATCCACATCCAGTCGTAGGAGAGTGGGTAGGCCGCCAGCACCGGTGCGCTGTTCCCGCACGCGTCGCGGATCCACGCGGTGGCCTCCCGCATCGCCTCGGCCGGGTCGCGGCCCTCGCGGATCAGCGTCTCCCGGTCAAGCCCGCTTACGGCGAGCGCCTCGGGCACATGGTCGTCGCTGATCGGCCGCAGCTCCGCGTAGAACGTACGGGTCTGCGGATCGACCGGTTCGAAGACCTTTCCGGTCATCCGCCCGGCCACCGCCATACCAAGGCTGACCATCGAATACGGTCCCGGAATGGGGCCATCGGCCTCGACATCCACAGATATGTACGTTTCGGTCTTCAACCTTCGGGCCTCTCTTGTCGCCGCTACCATTACGTAACTGTCTGTCCGTGAACGGTTACGCAGGGGGAGCGCGTGCGCGACGTGGCCGCAGTCCAGGCCGTATCCGGAGCCGGGTCCGGAGCCGGAGTCGTGCCGGCCTCGCGCCGTCACATGCCGGACTGGGTGCGGGGGCACCGCGCGATGGCCCTCGCCGCCGACACCATCTGCGCCGCCCTGGCCGGAGCCCTCGCGCTGCTCGTTCGATTCGGCGAGGTTACCGCCTACGTTTTCCCGTACGTCATGCTGAGCGCCGCGCTGCCCGCCGTCTGGGTCTGCGTGATCGCGCTGAACCGCGCCTACGAGCCTCGGCTCATCGGCCTGGGCTCGGAGGAGTTCCAGCGGATCCTCCAGTGCGGCTTCATGCTCACCGCCGCCCTCGCCATCGGTGCCTACCTCACCAAGACCGATGTGGCCCGCGGCTACGTGGTGCTGGCGCTCCCGCTGACGACGCTGCTCACCCTTCTGGCGCGGTACGGGCTGCGCCGCTCCCTGCACCGCAGGCGGGCCCGGGGCAGGTGCATGCGGCGGGTGGTGGCGGTGGGTCACCGGGTGGCGATCACCGAGTTGGTCCGCAGGTTCCGCCGGGAGCGCTACCACGGCATGGAGGTCGTCGGGGCCTGCGCCCCCCGCGACGGGATGGGCGACGTGGAGGGCGTGCCGCTTCTCGGCGACTTCTCCGACGTCGCGCTCGCGGTCGGGCAGGTCCACGCCGACACCGTGGCCGTGCTCGCCTGTCCGGAGATGGACGGGGTGGCGTTGCGGCGACTGGCCTGGCGGCTGGAGAAGACCGACACGGACCTGGTCGTGGCCCCCGCGCTGATGGAGGTGGCCGGGCCGCGGATCACCATCCGTCCGGCGGCGGGGCTGCCGCTGCTGCACGTGGATCACCCCGAGATCTCCGGCCTGCGCCAGGTGGTCAAGAACCTGTTCGACCGCATCGGCGCCGGGGTGCTGCTGGCGGTGCTGCTCCCGCTGCTGGTGGGAATGGCGGCGGCCGTGCGGGCCTCCGGGCCCGGGCCGGCGTTCTTCCGGCAGACGAGGGTGGGCCGCGACGGCGCCGAGTTCACGATCTACAAGTTCCGGACGATGCGCGCCGACGCCGAGCGCCGGAAGATCACCCTGTCCAGTGACGGACAGGGTCCGCTCTTCAAGATCAAGAACGATCCTAGAGTGACCCCGCTGGGCGCCTGGCTGCGCCGCCATTCGCTGGACGAGCTGCCCCAGCTGATCAACGTGCTGTTGGGACACATGTCCCTGGTGGGCCCCCGGCCGCCACTACCGGAGGAGGTGGCCGGGTACGGTGACGATGTCCGCCGCCGGTTGCTGGTCAAGCCGGGCATGACCGGTCTGTGGCAGGTGAGCGGTCGCTCTGACCTGTCCTGGGAGGAATCGGTACGGTTGGACCTGCGTTACGTGGAGAGCTGGTCCCTCATGTTGGACCTGCAGATCCTGTGGAAGACCTGGTCGGCTGTCGCGCGAGGAGCTGGAGCATACTGATGACCGTTCGCGACGATCACACACTCGCCGCGGAGTTGGCGACGACGGCCGGCGAGAAGCTGGCGGCCCTGCGCGCGGAGCGGGGTTTCGACAACCCCTCCGAGCTGCGCAAGGAGGGTGACATCGCCTCTCACCTGTTCCTGATGGAGGCCCTGGCACGGCTGTGCCCGGACGACAGCGTGCTGTCTGAGGAGGCGACCAGCGAGGAGCGCCTCGACCCGCGCAGGCTCCGTGCCGAGCGGGTCTGGATCGTCGACCCGCTGGACGGCACCCGAGAGTTCGCCGAGGAGGGCCGCGAGGACTGGGCGGTCCACGTGGCGCTCTGGGAGCGTGGCACGCTGACGGCCGGAGCCGTCGCGCTACCGGCCCAGGGCCGTACGCTCTCCACCGTCGAACCTCCGGTGCGGCCCGCCCCCGAGGCGGACGCCAGGCCGCGGATCGCGGTCAGCAGGACCCGCCCGCCGGAGTTCGTCCAGAAACTGGCCGCTCTCGTCGGCGCGGACCTGGTACCGATCGGGTCGGCGGGCGCCAAGATCTCCGCGGTGCTCACCGGAGCGGTCGAGGCCTACGTGCACGCCGGGGGCCAGTACGAGTGGGACTCCGCCGCGCCCGTCGCGGTGGCCCTCGCCGCGGGGGCCCACGCCAGCCGCATCGACGGCTCGCGGCTGGCCTACAACCAGCCCGACCCCTCATTGCCGGATATCCTTGTATCCCTACCGGGACTGGCGCCGACGTTGCTCGCTGGAATCCGGGATCTGCACCGCTAATCCCCGCTAGGAGAGTTTGATGCTTCAGCGCGACTACACCACGTCGCAGCTCGACGTCCTCGAGGCAGAGGCCATCCACATCATGCGTGAGGTCGCGGCCGAGTTCGAGCGTCCCTGTCTGCTCTTCTCCGGTGGTAAGGACTCCATCGTCATGCTCCGCATCGCGGAGAAGGCGTTCTGGCCCGCGCCGATTCCCTTCCCACTGATGCACGTCGACACCGGCCACAACTTCACGGAGGTCATCGAGTTCCGTGACCGCCGCGCCGCGCAGCTGGGCGCGCGCCTGGTCGTCGCCAGCGTCCAGGACTCCATCGACACCGGGCGCGTCGTCGAGGAGACCGGCCGCAGGGCCTCGCGCAACCGGCTGCAGACCACGACGCTGCTGGACGCGATCGAGGAGAACGAGTACGACGCCGTGTTCGGCGGCGCCCGCCGTGACGAGGAGAAGGCCCGCGCCAAGGAGCGGGTGTTCTCCTTCCGCGACGACTTCGGCCAGTGGGACCCCAAGAACCAGCGTCCCGAGCTGTGGAACCTCTACAACGCCAGGATCCGCAAGGGCGAGCACATTCGGGTGTTCCCGCTGTCCAACTGGACCGAGCTCGACATCTGGGACTACATCCGGCGCGAGGGCATCGAGATTCCCTCGATCTACTACGCGCACACCCGCAAGGTGTTCGAGCGCGACGGCATGCTGCTGGCCGACAGCGAGTTCATCACCCGCGACGAGGACGAGCCGCTCCAGGAGATGACGGTCCGCTACCGCACGGTCGGCGACGTGACCTGCACCGGCGCGGTCCAGTCGGGTGCCGCGACGGTCGAGGCGATCATCGAGGAGATCGCGGTGAGCCGGATCACCGAGCGCGGCGCCACCCGCGCCGACGACCGCGCCTCCGAGGCGTCCATGGAGGATCGCAAGCGGGAGGGCTACTTCTAGTGCTCCCCCACCCTCCCGTCTCCCTTCTTCCCGCGCGGTCCCGCGCCGCACGCCGTACGACCTCTGGAGAGCACCTCTGATGGACATCCTTCGCTTTGCCACGGCGGGAAGCGTCGACGACGGAAAGTCGACGCTCATCGGGCGGCTGCTCTTCGACTCCAAGGCGATCTTCGAGGACCAGCTGGAGGCCGTCGAGCGCACCTCCAGGGACCGCGGCACCGAGTACACCGACCTGTCGCTCCTCACCGACGGCCTGCGGGCCGAGCGGGAGCAGGGCATCACCATCGACGTGGCCTACCGCTACTTCGCCACTCCCAAGCGCAAGTTCATCATCGCCGACACCCCCGGGCACATCCAGTACACCCGCAACATGGTCACCGGTGCCTCCACCGCCGACCTGGCGATCGTCCTGATCGACGCGCGCAAGGGCGTGCTGGAGCAGTCGCGGCGGCACGCCTTCCTCACCACGCTGCTGCGGGTGCCGCATCTGGTCCTGGCCGTCAACAAGATGGACCTGGTCGACTACTCGCAGGAGCGGTTCGAGGAGATCCGCGAGGAGTTCACCGCCTTCGCCTCCAAGCTGAACGCGCCGGACCTGACGTTCATCCCGATCTCCGCGCTGCACGGTGACAATGTGGTGTCACGCTCGGAGAACACCCCCTGGTACAACGGGTCCTCGCTCCTGCACCACCTGGAGCACGTGCACATCGCCTCCGACCGCAACCTGGTCGACGTGCGCTTCCCCGTGCAGTACGTCATCCGCCCGCAGCGGGCCACCGACCCGGCCTTCCACGACTACCGGGGCTACGCCGGCCAGATCGCCGGAGGCGTGCTGAAGCCGGGGGACGAGGTCATGCACCTGCCCTCGGGCCTGGCCACGCGCATCTCGTCGATCGACACCTTCGACGGGCCGGTCGACGAGGCGTTCGCGCCGATGTCGGTGACCCTCCGGCTGGAGGACGACATCGACATCTCGCGCGGCGACATGATCTGCCGCCCGAACAACCAGCCGCACGTCTCCCAGGAACTGGAGGCGATGATCTGCTGGATGGCGGATTCCAGCAAGCTGGCCCCGCGCGCCAAGCTGACCATCAAGCACACCACCCGTACGGCCCGTGCCCTGGTCAAGGACCTGCACTACCGGCTGGACGTCAACACCCTGCACCGGGACGAGGCCGCCTCCTCGCTCGGCCTCAACGAGATCGGACGTGTCTCGCTCCGCGTCACCCAGCCCCTGTTCGTGGACGACTACGCCCGCAACCGGCTCACCGGCGGCTTCATCCTCGTGGACGAGGCCACCAACAACACGGTCGGCGCCGGAATGATCGTCGACGCCAAGTAGTCCCACCCCGCCGCCCGCGCCCGCAGCCCAAGCCTCTCCCCTCGGCACAACGGGGAGGGCCGGGCACGGGCCGCGGGCGGTTCGCCGTTCCCGGGCCGTCCACGGCGCCGAGGCTTCGGGGACGCTCCGTTCAGGAGACGGGCGCCGCCGAACCCGCTGGGTAGATCCTTTGTCCGTTCTCTGACCTCTCCGTTACGCTCCGCGCTAGCCTCGGCACGTTCCGTATCCGTCGGGTAAGGATTCGTGCCTGTGTCTGATAGTCCGTCACCTGCTCGGGTGGTTTTCCTGGGTGGCCTCGGCCGCAGCGGGACCACGCTGCTGGAGCGCCTGCTCGGGGAGGTCCCCGGCATCGTGCCGCTCGGCGAGGTCGTCCACCTCTGGGCCAGGAGCGTGCTCGCGGACGAGGCCTGCGGATGCGGCGAGCCCTTCGGGGTGTGTCCCTTCTGGGACAAGGTCGGGATGCGCGCGTTCGGAGGCTGGTCCGCGGACCTGGCCCACCGGATGATCGCGCTCAGGGGCCGCGTCGACCGTACCCGGCGCATCCCGACCCTGGCCAGGCTGCTGGCCGAGGAGCGGGCGGGCAACGGCAGGTGGCCGACGCCCGGCACCACCGAGCTGGACGAGTATGTCGCCGTCCACCGCGATCTGTACGACGCGGCGGGGGAGGTCGCCGACTGCCCGGTCGTGATCGACTCAAGCAAGCACGCCTCGCTGGCCTTCTGCCTGGCGGCGGCCGGGGTCGACGTCCACGTCGTTCACGTGGTCCGCGACCCCCGCGCGGTCGCGCACTCCTGGCGCAGGCGGGTCGAGCGTCCAGAGGACGGGCGTCCGATGACCCACTGGTCACCCTCCCGCACCTCGCTGCACTGGCTGAGTGAGAACCTCAGCCTCGGACTCCTCGCCCGCAGGGGCGTCCCGGTCACCCGGGTCCGCTATGAGGACCTGCTCGCCGCCCCCGCCGACACGCTCAGGCGCCTGGTCGCCAGGATCGGCCTCTCCTGCCGCCTCGACTTCCTCTCGGGCGGCTGGGCGGAGCTCTCGACGGCGCACACCGCCTCGGGCAACCCCATCCGCTTCACGGTCGGCCGCACCGAGCTGACCAGGGACGACAGCTGGCGTGCCGCCGCGGGGTCCCGGCAGCTGCGCCTGGTCACCGCGCTGACCTGGCCGCTCATGATCAAGTACGGCTATCACGGGAGAATCGTGTGAACACATCGGTGGGTGTCGTCATCCCCACCCGGGGACACCGGCCCGACCAGCTGCGCGCGGCCATCCTCGCGGTGCTCGGCCAGGACCACTCCGGTCCCGTCGAGGTGGTGGTGGTCGTGGACGGCGGAGATCCGGCCTGGGTCGCCGACCAGGTGGCAGACCTCCTGGCTAGCAGGGCACTGGCACCCGGCCGGCGTGGGGCACCCTCGCGCGGGGTGCGGGTGATGGCCAACCGGCTCACCCCGGGCCTGCCCGGCGCCCGCAACACCGGCATCGCGGCCCTCGGCACCGATCTTGTCGCCTTCTGCGACGACGACGACCAGTGGCTGCCCGGCAAGGTCGCCGCCCAGGTCGCCGCGCTGGAGGCGGAGCCGGACGCCCGCTTCTCCAGTTGCGCCATCGAGGTCGAGTACGGCTCGCGCCGCATTCCCCGCCTGGCGGGGACCAGCCGCGTCACCTACCGCCACCTGGTGCGCTCGCGCATGGTGATGGTGCACTCCTCGACGTTCGTGTTCCGGCGCGGCGGGCTCTGGGTGGACGAGAGCGCCCCCAAGGGCCAGAACGAGGACTGGGACCTGGCGCTGCGCGCCGCCGCCCAGCACCCCATCGTGCACGTCGACCGGCCTCTGGTCCGGGTGCGCTGGGGGGGCTCCTCGTACGTGGCCCGCTGGGCCGACCGGATCGCCGGGCTGCAGTGGATGCTCGCCCGGCACCCTGATCTGGCCGTGGATCCGCGCGGCGCGGCGCGGGTCTACGGTCAGCTCGCCTTCCACCACGCGGCCCTCGGCCAGCGGCGGGAGGCGGGCCGCTGGGCCTGGCGGGCGTTCACCGCCCGCCACGGCGAGCCCCGGGCACCCATCGCGCTCGCGGTGGCGGCCGGCCTGGTCCCCGCGCGGACCCTGCTCAGTGTCCTGCACCACCGAGGGCACGGCATCTGATGGCGCCCATCACCGAGCGTCCGCGCGTGACGGTCCGCTACGGCCCGCAGGTCGCCCCGCCCTCGGCCGGTCAGGCCGTCGAACGCCTGCCGGTGCTCGCGCGCCACGGCTCGCAGGTCGCCCCGCCCCTGCCGGGGCGGGGCGTCGAACGCCCGTCAATGATCGCTCGCCACGATCTGCTCGTCGCTCCGTCGGAGGTGGGGCGGGCCGCCGATCGTCCGCGCGCGACCGCCCGCTACGACCTGCCGGTGGTTCCAACCGTGATGGGGCAGGTCATCGGGCATCCTTCGGCGCCGTCTCGCTACGACCCGCAGATCGCCCCGTCCGTGACGGGCAAGGCCGTTCACGCCGTGATGTCGATCCCGCCCGTCACCGACCACCGGTCCGCGACCACCGGGTACGGTCCGGTGCCCGGCCTGCCCGCCGTCGCCGGGCGGGCCGGGACGCCGGCCGCCAGGCGGGGGGCGGCGCAGGTCGCCCCCCGCCGGCGGCCCCGGCCGGACAAGGCCACCCGCAGACGCCTGCGCAGGCGCGTGCGGGTGGCGGGCGTCGCGATCGACCCGATGACCGAGGGCGAGGTGGTCGACCACGTGGTCGCCGCGCTGAAACGCGGTGAGGGCGGCCACCTCGTCACCCCGAACATCGACATCAGCCGGATCGTCGCCCGCGACGAGCGGGCCCGCGGGTTCGTCGAAGGCGCCGACCTCGCGGTGGCGGACGGCATGCCGTTGGTGTGGGCGGCGAGACTGCTCGGCACCCCCCTGCCCGGCCGGGTCGCCGGTGCCGATCTGATCTGGTCCCTGTCGGAGGCCGCTGCCTTCTACCGTCATCCCGTGTACCTGCTGGGCGGCCCCGCGGGCGCGGCCGTGCAGGCGGCCTGCGAGCTGGTGGGCCGTCACCCGAAACTGGTGATCGCCGGAGTCGACGCCCCGCCGTACGGGTTCGAGGACGATCCGGAGAGCTATGCCCGGGTACGCGACGCCGTGATCGCCGCGGCACCCCGGCTGGTCTTCGTCGGGCTCGGCTTCCCCAAGCAGGAACGGCTCATCGCCTCGCTCCGCCGGGACCTGCCGGGCACCTGGTTCGTCGGCTGTGGCTCGGCGATCGCCTTCGCCGCGGGCACCGTCCGGCGGGCTCCGGCGTGGATGCGCAGAGGTGGCCTGGAGTGGCTCTTCCGGCTGACCCGGGAGCCCGGCAGGCTGGCCCGCCGCTACCTGGTCGACGATCTGCCGTACGCCCTCAGGCTTCTCGTGGTCTCCCTGCTGCGCGGGCTCTTCTCCTGAGAGGCCGTCGTCCGTCAGGAGGCCAGTTCCCTGACCCGGAGGGCCTCCTGCGGGCTCAGCCTGGCGTCGGCCTCGGCGAGGGCGCGGCGCGAGTCCATCGGCCGGTAGGCCGTGCGGGACAGGCCGCTCCAGGCGAAGCCGCCGCTGCTCGCGCCGGACGCGGCGGTGCACGCGCGGCGGACGCGCTCCTCGGCGCGGGCCGACCACGTCAGGCCCGCCCACCCGTACAGGCGGCGAAACTCCGTCAGCGGGTCGCGGGCCAGGTCCTCGTAGCGGGCCAGGGTTATCTGAGGATGCCGCTCGGCCAGGTCGGCGGCGGTGATCCCGGCCGCCCGCCACAGGGCCACTGCCTTGGCGATGCGGTCCTGGGAGCCGACCAGCGGGCGCAGCGCCTCCAGGTGGGGCTGGTCGCGCATCAGCAGCGGCTGTTCGAGTAGCTCGTGGAAGTAGACGGTCCAGCCGAGCCGCTGCCAGCTACCGACGAAAGCCACCGGGTCACGGAGCAGGATGACCACCCGGCACCCGAGCCGGTCGGCGAACCATCCGGCGGAGAACAGCGCGAACGGGTCGTCAAGCAGCGCCCGGCGGCCGCCCAGCCGCCCCAGCGTGAACGCGGTGCCGTACCGGACCATCCGCGCCAGGTCGTACGGTGAGCGGTTGCGGCGCAGTTCGGCCCGGAACCCGTAGCGCAGCGCGACGGTGCGGGTGAAGGCGGGCAGCCAGAGCCGCTCGTTGCCGGTGCAGATGTACTGGAAGCGGTGGCCGACCACGGAGTCGAGAACGCCAGGGGAGCCGCCAGGCGGGTGCTCGGGGTTGAGCGGTTCGTTGACGTAGACCAGTTCCCTGCTCGCCGCGAGCATCCTGCCCGTCCAGCTCGTCCCGGTCCTGGGCAACCCGGTGACCAGTACGGGGGGCGCGGCGCCCATCAGGATGCCCGCCACGGGCTCAGGGCGGCCAGGCTGTGCGCGCCGAAGGGCCGCAGGCCGTACCGGCGGTGGATGTGCCAGAGCGGCAGCAGGTTCTTGACCACCGTGCCCCCCGCCCAGCCGAGGGCGGCGCCGAGCGAGCCCAGGGAGGGGATCAGCAGCAGGTCAAGCAGCACGGTCGTGGCGACGGCGGCGGCCAGGTTGGCCAGGCTGGCGCCGGTGTGCCCGGCGGCGGTCAGCACCACGTCGGCCATCCCGCACGCGGTGGCGAGCGTCATCGTCGCGGCCAGCACGATCGCCACCGGTGCACCGGAGGCGTAGCCGTCCCCGAAGACGGCTCCGAGCAGCCACGGAGCGAGCGCCGCGTACCCGAGCCAGACCGGCCAGGTCAGCAGGGCCAGCCAGACGGTGGCCGACTGGTACAGCTCCCGGGCACGTGGCAGGTCGCCTTCGGCCAGGGCCCGTACCAGCCTCGGTTGGGTGGCCTGCGCCAGGCCCTGGCCGGCCAGCTGCCCCACGATCTTGAAACGGGTGGCGGCGGTGTAGACGGCGGCCTCGGCCGGCCCGGCCAGCAGCGCCACGATCACGATGTCCAGCCGCTGGAACACCGCCTGGATCCCGGCCGCCAGCGATCGGGGCCAGGTGTGGCGCCACAGATCGTGCGCAGTGCCCGGCAGGTAGGGCGTCCGAGGCAGCCGCCGGTGCAACCAGGCCGAGGCCAGCAGCAGTACCGGCAGGTACGGCAGTGCCCAGGCCGCGGCGAGCAGCGGCACCGAATCACGGCCCGCGAGCACCACGGCCCCGACCAGGGCGAGCTGGGCCAGCGGCTGGAGCACGCCGTCCAGCAGCACGGTCGGCCGCATCGAGCCGAACCCCCGGGTCGCGCTCACCATGACGCCCGAGCACGTCACCGCGGGCAGGGCCATCGCCAGCACCCGCAGCGCGGGGTCGGAGGTGCTGAGGATGACCGCACAGGCGGCCGCCAGCGAGAGTGACGCGACCGGGACGAGCGCCGCGCGGACATAGCCGGAGGTGCAGCGGTAGCCGAAAGGACGGGACCTGGCGATGAAGTAGACGAGCCCGTTCCCCGCGTCCAGCCGCAGGACCGTGGCGACCGCCAGGCACAGGGCGGTCGCCGAGAAGAAGGCACCCGCCGTCTCCTGGCCCACCCCCCTGGTGACCAGTACGACGGTCAGGAACTGGGCGACGGCCCCGGCGCCCGCGCCCAGCAGCCCCGCCACCCCGCTCCGCGCGGCCCCGGTCAGACCCGCCAGACGGGTGGGACTCAGCGGCGCCACGACGGCTCCCCGCCCAGCCACGAGGTCAGCAGGGTGTCCTGCTCCTCGAAGCGGCCGGCCAGCTCGCGGCGGAGCCTGCGGGGCATCGGAGCGGGTCTGGTCCGGGCGTTGTGCCGTTCGAACACCGGATCGCCGAGGTGCGGCAGCCCGAGGAAGGCCAGCACGCGGTCGTAGACGAGCTCCGGTTCGGCGAAGAGTCGGCCGCTGTCGATGACGAGCAGGCGATCCCTGCCGACCAGCGGCTCCAGCCGGGCGAGCTGCTCGGCGTAGCGGCCCCTGGCCAGGTAGGCCTGGTGGCGGTGGGCCAGGTTCGTCGAGTGCGGCGAGTCGCGCAGGGCCTGCGCCGCTCCGGCCAGCCGGTCCTCCTCCAGCTCCACGGCCCTGGCGAAGGACGGCTCCGTCTCGAACCCCCTGGCCAGTTCGTGGGCGTGCGCGGAGAAGGCCCGCTCGACGGGGTCGCGGACCAGCACGATCAGCCTGGTACCCGGCAGGTCGCGGGCGATACGGGGGCCGGCCAGGGGGTGGAACAGGTAGTAGGGCGACGACTCGAAGGCCTGAGGCCGGCAACCGTACCTGCGTGCCGGCACGGAGGCCGACATCCGCAGTGGAAAGTGCGCCCGGTACCAGGACAGGCCCCGGTCGTACGCCATGTCGAAGTAGTGCACGCCCTTGCGCAGCACCGGTTTGAGGACGAGCGGGTGCTGGGACAGGGCGCGGTACAGGGAGGTGGTACCGCAGCGCTGCGCCCCGACGATGAGGAAGGAGGGCAGCACCCGGCTCCCCGAGGTGAGGCGTCCCATGCCCCACGTGGCCGCGTGGAGCGAGCGCTTCAGCGCGGGTTTCAAAGCAGGGTCTCCTGGGAGTCGACGACGGGGTTGAGCCAGAGTTCCGGTGGTCCGAGGGGCGCGTGGCCGTCGGCCGTGTGCCGGTCGGCGAGCGCGATCAGGTAGCGGATGGCGGTCAGCCGGGATTCGGAGGCCGACAGCCCGAACGGGGCCAGGACCCGCAGGGCCCGCGCCACACAGGCTCTGGCGGCGGTGGCCGGACCGTCGCGGCGCAGGGCCCGCTGGAAGAAGTGGTGGACGGCGTCGAAGCCGAGCGGTACTCCGGTGCCGAACCGCTCCCAGTCCCAGACCAGCAGCCGCCCGTCGGGGCCCCGCGAGATGTTCCAGGGCGTCAGGTCACCGTGCCAGGCGAACCCCTGCCCGGCAGCCTGAGTGGAGCCTCCGAAGGCACGATATGCCGGGTCCGGGAGGTTTCCGGGGGGCGCGCGGTCCGGGACCGGCTCCGCGGGGATGCGGGCGATCTCGGCGATCGCGTCGGTGAGGACACCACGGGGGATCCGTCCCCGCCGTATCGGGAGCGGGGTCAGCGCCAGCACGGACAGGCCGCGCCAGGATCCGTGGTGCAGCACGGCGGGCGGGACGACCGTCTTCAGCGGCACGCCGGCCAGCAGGTCGAGCGTCCGCGCCTCGTGTGCGACAAGCTCCCTGGTCAGGTCGGTGTCGCCGACCTTCACGAAGGCGATCGGCCCGTCGGGGCCGCGTGCCTCCAGGATCGGCTTGCGGTTGGCGCGCAGGGCGGGGCGCACGCGCAGCGTGACGCGGACGGGGGTGTCGAACACCTCGCTCAGGTGGTTCTCGATGCCGTCCTGCCCAGACGGCACGATGAGCCTCCCGCCGGGGTGCCACCAGGCGCGGGGGACCAGCCTGCGGGGGAGCAGCCGGTGGGGGAGCAGGGTGTAGGGTCTCGGGGCGCCGGGACCGGGGAACAGCAGGTCGATGGTCTCGTCGAGGTAGCGCAGACGGGCGCGCGCGTCGTTCATGCGGCGGTGCTCTCCATCGAGTTCCTCCAGAGCAGCGCGAAGGAGATCAGATACAGGCTGAGCGGTGTGAACAGCCCGTCGTAGACGAACATGTAGAGCAGGGTGAGGATCATCACGAGAACCCCCGCCATGCCGATCGGGCTCCGGTCGCGCCAGTGGCGGCGGACGGCCCCGGCGAAGAACGCCACGTAGAGCACGGCCCCGGTGAATCCCTGCGTGATCATCAGGTACCAGAGCTGGCCGTCGCTCCCCAGCGGCGGGTGGCCGCAGGTGGGACACCAGCCGCTCCTGCCGGTGGTGATCGTCCGGTGGTTGCCCATGGCGTTTCTGGTGTTGCCGTAGCCGATGAACGGTGAGGTGCCCGCGGCGGCGACGGTCGCCGACACGGTGAAGGCGCGGATGTCGTTGCTGTGCGGGCTGTCCAGCCGCTGGGCCACCATCGCCTGTAGCGGGCTGAGGGCGAACACCAGCGCCCCCGCGGCCAGAGCCGAGCAGGCCGCGATGCGGGCCCGCGTGCCCAGGCGCACCAGGACGTACGCGGCGGCGACGCCGAGCCCGATCCACAGGCCGCGGTTGAGCGAGTAGACGACGGGGATCGCGGCCAGCGCGGTCAGCGGGATCATGGCCAGGCGCCTGCGCGGGCCGCCGTACACCCACCAGCCGATCACGAACCAGACGAGCAGCACCGAGATGTTGCCGCCCCAGGCGTTGGCCCACTCGAAAGGCGCCTCCGGGCGGGGGGAGGCGTGGCCGAGGACCTTCTGCACCTGGGCGGCGGTGGGATGGATCAGGTTGTGGACGAAGGGATTGCCGCTGATCCAGCCGGGGAGGATCAGCTCGACCGGTGAGGTGAACTCGGCGCGCGGGGCGAACACGCCCAGCAGGCCGCCCGCCACGGTCGTGACGAACAGCGCGCCGAGCATGCGCACCAGGGTGAGCTGGGGCAGCTCCTCCTCCGTCAGGTTGCCGAGGTAGAGCACCATGATCGTCAGCGACAGGTAGAGGCAGAGACGCATCAGGTAGCCGACGAGCCGCCCGGCGCCGAACTCGCCGTAGGTGCCCGGCGGCATCTCGCCGAGCATCAGCGCGCTGATCAGGTAGCCCGCCAGGAGCAGCAGCCAGAGCCCGAACCCGCGCGGCGCCCTGATCGGCCGCCTCCGCAGCAGGATCAGGGCCATCGCCGGGGCCACCACGACCACCGACAGGCCGCCGAAACCGAGCGCCCACCAGAGTGGATATCCCACCAGGAGCGCGGCGATCGGCCAGGCGGCCGGACGCAGCCTCCTCACAGCCGATGTCCCCTCCGCCCGGCTGTGGCCTGCCGTCCGGATGGAACGTTCCCGTACGTCCCGGGCGCGGCCCCGGTGTCCGGGGAGTCCGGTGCGGCCCGGTCACCGCCCGCCAGGCCCGCGAGGGGCCGTTCGGTTCTCCTGGGGCGCGCCGCGCCGGGCTGTGCCGCGGACGAGATGTGCGGGGTCCGCGCGGGGCCGGGCGGGAGATCGGGTGGGGCGGCGTCACCGCCGCCGACGAAGGCGCCGATCACACGGACTCCGCGGTCGTTCAGGGTCCGTACCGCGTCCCTCACCTCGCGTGAGGAGGTGCCCGGCACGGCGACCACGAGCACCGCGCCCGCCAGGCCGCGGATCTCCTCGCCGCCGAGGGCGTCCAGACCGGTCAGACGCCTGACGTCGGCGGTGGTCCGCAGGGCGGTGTCGAGGCGGTCACGGAGCCAGGCGACCCCGACCCCGCAGAGCAGTCCCGCCATGAGGCCGCTGCCCAGGTAGAGGGGCGGGCGGGGAGCGCTGGGGGCGGTGGGTGCCACCGCCTTGCTGATCACCGATCCGGGAGTGACGGCGATGGTCTTGAGGGCGTCGTACCTGGCGGTGAGGGTTTGGGCCTGGCGGCCGAGGATGTCCTGCCGCCGGAGGGCGAGGGCTCGCTCCGTGGTGCCCCTGCTCAGCAGGGGAAGCGTGGTGGCGACCTTGGCGAGGCCCGCGTTGACCTGCCTCAGCTTGACCAGCACGGCCTTGAGCTGGGCCGTGAGCATCTGGGTGGACGACTCCCGGCGCTGGGCCAGGTAGGCGAGGGCGTAGGCGCTCGCGCCCGAGGCGGCCGCCTTCGGGTCGGCGGCGGTGCAGGAGATCTCCAGGACCGAGGTGTTGGGCGGTACGGAGACCACGGCGGGACAGCCGGGAGCGCCGGACAGCTCGCGGGCCTTCGCCGCGACCACCGCGGACCGGGCGACCTGGGCCTCGGTGTCGAGGTTGAGCGGTTCGCGCTGGCGGTTGGTGACCTGGTTGGTCTGTTCCGGCGAACCGGTGGCGGTCACCAGGACCTGAGCGGAGGCGGTGTAGGAGGGCGGGGTGAGCCGTAGCAGGGCGGCGCCGCCACCGGCTCCGGTGAGGAGCAGGGAACAGATGATCAGCCATCGGCGGCGGAGGAGCGACGCGTAGTCCGCCAGGTCTCCGCCTGCGCGGCGGCCGGGGGCGTCCGGTGACGGGCTCATGTTTCGCGGGTGCCTCTCCGGCGAACAGACGCTGGGAACCTTAGGAACTATAGGTCGGCCGCCCATTCTCACGAACCAATACACAAGATTTTCTTCGCGTCGATCCTGCTAATCACGGTGAGATAACGGTTATTTATCCGATATTTCCTGCCGGTCGCTCCGAGGCTCCGGCATGGACCGGTAAAGTCGGGGACGAGGCACGTCCAGGCGATGGGAAGGTGTTTCCCGGTGATGGTCGAAGAATGCGTGCGCGCGACGGCTGTGAGGAACCGGTGCATCGGACAAATGCCACTATGGACATAATTCCGCGTATGGTAAAAATTGCCGGTTCGGCTGTCGTCCTGGCGCTGGGACTGGGCACTCTCGGACTGGGCATTGCGGGGCTGAGCGGGCGCGGCCAGACCTCCAGCGCCTCGAAGACCTCCGATGCCGCCGGTGCCCGGCAGACGCCGGACATGCCGGGCACGCCGGGCACCTCGCCGGGAGCGGAGAGTCCCGGTGCGTCCCGGGAGCCTCGGACGCCCGCGCGGGTGCCGGGCCCGACGGGCGAGCGTCCACGGGCCGCCTGCGAGGTCAGCGGAAGGCTCGTCCCCTCCTGCGGCGCCTGGTGGGGCGTCGCGCCGGAGATCTTCACCGGGAGGCGTCCCGAGCGGGCGCTGGCCGGAGCCGAGCGGCGGATGGGTCGCCCGGCCGACATCATGCACGTCTACCACCGGGGGGACGAGCTCTTCCCGACCCCTGCGGAGCGCGCCATCGCCCGCGATCCCGACGGCCGCAGGCTCCTGCTGATCAACTGGAAGCCCTCCCTGGACCACACCTGGGAGCAGATCGCGCACGGGGCGCTGGACGAGCGGATCGACCGGCTGGCCGCCCACATCGTGAGGACCTTCCCGGAGAAGTTCTTCCTCACGGTCCACCACGAGCCGGAGAACGACGTCCGGGAGGCCCACGGCGCGGGAATGTCCGCGGCCGACTACGCGGCGATGTTCCGGCACGTGGTGCGGCGCCTGCGACACGGGGGCGTGACCAACGCCGTCACCGTGATGACCTACATGGGGGCGCCCAACTGGGCGTCGAAGCCCTGGTTCGAGAGGCTCTACCCCGGTGACGACGTGGTCGACTGGGTGGGGATGGACCCCTACGTCGACCACCGGGTCCACAGCTTCGACGGGCTGGTCAACAAGACCCGGCCCGACTTCCCCCGGTGGCCGGGGTTCTACCGCTGGATGAGTGAGCGCTTCCCGGGAAAGCCCGTCATGCTCGCCGAGTGGGGCGTCTTCGAGCGCCACGACCGGCCCGGGTTCAAGGAGTGGTTCTTCGCCTCGGTACGCGAGGAGATCCGCGACTACCCGCGGATCAAAGCCCTGGTCTACTTCGACTCGCCACGCGCCCCCCGGGGCGACACCCGCTTCGACACCACCCCCGGCGGCCGGCGGAGCTTCGCCGAACTCGCCCGCGACCCGCACCTCGACGCCACCGTCCCCGCGGACTGATCCCGACGTCGGCGCGGGCCACGGGGCCGGGATCCGTCAGCGGATCCAGCCGCCCTGGATCAGCGGGTCGAGCACCTGGTGCACGGCCCGGTCCACGCTGATGCCTGTGGTGTCGATCTCCAGATCGGCGTCGTCCGGCTCCTCGTACGGATCGGAGATGCCGGTGAACTCGGGAATGAGCCCCGCGCGGGCCTTGGCGTAGAGCCCCTTGCGGTCGCGGCGCTCACACTCCGCCAGCGGGGTGGAGACGTGGACCAGCAGGAAGTCGGCGCCGACGGCCTCGACCATCGCGCGAACCTCCTCGCGGGTGGCGGCGTAGGGTGCTATGGGCGCGCAGATCGCCAGGCCGCCGTGCCTGGCGACCTCGGCGGCGACGAAGCCGATGCGGCGGATGTTGAGGTCGCGGTCCTCTTTGGAGAAGGTCAGCCCCGCCGACAGCAGGTGGCGCACCACGTCGCCGTCGAGGTAGGTCACCGTGCGGCTGCCACGCTCGAGCAGCGCGTCGCGCAGTCCCCGGGCGACGGTCGACTTGCCGGAGCCGGACAGGCCGGTGAAGAAGATCACCAGCCCCCGCCGGTGCGGGGGCCCGGGAATCGTCACGGGGTCCGGACCCGCCAGGTGCTCGGTCGCGCCGTAGGCCTCGGCCACGCGCTCGCGCAGCTCCAGATCGATGGCGGGCTCCCTGGGCGCCAGAGGCACCACCGCCACGAGCGTGCCCTCCGGCAGCCTGTCGCGGGCCTTGAGCGCGGCACGGACCACCGCGGGCCCACCCTCGCCGTACGCCAGCGGGAGAAGCAGGATCGACGCCTTCAGCTCCTGCGCGGTCGCCACGATCTCGTCGAGGTCGCCCAGCGGCCCGCGCATGGTGACGGCCAGGACCGCCTCCTGCTCGCCCACCTCCTCGCGGACCCGCGCCGGGGTGTGGCGGAGCCGGGCGAACGGCCCGTGCTCGGGGGCGTCCAGGGCAGCCACGGGGCCGGCGACGAAGCCGTCCTCGCGCCCGGTGACGGTCAGCACGGCCAGTGCCGCGCCCTCGGGGTCGCGCAGGGTGATCCGGTCGCCGGGGGCGGCGGGGTGGTCGTCGGGCAGCGTGAGGGTGACCGGCGCGGGCCACGGGGTGCCGTCGGTGAGCGTGCCGTGCTCGTCCACGGAGTGCGCGTCGGCCGAGCTCAGAAAGCCCGTCAGCGGGCTGAGGGCGCCGGAGAGCAGCAGTTCGAGGTCGGCCAGCTCGCGGGCGTCGGGGGTCCACTCGAAAGGCGCCGTCATCTGCTCCCGCTCCACAATCCCGATCGTCGGACTTTCCGGTCCCGCCTGCTCAGGATGGGCGCCCCGTCCGGCGACCCCGGCTCCACCGCTCCGGCGGATCTCAGATCAGCCGGGCGAAATGGCTCTGGGGCTTGCGGATCACCATGGTTATCTCGTCGTGAGACGCGGGCCGGCGTCCCCTGGAGAGGACCTCCACCACCGAGCAGGCGGCGCGGGCAAGCTTACCGAGAGGTCCGTTGAGCGCGGGCCCGCTGCCGGCGGAGATGTCCTCGGTCACCATCAGCCCGCGCACCAGGCAGAAGGAGTGCATCCCCTCGCGCGAGGCGATCTGCTCGTAGACGGCGGGCAGCGGGCCCACCGTTCCCGCGGGGACGAACCTGCGCCACAGCATCCGCCGCAGTCTCGACGGCGTCAGCCGGTCGCAGGCCCCGTACGCCGAGGCCCGGTCGCGCATTCTGACCAGCAGCAGCCCGCCGGGGCGCAGACCGGTGAGCAACCGGTCGAGCACCAGCTCGGCGTGTTCGATCCGCTCAAGCAGGAACGGCACGTAGACGACGTCGAACGCCCGCGGCGGCACCGGCACGGAGCGCAGGTCGCCCAGCGCCCACGAGTCCAGGTCCTTGCGGGCGGACGTGCTCTTACGCAACGCGGGCAGGTCCTCGTCGATCCCGATGACCCTGGCCTCCGCCTGCCCCAGATCGAGCGGTTCCGGCCATCCGCACCCGGCGATCAGGACATCGAGCCGCCGACCGAGCTGGCTGGTCCACTGCTCCCTGACCCGCTGATTCAACAGGTCGTCTCTATCGACGACCGACCTCACCTCTGACATGTAACCGAGAGTAGTCAACTCAGCACGATTCATCGCGCATTTACCGCTGTTGCATGGCGACGCTAACGCGTCGCGGTGAGGCCGCTCTTGTCCGGCTCCTTCCCTCGTCGAGGAAGGTCGCTCGTTCCTCGCGACCTTCCTCTCCTCAGTCCAGTCGCCGGCGCGGCCTCACGGGTAGTCCCCCAAGGGAAGGCATGGGGCACGTCCCCGGGGTGATTCTTGAGGTGGGAGAACGGCGCGTCCCTTCTCCTAGTCCAGTCGCCGGCGCGGCCTCGCGGGTTGTTGGCGACGCTGGCGCGTCGCGGTTCGGCCGCTGGGATCCGGCTCCTTCCCCCGTCGAGGGAGGTCGCTCGTTCCTCGCGAGTTGCCAGCGACGCTGCACGTCGCGGTGAGGCCGCTCTTGTCCGGCTCCTTCCCTCGTCGAGCGGGGTCGCTCGTTCCTCGCGACCCCGCTCTCCTCAGTCCAGTCCCCGGCGCGGCCTCACGGCTGCGGGCGGTACTGTGCGCCCGAAGGCCGGAGCATCGGTCGGCGATTCGGTAGCCTTGACCAGGTACCCCCCGTGTCCGTACGGCTCGGGGCTGTCGTGTTGCCGTCGTGGGGCTGTGGGCGAATCTGATGAGTCTTTCCGGACTTCTGGACCTTGTCGCCGGGGAGCCTGAGCTGGCTTCCCTTCTTCGGGATGTGCGCGGGGGCGACTCGTCCGACGTGTCGCTGGTCGCGCCGCCTGCGCTCCGTCCCTTCGCGGTGGCCGCGCTGGCCAGGGAGGGCGCGGAGAAGGCGGCCAGGACCGTCCTCGCGGTGACCGCGACCGGCCGCGAGGCCGAGGATCTCGCCTCGGCCCTCACCAGCCTCCTGGACGAGAACACCGTCGCGGTCTTCCCCGCCTGGGAGACGCTCCCGCACGAGCGCCTGTCGCCGCGCAGCGACACCGTGGGCCAGCGCCTGGCGGTGCTGCGCAGGCTGGCCCACCCGGTCGAGGGCGACCTCTCGGCCGGCCCGCTGCACGTGGTGGTCGCGCCGATCAGGGCGCTGCTCCAGCCGATCGTGCGCGGCCTGGGCGACCTGCGACCGGTGCGATTGCGCGCCGGGGACGACGCCGACCTCGACAGCGTCGTCCACAGCCTGGTGGAGAACGGCTATCACCGGGTCGACATGGTGGAGAAGCGCGGGGAGGTCGCCGTCAGGGGCGGGCTGCTCGACGTCTTCCCGCCGACCCAGGAGCACCCGCTCCGACTGGAGTTCTGGGGCGACACCGTCGAGGAGATCCGCTGGTTCAAGGTCGCCGACCAGCGCTCGCTGGAGGTGGCCGAGGACGGGCTGTTCGCCGCCCCCTGCCGGGAGTTGCTGCTGACCGCCGAGGTCAGGGAGAGGGCGAGGGAACTCGCCGAGACGCACCCCTCGCTGGCCGAGATCCTGGAGCAGCTGGCCGAGGGCGTGCCGATGGAGGGCATGGAGGCGTTCGCGCCGGTGCTCGCCGGGGAGATGGACCTGCTCGTCGACCACCTGGGGGAACGAGCGGCGATCTTCGTGTGCGACCCGGAGCGCATTCGCGGGCGTGCGGACGAGCTGGTGCGGACCAGTCAGGAGTTCCTGGAGGCGTCCTGGATCAACGCGGCGTCCGGCGGCGAGGCGCCGATCGACCTGGGCGGGGCGGCGTTCCGCACCCTGGAGGAGATCCGCGACCACGCGCGGCAGCTCGGCCAGCCCTGGTGGTCGCTCGCGCCGTTCGGTGTCGAAGGCGAGAGTGACGGTGCTCGGGGCGGTGGGCCGGACGGCGGGCTGGTGCTGCGGGCGCGCGAGGCGGAGGCCTACCGGGGCGACACCCAGCGGGCGCTGTCGGACATCAAGGGCTGGCTCGACTCCGAGCGGGTGGTCGTCCTGCTGAGCGAGGGCCACGGCCCCGCCGAGCGCATGGTCGAGCTGCTCAAGGGCGTCGACCTGCCCGCGCGCCTGGAGCCGGGCCTTGAGCGGATCCCCGGCTCCAAGGTCGTCCACGTCACCACCGGCCTGATCGAGCACGGGTTCGTCACCCCGTCACTGGCCGTGCTGACCCACCTCGACCTGGTCGGCCAGAAGGCGTCGACCAAGGACATGCGGCGGTTGCCGTCCCGGCGCCGCAACATGGTCGATCCGCTCCAGCTCAAGGTCGGCGACAACGTCGTGCACGAGCAGCACGGCGTGGGCCGCTACGTCGAGATGGTGCAGCGCACCGTACAGGGCGCCACCCGTGAGTACCTGGTGATCGAGTACGCCAAGGGCGACCGGCTCTACGTGCCGACCGACCAGCTCGACGAGGTCACCCGCTACGTCGGCGGCGAGTCGCCCACGCTCAACCGGATGGGCGGCGCCGACTGGGCCAAGGCCAAGACCAAGGCCAAGAAGGCGGTCAAGGAGATCGCCGGAGAGCTGATCCGCCTGTACTCCGCCCGGATGGCCTCGCCGGGACACGCCTTCGCGCCCGACAGCCCGTGGCAGCGCGAGATGGAGGACGCCTTCCCCTACGCCGAGACCGGTGACCAGCTTGAGGCCATCGACGAGGTCAAGCGTGACATGGAGCGCCCGATCCCGATGGACCGGCTGATCTGCGGCGACGTGGGCTACGGCAAGACCGAGATCGCGGTGCGGGCGGCGTTCAAGGCGGTGCAGGACGGCAAGCAGGTGGCGGTCCTGGTGCCGACCACGCTGCTGGTGCAGCAGCACATGTCGACCTTCGCCGAGCGGTTCTCCGGATTCCCGCTCAACGTCAGGCCGATGTCGCGGTTCCAGAGCGACGGTGAGGTCTCCGCGACCCTGGAGGGTCTGCGCGAGGGCTCGGTCGACGTGGTGATCGGCACGCACCGGCTGTTCTCGTCCGAGGTCAGGTTCAAGCAGCTCGGCCTGATCATCATCGACGAGGAGCAGCGGTTCGGCGTCGAGCACAAGGAGGCCATGAAGCACATGCGCACCCAGGTCGACGTGCTGGCCATGTCCGCGACCCCGATCCCCCGCACGCTGGAGATGGGGCTCACCGGCATCAGGGAGATGTCCACGATCCTCACCCCGCCCGAGGAGCGGCACCCGATCCTCACCTTCGTCGGCCCGTACGACGAGAAGCAGATCGGTGCCGCGGTCCGGCGCGAGCTGATGCGCGACGGCCAGGTCTTCTTCGTGCACAACCGGGTGGCCAGCATCAACAAGGTCGCGGCCATGCTGCGCGAGCTCGTGCCCGAGGCCAGGATCGCCGTCGCGCACGGCCAGATGCAGGAGCACCAGCTGGAAAAGATCATGGTGGGCTTCTGGGAGCGCGACTTCGACGTGCTCGTCTGCACCACGATCGTCGAGTCGGGCCTGGACGTGCCCAACGCCAACACCCTGATCGTCGACCGGGCCGACAACTACGGTCTCTCCCAGCTCCACCAGCTGCGCGGCCGGGTCGGCCGGGGCCGCGAGCGCGGCTACGCCTACTTCCTGTACCCGCCGGAGAAGCCGCTCACCGAGACCGCCCACGAGCGCCTGGCCACCATCTCCCAGCACACCGAGATGGGCGCGGGCATGTACGTGGCGATGAAGGACCTGGAGATCCGCGGCGCGGGCAACATCCTGGGCGCCGAGCAGTCGGGTTTCATCGCGGGCGTCGGCTTCGACCTGTACGTGCGGATGATGGCCGAGGCGGTGCAGGAGCAGAAGGCCAAGCTGGCCGGCACCTACCAGGAGGACGAGCGGCCCGACGTCAAGGTCGAGTTGCCGATCAACGCCCACATCCCGCACGACTACGTCACCTCCGAGCGACTGCGGCTGGAGGCGTACAAGCGGATCGCCGCGATCGGTTCCGACTCCGACATCGGCGCGGTGCGCGACGAACTCGTCGACCGGTACGGACGGCCGCCCCAGCAGGTGGAGAACCTGCTCGAGGTCGCCCGCTTCCGGATTCGCGCCCGCCGTGCCGGGCTCACCGATGTCACCCTGCAGGGCCAGAACATCAAGTTCGCGCCGGTGGAGCTGAAGGACTCCCAGCAGGTCAGGCTCCAGAGGCTGTACCCGAAGGCACTGCTGAAGCAGGCGGCCGGTACGTTGCTGGTGCCCGTACCCAAGACCAGGCCCCTCGGGGGCCAGCCGCTGCGCGATCTGGACCTGCTCAAGTGGTGCGGGGATCTCGTCGAGGCGATGTTCCTCGAAACCGCGCGGGTAGAGTAAGCACGTTTGTCGTGAAGGGAACGCATGTGAAGTCGACCCGAGTGCGCGTCATCCTGGCGGTCGCCGCCGCCGGTGTCGCGCTGACCGCCTGCTCTCCGAACCAGATCGGCGCCGCCGCCGTCGTGGGTGGAGAGCGCATCAGCTCCAGCGAGCTGAGCAAGAACGTCCGCGAGTACGAGGAGGCGCTGTCCAAGGCGGGCGTCTCCGCCTCGCAACTGCAGTTCCAGGACAGCGTCCCGCAGCTCGTGCTCTTCCAGCTGGCCAATGCCAAGCAGTACACGAAGGTCGCGGAGAGCAAGGGCATCACGGTCACCGACGGCGAGATCGACCAGGTGATCGCGGGCCAGGGCGGCCAGGAGAAGTTCGAGCAGCAGATGCTCCAGCAGGCGGTGGCCCCCTCGCACGCACGCGAGTTCATGAGGTCGCAGGTGCTGATCAGCAAGCTCGTCGCCAAGTACGGCGGCGGCACCGACGAGGCGGCCATCCAGCGCGGCCAGCAGCAGGCGATCAAGGACCTGCAGGCCATGCCGATCACCTGGAACCCGCGCTACGGCCAGCTCAACCGGCAGCGGAGCCAGGAGCAGCCGAGTGTCTTCGTCGACGCCGGCCGGTTCGGTGCCGCCGGGGGCCCCGCCGCCCCTGCCGCCGAGCAGCCCGAGACCCCGCAGCAGTAGCCTCCGGGCATGTCGCTGATCATCGTCACCACCTCGCCCCGGGTCGCCCCGGGGCTGCTCAGCCATCGCGCCTGGCAGGTTCTCGGACAGGGCCCGGTCCGCACCGGGGCCGCGGACCATCCGCACCTGCCCTACCTGGCGGAGGCCGGGGTCGACGTCGAGGTGGTCGCCTGCGACCCCGCCGCGCTGGTCCGCGAGGCGGTGGCGGCGACGGTCGTGTGGCTGGAGGCCGACGAGGCGCTGATGCGCTCCATCGGCCACGCCGCCGTGGCGCTTGAGGAACCGCCGGTGATCGAGGTCGTCCCCGGCTCGTACGACCTGCCGGGCGCGCGGCTGCTCGACCTGGTCTCGGTGATGGACCGGCTGCGGGTCGAATGCCCGTGGGACGCCCGGCAGACCCACGAGTCCCTGGCCCCGTACCTCATCGAGGAGGCCTACGAGGTGCTGGAGACCATCGAGGAGGGCGACCACGCGGCACTGCGCGAGGAGTTGGGCGACCTGCTCCTCCAGGTGGCCTTCCACGCGCGGGTCGCCCGCGAGCGGCCGGACGGGTTCGACGTCGACGACGTGGCCGACGGGATCGTCGCCAAGCTCGTCCGCCGCCACCCGCACGTCTTCGCCGACACCCGGGTGGAGGGCGCGGGCGAGGTCAGTGCCAACTGGGAGACCATCAAGGCGGCCGAGCGCGCGGCCAAGAGCGGCGGCGATCCGGGCTCGGTGGTCGACGGCGTCCCGATGGGCCAGCCCGCGCTCTCCCTCGCCGCGCAGCTCCTGCGCCGCGCCGAGCGCGCCGGAGCCCCGGCGGACCTCCCCGAGGGGGTGCCCGCCGACGGCCTGGGAGCGAAACTCTTCGAGCTGGTACGGCAGGGGCACGCGGCCGGTCTCGACCCCGAGGCCGAGTTGCGCGCCGTCGCCCGCGCCTACCGCGACCAGGTGCGGCGGGCTAATGGCGACGCTAACGCGTCGCGGTGAGGCTGTGTTGACGGCGACGCTAACGCGTCGCGGTTCGGCCGCTGGGATCCGGCTCCTTCCCTCGTCGAGGGAGGCCGCTCGTTCCTCACGACCTCCCTCTCCTCAGTCCAGTCGCCGGCGCGGCCTCACGGGTTGTTGGCGACGCTGGCGCGTCGCGGTTCGGCCGCTGGGATCCGGCTCCTTCCCTCGTCGAGGGAGGCCGCTCGTTCCTCGCGACCTCCCTCTCCTCAGTCCAGTCGCCGGCGCGGCCTCACGGGAAGTCCCCCAAGGAAGGGCATGGGGTACGTCCTCAGGGGCTCCTTGGGGTGG
This sequence comes from Streptosporangium sp. NPDC002544, assembly GCF_040295965.1. Taxonomy (NCBI): domain Bacteria; kingdom Bacillati; phylum Actinomycetota; class Actinomycetes; order Streptosporangiales; family Streptosporangiaceae; genus Streptosporangium; species Streptosporangium sp. NPDC002544. The sequence goes on along the minus strand of NZ_JBEOWJ010000032.1, from coordinate 83,398 downwards.
TCTCCTCGGTCCAGTTACCGGCGGGATCTGAGGCGTTGGCGGTGGGGCGCCTTCGGGTCCTCGTACGGAAATTGCGCGAACATTGTTCGGAGGCGTCCCGGTCGCCGTGTCGGCAAGTAGATCTCGGTACGCTTCTGAGGCAAACTGTCCTGCGACTTTAGGAGCGCTTCGTGGCTTCCATCGAGGGCGTTACCGCCCGAGAGATCCTTGACTCCCGGGGTAACCCGACGGTCGAGGTCGACATCCTCCTGGACGACGGCAGCCAGGGGCGTGCCGCGGTTCCCAGCGGCGCGTCCACCGGCCAGTTCGAGGCCGTCGAGCTCCGTGACGGCGACGAGCGCTACGGCGGCAAGGGCGTGGAGAAGGCGGTTCTCGGCGTGACCGACGAGATCGCCGACGAGATCATCGGGTTCGACGCCACCGAGCAGCGCAGCGTCGACCAGATCATGATCGACCTGGACGCCACGCCCAACAAGGCGCGTCTGGGCGCCAACGCGATCCTGGGCGTCTCGCTCGCCGTGGCCAAGGCCGCCGCGGACAGCGCCGAGCTGCCGCTCTTCCGCTACCTGGGCGGGCCGAACGCGCACCTGCTGCCCGTGCCGATGATGAACATCCTGAACGGCGGCGCGCACGCCGACACCAACGTCGACATCCAGGAATTCATGATCGCTCCGATCGGGGCGGAGACGTTCCGTGAGGCCGTGCGGATGGGCACCGAGGTCTACCACGCCCTCAAGGCGGTGCTGAAGGAGAAGGGCTACGCCACCGGCCTCGGCGACGAGGGTGGTTTCGCTCCGAACCTGCCCTCCAACCGTGACGCGCTCGACCTGATCCTGGTCGCCATCGAGAAGGCCGGGTACGTGCCCGGCGAGGACGTCGCGCTGGCCCTCGACGTGGCCGCCTCCGAGTTCCACTCGGGCGGCGTCTACACCATCGACGGCAAGGGCCTGTCCGCCACCGAGCTGATCGCCTTCTACGAGGACCTGGTCGCGAACTACCCGCTGGTCTCCATCGAGGACCCGCTGGACGAGAGCGACTGGGAGGGCTGGAACGCCATCACCCGCGCCCTCGGCGACAAGGTCCAGCTGGTCGGCGACGACCTGTTCGTGACCAACCCCGAGCGCCTGGCCCGCGGCATCGCCGAGGGCACCGCCAACGCGCTGCTGGTCAAGGTCAACCAGATCGGCACCCTGACCGAGACCCTCGACGCGGTGGACCTGGCCCACCGCAGCGGTTACCGCTGCATGATGAGCCACCGCTCCGGCGAGACCGAGGACACCACGATCGCCGATCTCGCCGTGGCCACCAACTGCGGCCAGATCAAGACCGGTGCCCCGGCCCGCTCCGACCGGGTGGCCAAGTACAACCAGTTGCTCCGCATCGAGGAGCTTCTGGACGACGCGGCCCGTTACGCGGGTCGGGCGGCCTTCCCGCGTTTCCGGCGGTAGTTTCTTCTGGCGGCTCGCACTCGTTCCGAGCACGGGCCGCACCTCGGGAACGCCGGTCGCGGTCCGGCGTTCCCCAGGTGCGGAGATCGGCGACCGCCGGTGTCGGAGCCGCTGTGCGGGGCACGGCGGGCGGGGAACGGTGGACGAGGCCGCGAGAACGTGGGGACGAGGAGGGCGCATGGCGACACGGCCGCAGTTGACGGGGCGGGCCGCGGTCCTCGCGATCGTGGTGTGCGCGATCGCCATGAGCCTCGCCTACCCCATCAGGGAGTACGTCGCCCAGCGCCGCCAGATCGCCCAGCTGGAGCAGGAGAAGGCCAGGGAGATCGCCGCGATCAAAGCCCTGGACGACCGCCACAAGCAGCTCCTGGACCCCGGTTTCATCAAGCGGCAGGGCAGGGAGCGGCTCTTCTACTGCGACCCCGGGCAGAAGTGCTACGTCGTCATGGGCGAGTCGCCCGCGCCGGGCAGGAACACGGCCGGTGAGCGGAGGGCGGTCGCCAAGCCACCGTGGTACGAGACGCTGTGGGACTCGGTCAAGGCCGCCGACAGTGGCACCGGGCAGAAGGCGGCCAGGGCCGCCGGGTGACGCCGATACCCTGGTTGTCATCTTCTTGGGGGTGTCACGAATGGTTGATGACCGCGACGTGGCGGCGGTGGAGCGACAGCTCGGCCGGGCGCCACGAGGACTGCGAGGGGTGGCGCACCGCTGCCCGTGCGGGCTGCCCGACGTCGTCGAGACCGCACCGAGACTGCCCGACGGATCGCCCTTCCCGACCCTGTTCTACCTCACGTGCCCCAGGGCCGCCTCGGCCATCGGCACGCTGGAGACCTCGGGGATGATGCGGGAGATGCAGGCCAGGCTCGCCGACGACGCGGAGCTGGCCGAGGCGTACCGGGCCGCCCACGAGGACTACGTGGCGCGCCGTGACAAGGCGGCCGCCGCGGACGGCCTGGAGCCGCTGCCCCGCGACATGCAGAGCACCGGGGGCATGCCCACCCGGGTCAAATGCCTGCACGCCCTGGTCGGGCACGAGCTCGCGGTGCCGGGGAGCAACCCCTTCGGCCGTGAGGCCCTTGACGCGCTCGGCGAGTGGTGGGCCGCCGGGCCGTGTGTGGACGTCGAAGACGCAGAGGAGAGCAAGTGATCCGCGTCGCCGCGATCGACTGCGGTACCAACTCCGTCCGCCTGCTCATCGCCGAGGTCGGCAGGGACAGGCTGATCGACGTCGAGCGCCGAATGGAGATCGTCCGGCTGGGGCAAGGGGTCGACGAGACCGGCAGGCTGGCGACGGACGCCCTGGAGCGTACGTTCACCGCCATGCGCGGCTATGCCGAGCTCATCGACCGGCACGCGGCCACCTCGGTCCGCGTGGTCGCCACCAGCGCGACGAGGGACGCCGCAAACCGGCAGGACTTCGTGGACGGCGTACGCGAGATCTTCGGCGTCGAGCCCGAGGTGATCACGGGCGTCGAGGAGGCGGAGCTGTCGTTCGTCGGGGCCACCCGCGAGCTGGTGCGGTTCTCGCCCGAGACGGGACTGCCCGCACCCGAAGGCACCCGCCCCCCGTACCTCGTGGTCGACATCGGCGGCGGCTCGACCGAGTTCGTGCTCGGCTCGACGCATGTGGAGGCCGCGTTCTCCGTCGACATCGGGTGTGTCCGGCTGACCGAGCGCCACCTGCGCGGCGCGGGTGACCCGCCGTCGGCGAAGGCGGTCGAGGCGGTGACCGCCGACATCGACGAGGCGCTCGACCGGGTCGCGGCCGAGGTGCCGGTGGAGCGGGCGTTGACGCTGGTCGGGCTTGCCGGTTCCGTCACCACGGTCGCCGGAATAGCGCTCGGGCTGTCTGAATATGATTCGCAGAAAATTCACCATTCGCGAATTACCGCAGGTCAGGTGCATGACATCGCGGGCAGATTGCTTGGAATGACCGTTGCGCAGCGGGCGACGATTCCCGTCATGCACCCCGGCAGGGTCGACGTGATCGGGGCGGGCGCGCTCATCCTCGACCGGATAGTGACCCGTTACGGTTTCGGCGATGTGGTCGCCAGCGAGCGCGACATCCTCGACGGCATCGCGTGGTCCGTAGCCACCTCATAACAAGACCTAGACAATTCACCCGTTTAGGGAGTATTGAGGAAGGCTTCCCGTTTATGGTTAGGTAAAGAAGCTTTAGTGGGACTTTGCCGTGGGCCCGGCACAGCTTGTTGTCGGGGCGGCAACCGTCTCCAGGGCGAATCTTGCTTCCCAACGAACGGAGCATCCCCTCATGAAGTCCGGACTAGCACGAAAGCTAGCCGCAGCAGGAGCCAGCGCGGCCATGCTGGCAACCATGGCAGTAGGCATGCTGGCCACGCCCGCAGCGGCGGCCAGTGGATCGGGTCAGACGGTCGCGGCCGTCGCCAAGCCGAAGCCGAAGCCCGCCGTGTGGGCGGGCACTCCCAAGGCGTCTCCCTCGAAGTACGAGGGTGAGTGCCCGGTCAAGGTGACCTTCTCCTCGAAGATCAAGGTGAAGGCCGTCAAGGCCAAGACCACCGTCGCCTACCGGTGGTTGCGCGGAGACGGATCCAAGGGCAAGGTCCAGACCTTCACCTTCCGCGGCAAGGGCGTCAAGAGCTTCACCGTCAAGGAGAAGTCGACCTTCAAGGGCGACGTCAAGGGCTGGCAGGCCATCCAGCTCCTGGCTCCGCGTGCCGCCACCTCCGCGAAGGGCTACTTCTCGGTCTCCTGTGGCGCCGGTGAGGACGACCACGAGGTCGTCAGGCCCGGTGTCGGTGCGCAGGTGTGGGTCGACGAGGGTAACTGCGAGGCTACCCTGATCGGTCGCATCAACACCTCCGACTCCCGCTGGGTGCGTTACCAGTGGGTCGTCAACGGCCGCGTCGTCGACCGTGACGCCGTGCGCGTCAACGGCTCGCGCAAGGTCTTCCACGTGATCAAGCCCCATGACAACTTCAGGGGCTGGGCCGCGCTGGAGATCATCGACCCGGTCGAGACCTCGTCCAACCGCGCCTACTTCAAGATCTGGTGCAAGGACACGTCGCCGAGGGCCGAGGCGTCCGTCGACAGCCTGTCGGACTACAAGGGCACCTGCCCGGTGAGCCGTACGTTCACCGGCGCGGTCAGCGTCTCGCACGGCGGCACCGTGAAGTACCGCTGGATCCGCGACGGTGTCGCGGGCGACTGGCAGAACGCCTACTTCAGCGGTCACGGCTCGCAGCGCCAGATCGTGTCCGACACCTGGACCGCCTCGGCGTCCGGCGAGGCCAAGCGTGCGATCGAGATCTACGGCGGCCCGACCAGCGGCACCGTGGTGGGTAAGGTCACCTGCGAGTCTGCCCCCCAGACTCCCGCCCCCCAGACTCCCGCCCCCGACGCGACTCTTCCCGCCTGATGGCCTGACAGTCGCGACAGCGCGCCCGGCGGCTGACGCCGGGACGTGTCCGGAGTGAAACAGGCGGCGTCCGCACCCAGCGGGCGCCGCCTGTCGCCTTTCCACTCCGATCCCCTCGCCTCCCCGGCGGGCCTGCGGGAGGCGAGGGGCCCGGTGGGCTCCGCGGTCTCCCGCATCGGGCACCATCGGATTCATGACCTGTGTTCCTCCCGGATCCGGCTGGCCCGGCGATCCCGCCCAGCCCGACACCCCCGTCGCCCACGACCCCGCCGAGGTGCGCGAGCTCGCGGAGAAGAGTGGCAGCCTCGCTGAGCTCACGGCCGCGCAGTCGGTCTGCAGGGCCTGTCCGCGCCTGGTGGAGTGGCGCGAGGAGGTGGCGACGGTCAAGAGGCGGGCGTTCGCCGAGGAGACCTACTGGGGCCGGCCCATCGCCGGATGGGGCGCGGAGCGGCCCGAGATCCTGATCGTCGGACTGGCTCCGGCGGCGCACGGCGGCAACAGGACCGGGAGGATCTTCACCGGCGACCGCAGTGGTGACTGGCTGTTCGCCTCGCTGTACCGGACGGGGCTGGCCGTACAGGAGACCAGCCTGCACGCGGGCGACGGGCAGCGGCTCGTCGGCGCGCGGATGGTGGCGGCGGTTCGGTGTGCTCCGCCCGCGAACAGGCCCGAGCCGGCCGAGCGGGCCACCTGCTTCCCCTGGCTGGCCCGTGAGGTCGCCCTGGTCTCGGCGGACGTACGGGTGGTCGTCGCGCTGGGAGGCTTCGCCTGGCAGGCGATCTGGCCCGCGCTGAAGGACGCCGGATACGCCCTGCCCCGGCCGAGGCCGCCCTTCGGGCACGGCGCCGAAGTGGAGATCACCTCCCCCGGGGGAGGTCCCGCGTACCTTCTCGGCTGCTATCACCCCAGCCAGCAGAACACCTTCACCGGCCGGGTGACCGCGCCGATGCTCGACGAGCTCTTCACCAGGGCGAACGCGCTCCGCAGCTTGTGAACTCAATCACAATCAGAAGATCAACAGGAATTTTCGCAAGAAGAGAGGATGTTTCTAACCCTCGGCGGAAATTTCGGATAAGTTGCCGGGCTTGCGGCTGGCGCGACCGGGGTCACGCACGTATCCTTGTGAAAGGTTTCACAAGCCTCGAGACTTAAGGAAGGCGTCGAAGTGGACCGCAACTCCAAGCACATCGTGGTGGTCGGTGGAGGCTATGTCGGCCTTTACACCGTGCTGCGCCTGCAGCACACGCTCCGCAAGGAACTGCGCGAAGGAAGCGTGCGAATCACTGTCCTCACCCCCGAGTCCCACATGACCTACCAGCCCTTCCTGCCCGAGGCGGCCGCCGGAAACCTCTCGCCCCGGCACGTGGTCGTCCCGCTCAGGCGCGTGCTCTCGAAGGCGACGATCCTCAACGGCAAGGTGACCAAGGTCAACCACGCCGCCAAGAGCCTCACCTTCGCGCCCAACGTCGGCACGGCGCACGAGATCGACTACGACATCGTGGTCATGGCCGCGGGCTCGATCTCCCGTACGCTCCCCATTCCGGGCCTGGCCGACGCCGCGATCGGTTTCAAGACCGTCGGAGAGGCGATCGCGCTGCGCAACCGGGTGCTCGAGCTCCTCGACCGGGCCGAGAGCGACGGCGACGAGGCCCTGCGCAAGCGGGCGCTGACGTTCGTCGTGGTCGGTGGCGGCTTCGCGGGTGTCGAGGCGCTCGCGGAGCTGGAGGACATGGCGGTCGACGCCACCCGCTACTACCGCAACATCTCCCGCGAGGACATGCGCTGGGTCCTCGTGGAGGCCACCGACCGCATCCTGCCCGAGGTCGGTCCCGAGATGGGCAAGTGGACCGCCGAGCAGCTGCGCGAGCGCGGTATCGAGGTCAAGATGAACACCCGCCTCGACTCCTGCGAGGGCGGCCTGGTCAAGCTCTCCGACGGCGACGAGTTCGAGTCCGCCACCATCGTGTGGACCGCCGGGGTGAAGCCCAGCCCGGTCGTCAACGCCGGAGACCTGCCCCTCGACGAGCGTGGCCGGATCAAGACGAGCACCCGGCTGACCGTGGTCGGCGTCGAGGACGCCTACGCGGCCGGAGACGTGGCGGGCGTACCCGACGTGACCAACCCGGGCCAGTACTGCGCGCCCAACGCCCAGCACGCCGTACGGCAGGCCAAGGTCCTCGCCGACAACATCACCCGCAGGCTCCACGGGAAGGAGCAGATCGACTACCGGCACCGGTATGTCGGCTCCGTCGCGGGGCTGGGCCTGCACAAGGGGGTCGCCAACGTCTACGGGATCAAGCTCCGCGGGCTTGCCGCGTGGTTCATGCACCGCACCTACCATCTGTCGCGGGTGCCCACGATCAACCGCAAGGTCCGGGTGACGGCCGACTGGACCCTGGCGCTCTTCTTCAAGCGCGAGACCGTCTCTCTCGGAGAGATCGAGGAGCCACGTACGGAGTTCCGCGCCGCGGCGACGACCTGAGCCTCTCCGGGGGTGGACACTCGCGTCCACCCCCGGATTCGTCGTTGCCGACGGTGTGCTATTCCTTGACCGGGTTCCCGAATCCAGGGCGGGTCCGTAGATTTGGAGCAGTGAGTCATGCGACGGTTGGCTTGAGCAGTTACGCATGAGTGGTCCGTTACGTATGATTAGGCGCCCCCGTAGCCCAATGGCAGAGGCAAACCCCTTAAAAGGGTTCGAGTGAGGGTTCGAGTCCCTCCGGGGGTACCGCATTGCCCATTCGACAATCGGTCCGTGACCAGTGCAAATGTGGTCACGGGCCGATTTTTCTTACTGCTTGGGATTCGGTGGGACCCTGGTATAAAATAGTAACCATGGGAAACGAGGCGAACCTGGAGCCGATGCTTCGGGCCAATGGGATCGCCCGGCAAGTGATCGATCACATCGGGGACAAGTGGTCCCTGCTGGTGATCGCGGCCCTGGGGCACGAGGCCCAGCGGTTCTCCCGGCTCAAGGCGCGGATCGAGGGGATCAACCAGCGCATGCTGACCCGGACGTTGCGGGCGCTGGAGCGCGACGGCATCGTCGAGCGCAACGTCTATCCGACCTCGCCGCCCAAGGTGGAATACGTGCTCACCCGGATCGGCCGCGATCTCTCGGTCACCGTGACCGGTCTCTGCGAGTGGGCGCGCCGCAACCTCGACGAGGTCGAGGCGTCGCAGCGCCTTTTCGACGAGAGATCGGCGAAGGAGATGTGAGGTCCGGGAACCAGACGCGCCGACCGTTCGTTGGCAACATCGGCGGTAGCCGTACGGTCACTTGAACAACATGGATATCAGCACGATACGGCCGTGTGACAACCGATCTAATACGCTGATCGCGTAGGTCGCAGCGTGGAGGCAGCGATGGAGAGCAAGAACCCCGTATTCAGTCGGCAGGCCAAGGGGAATCAGCAGGGATGGGGCATGCCGACCCCCACCCCTGACCAGCTTCAGGGAATGTACAACACGCCGTCGTACGCGCCGCCCGCACAGCGGACGATGACGATCGACGACGTGGTCGTGCGTGGCTTCATCACGCTCGGCACGCTCGTTGTCTCGGCGGCGGTCGCCTGGGCGCTCAACCTCGGTATGGTCGCGGCGATCGTCGGCGTCATCGTCGGCCTGGTGCTGGCCCTGGTCATCTCGTTCAAGCAGAGCACCAACCCCGCGCTGATCCTCGGGTACTCGGTGGCGTACGGCGTCGCCATCGGCGTGATCAGCCACGTTTACAACAACCTGTACAGCGGCATCGTCTTCCAGGCGGTGCTCGGCACGGCCCTGGCGTTCGGTGCCATGCTGACGGTCTACGCGTTGCGCATCATCCGGGTGACGCCGAAGTTCACCAAGTTCGTGGTGGCCGCGGGTCTGGGCCTGATGGGTCTCATGCTCGTCAACCTGCTCGCCGGCTTCTTCATCGAGGACGGCATCGGCATCCGCTCCGGTGGTCCGCTGGCCTACGTGTTCAGCATCGCCGCGATCCTCATCGGCTGCTTCTTCCTGCTGCTGGACTTCGACGAGGTCGAGCGCGGGGTGCGGGCCGGTGCCCCGGAGAAGTACTCGTGGCTGATGGCCTTCGGCCTGACCGTCACCCTGGTCTGGATCTACCTGGAGATCCTGCGCCTGCTGAGCTACTTCTCGAGTAGCGACTGACTGTGACGCCAGGAGGCCCCGCCGGATTCGATCCGGCGGGGTCTTCTTTTTTTCTGAGCGGATGTGTGAGTGAACGGAAGGCAACGGGGGATAGACGAACCGCGACGAGAGAGAGCATCTCGGGGCTTGCCATCTGCGCTTTCGTGATGCACTGTCGAGCAAAGGAGCCTATCCGTGGAGGTGCCCATGTCGTTGAACCACTCAATGGAGACGCAGAGCAAGCTGATCGCAAGGGTCCCGGATATCACGGGACGTGCACTCCCCGAGTGGTTCCGAGCAATCGACAACGGTCCGTCGTTCCTTCGCTGTGATGAGCGCGCCACCTGGCTCGCGGACGAGCACGGGCTGTCCCACGGCTATGCCGCCGCCATAGTGCACGAGCACGAGCGGCACCGCCGTACCCGCCACCTGTAAGTCGACTATCTTCGCCAAGCCCGCGCCACCTTGGTGGTGCGGGCTCTGTCATGTGCGCCATGATGAGCTCATGGATCATGAAAAGGCGCGCGGATTCATCCGCGCCAACCATCGCGCGGTCATGCTGACCTCGCACGCGGACGGACGCCCGCAGCTCTCCCCGGTCACCGTGGGGCTCGACGCGGAGGGGAACCCGATCGTCAGCACCAGGGAGACCGCGGCCAAGGTCCGCAACCTGCGTAGGGACCCGCGACTCTCGCTCTGCGTGACCACCGACGCCTTCTTCGGCGAATGGATCCAGATCGACGGCACCGCGGAGATCATCTCGCTGCCCGAGGCGATGGAGACCCTGGTCTCCTACTACCGCGACATCTCCGGTGAGCACCCCGACTGGGACGACTACCGGGCCGCCATGGAGCGGGACCGGCGGGTGATCGTGAAGATCACGATCACCCGTGCCGGCCCCGACGTCCACGGCTGACCGGGGCCTCGGGGATCAGTCCCGGCCCCGGCCTCAGCTGAGGCGTTCCAGGACCATGGCCATGCCCTGACCGCCGCCGACGCACATGGTCTCCAGCCCGATCGACCTGTCATGGAAGGCGAGGCTGTTGATCAGGGTGGAGGTGATGCGGGCCCCGGTCATCCCGAAGGGATGGCCCACCGCGATGGCGCCGCCGTTGACGTTGAGCCTGTCGATGTCGATGCCGAGATCCTGGTAGGACGGGATGACCTGGGCGGCGAACGCCTCGTTGATCTCGACGAGGTCCACGTCGCCGATGGACATGCCCGCCCTGGCCAGGGCCTGCTTCGAGGCCTCGACAGGGCCCAGGCCCATGATCTCGGGGGACAGGCCGGTCACGCCGGTGGAGACGATCCGGGCGAGCGGGGTGATGCCGAGCTCGGCCGCCCTGGTGTCGCTCATCACGATCACCGCGGCGGCGCCGTCGTTCAGCGCGCAGCAGTTGCCCGCGGTGACCGTGCCGTCGGGCCGGAAGACCGGTTTGAGGGTCGAGACGGCCTCGTAGGTGGTGCCGGCGCGGGGGCCGTCGTCCTTGCTCACCACGGTTCCGTCGGGCAGGGTCACCGGGGTGATGTCCTTCGCCCAGAAGCCGTTGGCGATGGCCTTCTCCGCCAGGTTCTGGGACCGGACGCCGAACTCGTCCTGCTCCTGCCGGGAGACGCCCTTCAGCCCGGCCAGGTTCTCCGCGGTCTGGCCCATCGCCACGTAGATGTCGGGCAGCAGGCCGTCCTCGCGCGGGTCGTGCCAGACCTCGCCGCCGCCCTCGGCGGCCATGACCGAACGGGCGCGGGCGTCGTCGAACAGCGCGTTCTGCGTGTCGGGCAGCGAGTCCGAGTTGCCCTTGGCGAAGCGGGAGACGCACTCCACGCCCGCCGAGACGAACACGTCGCCCTCGCCCGCCTTGATCGCGTGCAGCGCCATCCGGGTGGTCTGCAGGGAGGACGAGCAGTAGCGGGTCACGGTGGTGCCGGGCACGCCGTCCAGGCCGAGCAGGGTGGCGACCACGCGGCCGATGTTGAAGCCCTGCTCGCCGCCCGGCAGGCCGCAGCCCAGCATGAGGTCGTCGATCGTGGTCGGGTCGAGTTGGGGGACCTTGGCGAGCGCGGCCTGGATGATCTGTGCTGTCAGGTCATCGGGGCGGATCTCCTTGAGGGACCCCTTGAAGGCGCGTCCGATGGGCGAGCGCGCGGTCGCGACGATGACTGCCTCGGGCATGTGGCTCTCCTGGGTTCGTATCTGCTCCTCCAGCGGAGCGTACCGTGCGGTATGCCCGAAGCCACGCCCAGGGCGGCATTGAAACAGAACTTTGTACTAGGTGCACAGTGCCCCGTCCGGGGACGGGGCACTGTCGCGAGTCGATCGCCCTCACGGGCCGCGGATGTGCCCGGTGCCGGTCTCACACATCGGCCGCGGATGTCAGCCGTACATGCCGGGCGAGGTGCCGTCGCCGTCCTTGATCCCGTGGAGGCCGCCCTTCTCGTCGCGCCACATCCGCCAGCCGTTCTGGCTGCCGGTGAACCAGGCGGGCGGGACGCCCGGGCCGGACACCCGCTTGCCGTCGGCCAGCCTGAACTCGCACAGCGAGGCCACCGAGTAGAACCCGGAGTTCTGGCCCTTGAGCGCGAGCGGTTTGGGATCGGTCGCGCAGAAGGACCAGCCGTGCTCGTCCTTGACATCGGCGTTGCGGCCGGTGGAAAGGTCGAACGTGTTGCCCGGCTTGTCGTGTCGCAGGAAACCGACCTTCTCCATCCGGGGTGGGAAGGCCAGCCACCAGCCGGACTCGGGAACCTGCTCGGCGGAGATCTGGCCGAGCACCCGGCCGCTGTCGGCCTCCAGCCGGGCGAACCCGCCGTACTGGCCCTGCTGGTCGACCGGGCGGACCACCGGTGCGAAGCCGGGGCTGCCGCTGGGATAGACGCGGACCACCGACGGGCGCATCCAGTTGACGGTGCCGTCGGCGAGCTTGACGGAGAACAGGCCGAAGGCCGAGACCTTGCTCGTCTTCGGGTTGGTGTAGGGGGCGACGTACCCGACGAGGTTTCCCGTCGTCGCGCCGAAGGACCAGCCGCCCGACAGGTCGACCCCGGAGCCGAGGGCCTGCTCGACGGGGACCCGCCAGATGACCTTGCCGGTCTTCAGGTCGTGCGACTCCAGGACGGGATGGCGGGCGAGGCGGAGGAAGACCACGCGGGAGGTGTCGGACCACTCGACCTCGGCGATGCCGGGGAGCTTCCACGCGATCCTGCCGGTGACCGGATCGAGCACGACGACGCGGGCGCTCGCGAGCGCGGTGTGCTCGGACACGCACACGAAGGCTCCGCACCGCTGGGGGCCGAAGGTGGAGTGCACCGGGCGGCTCCATCTGCGTGCCCCGGTTCTGGCGTCGAGGCCGACGAGCGTGGCCTTCCAGCGCCCCCGCCTGGCGGGGTCGACCGTCACCGCGACGGTCTGCCCGGTGGCGGTCTCGACGATCGCGGGAGCGGGCACCCCCATCCCCGGCAGGCGGCCCGCCATGGTCGAGGGGTGAGACCACAGCTTCCTGCCGGTGGCGAGGTCGACGGCCACCGCCTCCAGCGTGCCATCCGGCTTCATGGAGGTCGCCATGGCGACGCCATCGGCGACGGTGGTGCGGCTGACCACGTTCACCTCGGTGTTGTGCCAGGTGGGATGGTCAGGGGTGGCCGCTTCACTGCCGGAGCAGCCGCCCAGGGTCAGAGCTCCGGCGAGCACCAGGGCCGGTTTCGCGAGGGGCCGGATCACGGGTATTCCACTCCAATGCGGGCGAGGCGTTACGGCTTCGCGGCGGAGGGTGACCGTGTTCAGGCGCTGTCGGGCCGCTTTCCTGGCCTCCGGCCGAGCAAGGTCACCCATCGTCCCTGGGGTCCGGTCGCCCGACCGGCGACACGGGTCGCGGAGACCTCGGCGCCGGGCTCCTCCGCGGCCTTGGCCGCCGCGAGGTAGATCGACTCAGCGCGCTGGACGCGAGGTTCGGGCCAAAGCTCCAACGCACTGCATACGGAAGGTAGCACTGCGTAAGCTATCTGGAGATAGCCTTGGCTAGATGGGTGATAACGATCAAGGCCGAACATCTCCGACGGGTTCATGTCGAACTCCGGCCCCAGCAGGTCCGCGAAGGCCACGGTCCGCCCGCCCGCCTCGACCACGGCGACGGTCTGCGCGGCGGCCAGCTGGCGGCTCCATCGCCTGGTCACCCAGCGCAGCGGCTGCGCGATCGGCCTGACCGTGCCGAGGTCGGGACAGGTGCCCACGACCACCTCCGCCCCCGCCTCCCGCAGCCGCCGGACCGCTTTCTGCAGGTGTCGTACGGCCTGGGCCGGTATGGTCTGCGAGGTGACGTCGTTGGCGCCGATGAAAATGACCGCGATCTCGGGCCGGGCCTTGAGCGCCTCGTCGACCTGGTCGCCCAGCTCCGCGGAGGTCGCCCCCGACCTGCCCGCCACGGTCAGCCGCACCGGCCGCTCGGCGATCACGGCCAGCCCGTTGGCGATCAGCACGGCGGGTGTCTCCGCGGGGTCCGTGGTGCCCAGGCCGACGGAGGTGGAGTCACCGAGCATGGCCATCCGGATCGGCTCGCCGCCGAAGGCCCCGTACACGCCGTCAGAAGGCGGTCCGTCCATGCCGTGCGGGCGGCCGACCGCGCGGCGGGCCACCATCGCCTCGGCCAGCAGCAGCCCGTAGGTCGCCGCGCCGAGCAGGGTGACGCCTCCCCCTCCCAGTGCGGCCGCCGCGGCGATGCGACGGGCGGCTCGCGCCGTCCCGGGTGTCCAGATCACGTGACGTTGCTCCCTCCGTACGGGGCGGTAGCGTTGCCTTGGAACATGGTCGAGGTCCCGCCACCCCCATGGGACCACGGCGATCAACACAACAAGCTGACAGAGCTTTGGTATTTCGAGGTGATATCCCGGTGCGCGTACATGATTCGCTCGTCGAACTGATGGGCAACACCCCTCTCGTCCGGCTGCAGAAGGTGACGGAGGGTATTTCCGCCCAGGTGCTGGCGAAGGTGGAGTATTTCAACCCAGGCGGTTCGGTGAAGGACCGCATCGCGGTGCGGATGATCGACGCCGCCGAGAAGTCGGGCGAGTTGCGGCCGGGGGGCACGATCGTGGAGCCCACCTCGGGCAACACCGGAATCGGCCTGGCCATCGTGGCGCAGCAGCGGGGGTACAAGTGCCTGTTCGTGGTGCCGGACAAGGTGGCCCAGGACAAGATCGCGGTGCTGCGCGCCTACGGTGCCGAGGTCGTGGTCTGCCCGACGGCGGTCTCTCCCGATCACCCCGACTCCTACTACTCCGTCTCCGACCGGCTGGCCAAGGAGACGCCGAACGCCTGGAAGCCGGACCAGTACTCCAACCCGAACAACCCGGAGAGCCACTACCACTCCACGGGCCCGGAGATCTGGGAGCAGACCGAGGGCCGGATCACCCACTTCGTGGCGGGCGTCGGCACCGGTGGCACGATCAGCGGTACCGGCCGCTATCTCAAGGAGGTCTCCGGCGGCCGGGTTAAGATCATCGGCGCCGACCCGGAGGGCTCGGTCTACTCCGGCGGCACCGGGCGGCCGTACCTGGTGGAGGGCGTCGGCGAGGACATCTGGCCGGCCACCTACGACACCACGATCTGCGACGAGATCATCGCGGTCTCCGACAAGGACTCCTTCGGCATGACCCGCCGCCTGGCCCGCGAGGAGGCGCTGCTGGTGGGCGGCTCCTGCGGCATGGCGACGGTGGCGGCGCTGCGGGTGGCCTCGCAGGCCGGCCCTGACGACGTGGTCGTGGTGCTGCTGCCCGACGGTGGCCGCGGCTACCTTTCGAAGATCTTCAACGACGAGTGGATGGCCGACTACGGCTTCCTGACCACCTACAGCGACGAGGGCCTGGTCAAGGACGTGCTGACCCGCAAGAACTCCGGTATGCCGGAGTTCGTGCACACCCACCCGTACGAGTCGGTCGACACGGCCATCTCGATCATGCGCGAGTACGGCGTGTCGCAGCTTCCGGTGATGAAGGAGGAGCCGCCGGTCATGGCCGCCGAGGTGGTCGGCTCGATCCTGGAGCGAGACCTGCTGGACGCCCTGTACCGCGGCCGGGTGCGGCCGACCGACCCGCTGGCGGCGCACATGTCGCAGCCGCTGCCGACGCTCGGCGCGGGGGAGCCGATCTCCATCGCCGTCGAGGCGCTGGAGAAGGCCGACGCCGCGGTCGTCCTCGACAACGGCAAGCCCGTCGGGCTGCTCACCCGCCAGGACCTGCTGGCCTTCCTCGCCAACCACTGAGCCCGCCGACCACTGAGACCACCCGAACGCCGGCCGGGAGACCCCGGTCGGGGTTCGGAGCGTCTCTGCGGGTCAGAGGGGGAACTCGGCCGTCACCTCCCAGGCACCGGAATGGGTGGGCCCGGCCATGAGCCTGCCGCCGAGCGCCTCGACGCGCTCGGCCATGCCCACCAGGCCGAAGCCGCCGCCGAGGTGGGAGATCCTGACATCGGACGCCGAGCCGTAGTTGCGCACCCGCAGCCGCACGGCGTCCCCGGCCGTGTTCTCCCGGTTCCCCGGCTCCCAGCCGTTCCCCGTGCGCCTGCTCTCGGCCCAGGCGCGCAGGTCGGAGCCGTCGGTCAGCCTCAGGTCCGCCTCGACCCAGCCGGTGCCGGGAGCATGCCGGCGGACGTTGGTCAGCGACTCCTGGAGGACCCGGTGGAGGGTGGTCATCACCTCCGGGGCCATGCTGCCGTCGGTGATGCCCTGACCGATGTCGAAGGCGACCTGGGGGCCGGTAGCGGAGAAACGCTCGACCATCGTGCGCATGTCCATGAGCGTGCTGCCCGGTGAGCGGGTGGCCTCGTCCTGCGCGCGGAGCACGCTGACCAGGCGGCGCATCGAGGTCAGCGCGTCGGCCCCGGCGCCGGCGATCGCCTCCAGAGAGGGGATCACGGCCTCCGGCTTCCGCTCGGCGACGACCTTGGCGGCCTGCGCCTGCACCACGATCCCGGTGATGTGGTGGGCGACCAGGTCGTGCAGCTCCCTGGCCAGCTCCAGGCGCTCGGCCCGCCGTACCGATTCCACGGCCTCCCTGCGGCGCTCCTGCTGGAAGCGGAGGTAGGCGCCGATACCGGCGGCGAACGACCAGCTCACGAAGAGCAGGAAGCCGGTGACCACACTGGCGGTCGTCTCGTTCAGGCGTACGCAGGAGGCCTCCAGCACGACCATCGCCGCCAGCGAGAACAGCGCGGCCCGCCGCACCGGCTCGATCGCGCGCAGTCCGCCGACGGTGAGGACCAGCAGCGTTCCGATCTCGGCCAGGCCGGGTCCGCCGTTACCCCCGGCGATGCCGACGGCCAGGCTGCACAGGAACGACACCGTCAGCAGGGCGACGAACCCGCCGACCCGCAGGCGGCGGCGCCACAGCACCGCCGCGACGCCCAGCACACCGCACACCAGAACCGGCCACATCGCCTCCCCGCTCGCGCTCGTCATGATCAGAACGTCGAGCAACAGGAGCAGGAGGAGCCAGCCGATCAACGCGATCTCGCTGAGCCTTTTGACCCAGTAGACGAGCCGGTTCGTTTCCCCCACGGTCCCAGAGCCTAAACCTGAAGGGGGAGGTGAGGTATCGGCCGTTCGGCTGAGCCGTCCCGGTTCGAACCGGCCCTTCAGCGGAGGCGGTACCGGGGCGGTCGCACCGATGCTTGAGACGTCGAAGGGGGAGAGAGAAATGACTGTCGTTGGAATTCTGCTGCCGGTCGCCGGCCTGCTGGTCGGCGTCGCCCTGACGCTCGCCGACCCGGTCCTGCTCTCGCGGATCACCGGGGAGCGCGCCGAGGGAGTAACGAAGGGCGGTGTGTAACGGTTGTCCGTGCTCCTCAGTGGAGGCGGTGCGGTTGTCCGTGCTCCTCAGTGGGGGAGTGCGTGGAGGGTGGTGTGGTGTGGTTGTTCGTGCTCCTCAGTGGGGGAGTGCGCCGAGGGAGTGCCTGGAGGGCGGTGCCGAGGGAGTGCCTGGAGGGCGGTGTGGTGTGGTTGTCCGTGCTCTGTGGGCGCCAATGTTGCGAGTAGCGTTGACCCCATGAACCAAGGATTCGAGACGCTGGCCATCCACGCAGGTCAGGAACCCGACCCCTACACCGGGGCGGTGGTTCCGCCGATCTACGCGGTGTCCACCTACAAGCAGGACGGCGTGGGCGGTCTGCGCGCCGGATATGAGTACAGCCGGTCGGCCAACCCGACCAGGACGGCGCTGGAAGAGGCCATGGCCGCGGTCGAGGGCGGCAGCCGCGGTCTGGCCTTCGCCTCGGGCCTGGCGGCCGAGGACACGGTGCTCCGCACGATCTGCAAGCCGGGCGACCATGTCATCATCCCGAACGACGCCTACGGGGGCACCTACCGTCTGTTCGCCAAGGTGCACGAGCGTTGGGGGCTGCACTACGACCCGGTGCCGCTGGGCGACCTGGCGGCGGTGGCGGCCGCGGTGACCCAGAAGACCAGGATCATCTGGGTGGAGACGCCCACCAACCCGCTGCTCGGCATCGCGGACATCGCGGCCCTGGCCCAGCTCGCGCGCGACTGCGGCGCGTTGCTGGTGGTGGACAACACCTTCGCCTCCCCGTACCTGCAGCAGCCGCTGGCGCTGGGCGCGGACGTCGTCGTGCACTCCACCACCAAGTACGTGGGCGGCCACTCCGACGTGGTCGGCGGCGCGCTCGTCGCAGGCGACGCCGGGCTGGGCGAGGAGCTCGCGTACCACCAGAACGCGATGGGCGCGGTGGCCGGGCCGTTCGACGCCTGGCTGACGCTGCGCGGTCTCAAGACGCTCGGGGTGCGGATGGACCGCCACTGCGAGAACGCCGAGCGGGTGGTGGATCTGCTACTCGCCCATCCGCGGGTCACCTCGGTGCTCTATCCGGGCCTGGCCGATCACCCCGGTCACGAGGTGGCGGCCAAGCAGATGAGGCGCTTCGGCGGCATGGTCTCCTTCCGGATGGCCGGAGGGGAGGCCGAGGCGGTCGAGGTGTGCGACCGGACCAGGCTGTTCACCCTGGGCGAGTCGCTCGGCGGTGTGGAGTCGCTGATCGAGCACCCCGGCCGGATGACCCACGCCTCCGTGGCGGGTTCGCCGCTGGAGGTCCCCGGTGACCTGGTCCGCCTGTCGGTCGGCATCGAGTCGATCGACGATCTCCTCGCCGACCTCACCCAGGCACTGGGGTAGGAGCGCGGGCGTGCTCAGGCTGGGTTGAACCAGACCATCAGCGCCAGGATGACGATCCAGATCAGCACGATCACGCCGGAGAGCGCGGCGATCCGGCCGACCTGAACCTTGGCGTCGTCCTCCGGGCTCTCGCTGGAGAGGACCCGGATGGCGGCGCCCTGGTCGCGGGCCACCATGAACAGCAGTCCCAAGGTGACGATGAAGAGCGTCATGGAGACCGACAGGTACGGCCTGCCGAGGAACTCGCGGCCCAGCAGCAGGCCGAACAGGAAGATCCCCAGGGAGGCGAAGCCGTAGATACGGGTGGTCTTGTGCAGGTAGCGCAGGACGTCGACGTTCTTGGCACGGATGAATCTGGGAGTGGACATCATGGCGGCGGTCACCGGGCCCAGGGCGAAGATCGAAAAGCCGATGTGCAGCCAGAGCAGCAGGTCTGTCATGCGCCAGACATTAGTCTTCGTCGATCTCTTCTGGGTACGGCTCGCTTGGCCGTCACCGACCTGCAGTGATCTTTTGAAGGAGGTTCCGGTGCGGCGGGCGGGCGGGTCCCGGCCCCTTGGTCGTTCCGCGGGTGCCGTGAAGACCGGGTCGGCCGGACATCCGGGGGGATGTCACTCGCCGTCGATGGTGTCGTGCCTGTCCCGGCCGTGCGGGACCATGCACAACTCGAAGCAGACGCAGCCAATGAGCATCAGTGCCACGAGAATTCCCGCGAGCATCGGACTCATTCCTCCCCCTTGAGTTGGTGAACTTTCTTTACTGGGTAGACGGCGGCAGTCCCGAAGACGTTGTTACGGAAGGGTCACGGTTTGCGGGGTGGTCGATCTTCGAATCCTGCTCTGAGCACACCCGGGGATGAGTAGGATCGAATGAGTCCGTTCCCGTGTGATGAGACCGGCGGCGAAGTCGTGGTCGTGCCGGGCGGGCCTTCCGCCGAACAGAGATAAGACGGCACGAAGGAGTGCCAGCCGTGGCTGTCAAACACGTTGAGCCGTACACCGAGGAGTGGCGGGAGCAGCCGGCCCACTATGCCGGTCTCGTCGTCGAAGCCCTGGGTGACCAGGTCGAGAGCTGGTGGCAGGGGCCCTGTGACCCGCGCACCGTCACCGTCCGCCTGACCGGAGGCGACGCGCTGGTCTGGGACGAGGAGAGCGGCTGGCGCCGTGGCCGCTACGCGAGCGGTGACCCGGGCACCCCCACGGTCCTCGCCGACGATCGCTATCTCGGCGGCGGCCTCCTGCTCTCTCCCCGGCGGATCCCCTCCGCGATCGCCGACGCCCGCGCGGGTGTCGGCAACAGCACGGCGTGGCGTCCCTGCTACCGCTCCTACCGCCACTACCACGACGGCTTCGACCTGGCGCTCGACGGCTACGCCGACTTCTGGGCCCTCAAGTAGGCCGGGGACCCGTCAGCGCGTGCGGCGGGCCCGCAGGAAGTCGCTGACGACGTACTCTCCCAGGCGGTCGGCGCCGGGAGAGAAGACCCGGCCGCCGTTGCGTCGCCCGACCTCGTTGACGAAATCCTTCAGACGCTCGTCATCGGCGAGCATGAAGACGTTGAGCGTCGCCCTGCGCCGGGTCATCTTGTCGACCTCGGCGAGCGTCAGCTCCAGCGTCTCCTGGGTGGGCGGCCACTCGAAGGCCGCCGAGCCGTTGCGCCGCAGGTGGGCGGTGGGCTCACCATCGGTGACCACGAGCACGACCGGCTCGAAGTCGGGGTGGCGGTCCAGGTGGCGCCCGGCGATCAGCAGGGCGTGGTGCAGGTTCGTCCCCTGGACCATGTCCCACTCCAGGCCCGCCAGTTCGTCGGGCTGCAGCACACGGGCGTAGTTGGAGAAGCCGATGATCTGCACCGAGTCCTGCGGGAATTTCGAGGCCACCAGCGCCTGCAGCGCCATCGCCGTCTGCTTGGCGGCTGCCCAGGTGCCGCGGAGCGCCATCGAATAGGACAGGTCGACCAGCAGGCAGACCGCCGCCGCCGTACGCCGCTCGGTCTCGGCCACCTCGAAGTCGTCGACGGACAGGGTCACCGCGCCGGTGCTCCCTCCGCGCCGGACGCCGTTGATCACCGTGCGGACCACGTCGATCGGCTGCTCGTCGCCGAACCGCCAGGGCCGTGAGGAGCCGGTGAGCTCACCGGCCGAGCCGGCGTCCACCTGGTCGTGATCGCCGCGGCGTCCGCTCTCCAGGGAGGCGAAGACGCGGCGCAGCGCGGTCTCCCCCAGGCGCCTGACGGCCTTCGGGGTGAGCTCCAGCTTGCCGCGCCGGCGCAGCAGGTAGCCCTGCTGCTCCAGCTCGCGCTCGACCTGCCTGAGCGCCTGCAGGTCGTCGACGGCCGCCCGGCCGAGGGCACGCCGGATCGCGGCCTCGTCGATGTCGTCCATCCGGGCGCCGGGGTAGTCCTGGCGGAGCGCGGCCTCCAGCTGGGTCAGGTCGGCGAGCTCGTCCAGCGCGCTCACCGCGTCGGACATCCCCATCGGCTCGTCGCCGCTCAGCCGCTCCGGGGTGTTCCAGGCGAGGTCGGGGCGGCGGGCGTACAGGGACTCGCCCAGGCGACGCATCTGCTCGTCCAGCCCGGCCTGGGCGAGCGTCTGCTCGATCAGCCGGCCCAATTCCTCGCGCTGGGCCGGGGTCAGGGAGGCCAGCAGGCGCTGGGTGGCCGCGGCCCGCCGGGCGAGGGTGTCGACCAGCTCCTCCAGGTTCCGCGGCGACTCCGGAAACATGTCCCCATATTTCGACATGAACTGCTCGAAATCAGCCTGAGTGTGCTCGCCGCGGGCATCCCGGTCGAGCATGTCGTTCAGGTCGGACATCATCTCCCTGACCCGCTCCATGGCGGCGGGGTCGGGATTGGCCAGGGCCTGCCGCATGCCGCGGAACTGGCTGTCGAGCACCTCCCCGCGCAGCAGGTCGCGCAGTTCCTCGAAGGTCTGCCTGGCGGCGGCCGAGCGCCACTGGTAGTCCCCCAGTTCCCGGATGGCGCTCGCCGTGTCGTCGGGGAGAGCGGCCAGCTCCGCCTCACGCAGCCTGGCCTCGTCCGAGGGGTCGGGGAACAGCTCGGCCCGCTCCTGGCCGATCGCCTTGTCCAGCAGTGCCCTGGCCCGCTCCAGCGTGCCGTCCAGGCGCCCGCGCTCGCGCAGCTCCCGGCGCCGCCGCCGCACCTCGCGGAGCAGATCGTCAAGCCCGCGCCGATTCTGCGCGCCCGGCAGGCCCTCCTTGAGCAGGTCCCGCAGGGCGTGGGCGGGGTTGGAACCGGACAGGATCGCGTCGCCCATCCGGTCCAGCGCCGAACGGACGTCGTACGGAGGGGCGAGCGGGTCGGGCCCGTCCCGGTATTCGCCATAGCGATAGCTCATGCCAGACACCTCAGGTGCGGTAGGTCGTCGTGCCGTCCACCTCGTCCTTGGAGAGCCGGCGCAGGAGGTACAGGCCCTCCAGGGCGAACTCCAGCGCGGCGGCGGCGTGGCCGGGCGACTCGTCGCCGATGCCGAGCTGGGACATGATCTTCGCCAGGCCCTGCACCGGGCCGATCCTGCGCAGCAGCTCGGCCGCCGGGACCGTCACCCCCGACTCGACCTGGACGCCCTCCGCGAACCTGTCCAGCAGCGGGGCCAGGTCCATGCCGCCGAGCGTGCCGCGGAACGTCTCGGCCACCGCCCTGCGGAGCAGGTGCGAGAGCACCTCGGTCTCCCGGCCCTCCTCGCTGACCTCGAACTCCACCTTGCCGCGGAGCGTGTGCACGATCCCCGGCAGGTCGGCGACCCTGGCCACCGCGTGGTCCTCGCCGGTCAGCGCCGCACGCCGGATGGCTGAGGCGGCCGCGGTCTCGGCCGCGGCGATGGAGAAGCGTGCCGAGACGCCCGAGCGCGCGTCCACGGCGGTGGACTCGCGGACCAGCCGGGTGAAGCGGGCGATCACCTCGATCAGGTGGTCGGGCAGGTCGGCGCCCACCTGGTCGAGAGCGGCCTCCTGACGGATCAGCACCAGCTCGGTCTCGATCGAGAGCGGGTAGTGGGTGCGGATCTCGGCGCCGAAACGGTCCTTCAGCGGGGTGATGATCCGGCCGCGATTGGTGTAGTCCTCGGGGTTGGCGCTGGCGATCAGCAGGATGTCCAGGGGCAGGCGCAGGTTGTAGCCCCTGACCTGGATGTCGCGCTCCTCCAGCACGTTGAGCAGCGAGACCTGGATGCGCTCGGCCAGGTCGGGCAGCTCGTTGACGGAGAACACGCCCCGGTTGCTCCTGGGGACCAGGCCGTAGTGGACGGTCTCCGGGTCGCCGAGCGTGCGCCCCTCAGCGATCTTGATCGGATCGATGTCGCCGATCAGGTCGCCGACGGAGGTGTCCGGGGTGGCGAGTTTCTCGCCGTACCGCTCGTCCCGGTGTTTCCAGGAGATCGGCAGTTCCTCACCCGCCTCGTCGGCCAGGCGGCGGCAGCGGACGCACGAGGGCTGGTAGGGATGGTCGTTGATCTCGCAGCCCTCGACGACGGGGGTCCACTCGTCGAGGAGCCCGGTCACGGTGCGGATCAACCGGGTCTTGCCCTGGCCACGCTCACCGAGCAGGACCAGATCATGCCCGGCGAGCAGCGCCCGCTCCAGGTATGGCAGGACGGTGTCGTCGAAGCCCACGATGCCGGGGAACCGCGACTCTCCTGCCCGCAGGCGGGCCAGGAGGTTCTCACGGATCTCGGCCTTTACCGTACGGTGAATATGGCCGCTCGTGCGCAGCTCGCGCAGAGTACGTGGCTCTGGGATTTGAGGCACGGGATCGAGCCTACGTCCACAAGACCCGATCCGGCACGCTCATCCCTCTTTCGGATCTTGACTATTGTGTGGGGCTTGACACGAGTGCTTGTGTCGGCAGTGGGGAGAATCGCTCCAAGACAAGACACCGGATGACTTCAGGATCAAGCCTCAGGACGGCCTCGGAGGGGGACGTCAGAGGGTTCCGGCATTCACGAACTTCACGGCGAGCTTCGGGCGAGACCACGGTCACTCCCGGGCGAGCCGTCAGACAAGAGGGAGAGGCGAGACGAGTGGCGCTGATGACGAGCCGTTTCGCCGATGGCCTCGCGGTGGGGTCCGATCTGGTCGCCGCAGCCGAGACCGCGGTGCGCCAAGCTCTGTCCGGTCTGTCCGGACCCGCTGACCTGCTCTGCTTTTTCATCTGCGGGGACGATCCCGACGACGTCTCCCGCGCCGGACTGCGTGCGATGAGCATGGCACCGGGCGCCGCCGTCCTTGGCTGCAGCGCCACCGGGGTCATCGGTGACGGGCAGGGGGTGGAGGTCACCCCGGCGGTCAGCGCCTGGGCCGCCACCCTCGGCGGGGCCAGGCTGACGACCTTCGCGCTCGACACGCTGCGGACCGACGATCGCTTCGTCGTGGTCGGCCTGCCCGACCGCGGCCCCGACGATCATGCCGCCATCCTGCTCGCCGACCCCTACACCTTCCCCGCCGACGGTTTCGTCGAGCGCTCAGAGGAGGTCATGGGAGATCTTCCGCTGATCGGCGGCCTGGCCAACGCGATCCAGGGCCGCGGCGCGGTGCGGCTGTTCGCCGACGGGAGGATCTACACGGAGGGGGCCGTCGGGGTGCTGCTCAGCGGTGACCTCAACGTCAGCACCGTGGTCAGCCAGGGCTGCCGCCCGATCGGCCCGACGATGGCCGTCACCTCCGTCGAGGACAACCTGCTGCTCGAACTCGCGGGGCAGCCCGCCCTGGCGCGGCTGGAGGAGATCGTCAGCGCCCTGGACGAGGACGACCGCGACCTGGTCGCCTCGGGGCTGCAGATCGGCATCGCCATGGACGAGTACGCGGAGCGGCACGAGCGCGGCGACTTCCTGATCAGGGGTGTGCTCGGCATCGACCCCGAACGTGAGGCGGTGGCCATCGGCGACGTCGTCGAGATCGGGCGTACCGTCCGGTTCCAGGTCCGCGACGCCGCCACCGCCGACGAGGACCTGTACGAGCTGCTTGACGCCCACCGAGAGGAGTTCGGCCGGGTGGACGGTGCCCTGCTGTTCTCCTGCAACGGCCGGGGCTCGGCCATGTTCGGCAGCGCCGACCACGACGCCGTCGCCGTCCGCGACACCCTGGGCCCCATCGGGGTGGCCGGGTTCTTCGCCGCGGGAGAGGTGGGCCCGGTGGGCGGCCACAACCACGTCCACGGCTTCACCGCCTCGGTCCTGGTCTTCTCCGCCCGCCCATCCGCCGGCCACCCCTAAGACCAGCAGATCTTGAGCCGCTCGTCGCCGAAGCCGGGTGGACCGAGAAACGATCGATCCCGCCATTCGGACCGGACGGTCATCGCGAGGCGAGGGCTCTGCTCGCGGTGTGGGCCGCTCGGTGTTCGGCGTCCACGATCTTCTCCAGTATCTCGGGGTCCATGACGATGGCGGACGAGGGGATCTCGGCACGGCTGCGCGGGGAGATCGGCAGGCCGACGGCGGCGAACCGGTCCGCCAGGCGCTCGAACGCCGCACCGTCGACGCCGGAATCGTTGATCAGCGCCTCAAGGAGGGTGCTGCCCCTCGGCACGAAGAAGGTGCCCTCGCTGTCGATCGCGACGATCGGCGGTCGCTCCGCCCGCTCATCCGGGTGCAGCCAGTATCCGTACACGCCATCGCCGTACGAGGGCGAGTTGACCGTCTCCACGACGGGGAACAGGTGGCTCAGCACCTCCGACCAGGACCCGCCGATATCCCGGTTGACGTCGTCGTCGAACACCGGGTGGGTGCTCCCCGGTCCCAGCACGGTGATCTCCATCTCGCACAGCGGGTCGGCCTCCCGGCCCGCGTCGAGGGGCCGGTCGGCCTGGATGGCGACCATCCGCAGCAGCTCGCCGGGGATCGGGCGGTCGCCGAGCCACCGCCGCGCCCATTCGACGTACTCCTCCTTCGTGAACCGCCCGTCCGTCATCTCAGGACACCCTGCCCCCCCGGTGTGAGCCACCGCGTACATCTTGCGCTCCGTGTTGTCCAGGAACCGATTCCGATCCCGTCTCCGTGAGTCTGCCCGCACCGTCTTGTGAAGTTCTTGTAAGCGACTGGGGCGATCGCAAGTGGTGGCCGGAGTCCCGTCCGGCGCGCGTTCCCGCCCGGTCCGGTGCGAAAGCGCGAGCGCGCGCCGTACGATGGCCCGCATGTCGGAGTCCCAGGTGACCTACGAGGATGTGGTCGCCGCGCGCGAGTCGCTGGCCGACGTCGCCCTGCGCACCCCGCTGCTCCACTCACACGTGCTGTCGGGCATCGCCGGCGGGCCCGTCCACCTCAAGTGCGAGCACCTGCAGCGCTCGGGTTCCTTCAAGATCCGGGGGGCGTACGTCAGGATCGCCGGGCTGACCGAGAGCGAGCGGCGGCGAGGGGTGGTCGCGGCCAGTGCGGGCAACCACGCGCAGGGCGTGGCGCTCGCCTCCGGACTGGTCGGGACCTCCTCGACGGTCTACATGCCGCAGGGAGCGCCACTGCCCAAGGTGGCCGCCACCCGCTCGTACGGCGCCGAGGTGATCTTCGCGGGAGACACCGTGGACGTCGCGCTGGAACGGGCGAGGGAGCATGCCGAGCGGACCGGAGCGGTGTTCATCCATCCCTTCGACCACCCCGCCGTCATCGCCGGGCAGGGCACGATCGGGCTGGAGATCGTGGAGCAGCTCCCCGAGGTCGGCACGATCGTGATGTCGCTGGGCGGCGGCGGGCTGGCCGCCGGGGTCGCGCTGGCGGTCAAGTCGCTGAGGCCGGGCGTGCGGATCGTCGGGGTCCAGGCCGAGCGGGCCGCCGCCTACCCGGCGTCGCTGGCCGCCGGGCATCCGGTCGAGGTCCGGCCCGCCTCGACGATGGCCGACGGCATCGCCGTGGGCCGCCCGGGTGAGCTGCCCTTCGAGCTGATCCACTATCTGGTCGACAACGTCGTCACCGTCACCGAGAGTCAGATCTCCCAGGCGCTGGTGCTCTGTCTCGAACGGGCCAAGCAGGTCGTCGAGCCGGCGGGGGTGGCCGGGGTGGCCGCGATCCTGGCCCACCCGCGGGTCTTCGAGCCGCCCGTGGTGGCGGTGCTCTCCGGGGGCAACATCGACCCGCTGCTGCTGGCCAAGGTGCTCCGGCACGGCCTGGCCGCGGCGGGGCGCTATCTCACCGTGCGGGTGCCGCTCTCCGACCGGCCGGGGGCGCTGGCGACGCTGCTGGTCAGGCTGGCGGAACTCGGCGCCAACGTGCTCGACGTCGTGCACGAGCGGCTGGGCATGCACCCCGGCGAGGTCGAGGTGCAGCTCCAGCTGGAGACCAGGGGGCCGGTGCACTCCGAGGAGGTGCTGGGCTCCCTGCGGACGGACGGATACAAGATCAGTTTTACCTGAGTCACCGGGACCCGGCCCGCGAGGTTCGCAGCCGGGTCAGGGCGGGCGCGGGGACGTCTCGTCCGGCTTCTCGGGGGAGGCCGACGGTGGGCCGGACCCGACCCGCGAGGTCCGCCGCCGCGTCACCAGGTGGACGGCTTCTCCGCGGTGAACAACCAGGCGTCGAAGAGGGCTTCGAGATTCTTGCCGGAGATCTTCTCGGCCATCGCGATGAATTCCGGGGTCGTGACGCTCCCGTACTTGTGCGTGGCGACCCACTGCTTCAGGAGCCTGAAGAACGCCGGATCGCCGATCCGCTGCCTGAGCGCGTGCAGCGTCATACCGCCCCGGGTGTAGACGGAGTTGTTGAACAGGTCCTCCGGCCTGGCCCGGCCGGGGGCGTAGCTCCAGATGGGGGCGTCGGCGGCGGCGGCGTAGTTCCTGCGGAAGAGCTGTTCGGTGGTGGACCGGCCCTCGTGCTCCGACCAGAGCCACTCGGCGTAGGTCGCGAAGCCCTCGTTGAGCCACAGGTCCTTCCACCGCTTGATGCTGAGGCTGTCGCCGAACCACTGGTGGGCCAGCTCGTGGGCGATGATGTCGTCGTCGGGGGCGAACCCGCCGTACATGGGCTTGGTCTGGTTCTCCAGCGCGTAGCCCGCGGGGAAGTCGTCGACCACGCCCCCGGTCGAGGAGAAGGGGTAGGGGCCGAAGAGCGTGCTCCAGTAGTCGGTGACCTTGCCCGACACGTCGTACAACCTCCGCAGCGAGCCATGGAAGATCGGGTCGACGGCCGCCAGATTCTTCAGGCCTCCGGGGGTCTTGCCCTGAAGCACCTCGAACCTGCCCAGCGTCATGGTGGCCAGGTAGCTGGCCATCGGGTGGCTCTCCCGCCACCGGAAGGTCGTCCTGCCCCCGACGGTCCTCGGCTCGCCGACGAGCTCGCCGTTGGCCAGTGCCGTCAGTCCCGCGGGCACGGTGAGCTCGAAGTCGTAGCGTGCCTTGTCGGCGGGGTGGTCGTTGCTGGGGAACCAGGTCTTGGCCCCGTTGGGCTGACCCGTGACGAACGCGCCGTCCCGGGTCGGAATGAAGCCGTACGTGCCCAGATTGGAGGAGTTCCGGACAGGTTTGGGCTCTCCGGCGTACGCGACCTCGACGGCGAACGTCGCGTCGTCCGGGATGGACTCGGCGGGGGTGACGGTGAGCTCGCTTCCGGCCCGGTCGAATCTCGCGGGCCTGCCGTCCACGGTGACCCGGCTGACCGTGAAGCCCGAGAGGTCGAGGTTGAAGCTCGCCAGGTGCTGGGTGGCCCGGGCCTCGATCCTGGCCGTCCCGGCCAGGTGCTTGGAGGACGGGGTGTAGCCCAGCTTGAGCAGGTAGTGGTCGACGTCGTAGCCGCCGTTGCCGTCGGTGGGGAAGTCGGGGTCGCCGATCCCGGGGGCGCCGGGCCTGGCCCTGTTGTCGGCGGCGGAGCTGGACAGGGGGGAGGCGGAGGGGCCCGACAGCGTCGAGTTCGCCGTCGAGTTCACCGCAGGGCTTCCCGCAGGGACGCTCTCCCCGCTCGACGCGGCACAGGCGACCGTGCCGATGGTCCCGAGCGTGCTGAGCAGAGCGGCGGTCGCCGTGGTGGCCAGCCGTTTGGACGCCATACCCGTAACACCCCTTCCCCGGCCCGCTGAGCCGAGCTCGTGCATGGCACACTACGCGACTGACCTGCGTCGATCAGGCGTCTATGACAAGCGTTCTGGCTGCGATGTCGTGCACGGCCTGCTTGCGTGACTGAAAAAGGATGAAAGCCAGGTCTATCCACCCCAGGCAGCAGGTGATGTACATCACCCACCGGACCAGCTCGCGAATCGCGGTCTGCCCGACGTCGGTCCTCCGCCCGCCGAGGTCGGTCACGCGCAGGTGGAAGAGGCGCTTGCCGAGCGTCTGCCCGTTCCAGAAGGCGGTCAGCAGCCAGTAGTACAGAAATCCGATCACCGCCACCAGGAGGGTCTCCGCGCGGGGCGTTATCGTGACGAAGCCCTCGGAGCCCGTGACGGTGCTGACGGTCCGGTAGCTGAACGGCGAGGAGATGAGGCTGATGATGACGAGGTCGAGGATGCCCGCGAACAGGCGGCGCCATCGTCCGCCCAGCCGCATGTCCCCGGCCTGGGGGGACCCGCCGGAGGGTCCCCCGCCGTAACCGGGACCGGGACCGTAGCCGGGGCCGGGGGGGTAGCCGGGGCCGGGTTCCGGGCCGGGGCCGGGGTGAGGACCGGGGCCGTGGTGAGGACCGGGGCCGGGGCCTGGGTGGCCCGGCCCCGGCGGAGCGGGATCGGACCACGGGTCCGATCCCTGGTCATCCGGTGGTGGCGGTATTGATCCCATTCATGGGTGATTGCCGGAAGAGCGCCATCACAAAGCCAAAGGCGGTTGTGGGTTACCTCTGAGCCGCGGTCACAGGTTTCCCCTGAGGTCCTGCTCACGCTCGATCGCCTCGAAGAGCGCCTTGAAGTTGCCCTTGCCGAAGCCGAGCGAGCCGTGCCGCTCGATCAGCTCGAAGAACACGGTCGGACGGTCCTGCACCGGCTTGGTGAAGATCTGCAGCAGGTAGCCGTCCTCGTCCCGGTCGACCAGGATCCCGCGCTTCTTCAGCTCCTCGATCGGCGCGCGGACCTCACCGATGCGGGCGCGCAGTTCCGGGTCGTCGTAGTAGGAGGCGGGAGTGTCCAGGAAGGCGACCCCGGCCTCGCGCATGCGGTCGACGGTGCCGAGGATGTCGTTGGTGGCCAGCGCGATGTGCTGCACGCCGGGGCCGCCGTAGAAGTCCAGGTACTCGTCGATCTGCGACTTCTTCCTGGAGATCGCCGGCTCGTTGAGCGGGAACTTCACCTTGCGGGTGCCGTCCGCGACCACCTTGGACATCAACGCCGAGTATTCGGTGGCGATGTCGTCGCCGACGAACTCCGCCATGTTGGTGAAGCCCATGACCCGCTTGTAGAACTCCACCCACTCGTCCATCTTGCCGAGTTCCACGTTGCCGACGCAGTGGTCGACGGCCTGGAACAGGCGGCCGTTCTTCACGTCGGGGGCCGCGACCAGGGGCTCCGCCGGGAGGTAGCCGGGCAGGTAGACACCGCTGTAGTTGGACCTGTCGACAAAGGTGTGCCGGGTCTCGCCGTAGGTGGCGATCGCCGCGACCACCACCTTGCCGTGCTCGTCCTCCAGCACCCGCGGCTCCGACAGCCCCCGTGCGCCCCGGGCGAGCGCGTGGGCGTAGGCCGTGTCCACGTCGGGGACCTCGATGGCGAGGTCGATCACGCCGTCACCGTGCTCGGCCACATGGCGGGCGACCTCGGTGCCGGGACGCACCGCCCCGCGGAACTCGAACCTGGCGGCGCCCGAGGTGAGGACGTACGCCACCTCGTCGCGGCTGCCGTTCTCCGGGCCCCGATAGGCCACGAGCCGCATGCCGAACGCGCTGGAGTAGTAGTGGGCGGCCTGCTTGGCGTTGCCCACCGCGAAAACCACGGAGTCCATACCGTTCACCGGAAAGATATCGCTCATGCGAGTACTTTCTGATTTGCTGGTCTGTTTGTGCAACACTCACTTGAAACAGTGCACAATATGCACAATCAGTTGCCGATCATCGCGGAGCGCCTGTACATCATGACGATCGATCAGCTCGACGCCCGCCTCATCGCCCTGCTCGCGGTGGAGCCCAGACTCGGGGTGCTGGAGTGCTCGCGGCGGCTCGGAGTGGCCAGGGGGACCGTGCAGGCACGCCTCGACCGGCTGGTCGCCCGGGGGGTGGTCACCGGGTTCGGCCCGGACATCGCCCCCGCGGCGCTCGGCTACGACGTGACCGCGTTCGTGACCCTGCAGATCCGCCAGGTCAGCGGGCACGACCCGGTCGCCGTGCAACTCGCGGCCATCCCCGAGGTGCTGGAGGTGCACACGATCACCGGTGGTGACGACATGCACTGCCGCGTGGTGGCGCGCAGCAATGCCGATCTGCAGCGGGTAATTGACCTGATCGTTGACGTCCGGGGCGTGGTCAGGACCTCTTCGGTGATCGCCTTGGACACCCCTGTGCCATACCGTGTTCTGCCTTTGGTGGCCGATGTCCCACGCAAGGGGAGGAGCTAGCCGTACCATGCCAAGCAGGGGCCAGACACCGTTATCCATCGTTTACCCTTAACGGTCCGCGCAACCGTCGGGGGTCTGCGGCGGATCCGATCGGGGGGTCACGCGTGCTAAAGGGCGGGACGGGCAGTCCCAGGAGGAAGCTCCTGCGGATCACACTCATCGTCTTCGGCGTCGGTGTCATCTCGGTGATCGGCCTGCTCGGGGTGGTGTGGGCGATGACCCCCATCCCGGACAGCACGCAGCCCAGAGCCACCGCGCAGGGCTCGGTGATCCTCTACCGCGACGGCAAGACCGTGCTGGCCAGGCAGGGTGTCAACCGCAAGAGCGTGACCCTGGACAAGGTTCCGCAGAGCCTGCGGAACGCGGTCATCGCCGCGGAGAACCGCTCGTTCTACAACGACCAGGGCATCTCCCTCAAGGGCACCTTCCGGGCCATGTGGTCCACGGTCACCGGGCAGCAGCTTCAGGGCGGCTCCACGATCACCCAGCAGATGGTCCGCAACTACTACAGCGGTCTCAGTCAGGAACGTTCCATAATCCGCAAGCTCAAGGAGATCATGATCTCCCTGAAGGTGGACCAGTCGAAGTCGAAGGACTGGGTGCTGGAGCAGTACCTCAACACGATCTACTTCGGCCGGGGCGCCGACGGGGTCCAGGCGGCGGCCGACGCCTACTTCCGCAAGGACGTGGGCAAGCTGACCCTCGCCGAGGGCGCCTATCTCGCCGCGGTGATCCAGCAGCCCTCCAGGTTCGCCGACCCGCAGGGCGCGGACCTCTACGCGGCCAGGGACCGCTGGAGGTCGGTGATCGACGGGATGGTGGCCATCGGGGCCATCACCTCCACCGAGGCCGCCGAGGTGACCTTCCCCACCCTCAAAAAGCCCAAGGCGATCTTCGCGCCCAAGGGGCAGGAGGGCTACATGCTCGACCAGGTGGCGGCCGAGCTCAAAAGCAGGGGCTACACCGACGAGGTCATCAACCAGGGCGGGCTGAAGATCGTATCGACCTTCGACAAGAACCTGATGGCCGCCGCCGAGCGCGCCGTCACCTCGGTCCTGCCGGAGAACACCCCCAAGAAGGTCCGCACCGGGCTGGCCGCCGTCGATCCCGCGACCGGTGAGGTCCTCGCCTTCTACGGCGGCCGCGACTACGCCGCCAACAAGTTCGACAACTCGTTCTCGGCCAAGGTGCAGGCCGGATCGACCTTCAAGGCGTACACGCTGGCCGCTGCCCTGGACAACGGCTTCGGCCTGGACACCAGGGTCGACGGCAACTCGCCGCTGCGGATCGCCTCCGCCGACATCCCCAACTCGGGCGGCTACTCCTACGGCCAGGTCAACCTCGTCAAGGCGACCCAGAGCTCGGTGAACACCGCCTTCGTCGACCTCGCCCAGAAGGTCGGCCTGAACAAGGTGGTCAAGGTCGCCGAGGCCGCCGGAATCCCCGGCAAACAGCTCGACCCGCATCGGGCCGCGGCCACCCTCCCGCTCGGCGTGGCCTCGGTGAGCGCGGTGCAGAACGCCTCGGGCTTCGCCACCTTCGCCGCGGAGGGCGTCCACCGCGAGGCCCATGTGATCCGTTCGGTCACCGACGCCGACGGAAAGGTGGTGAAGAGCTCCACCAAGGGGAGGCGCGCCTTCAGCGAGCAGGCCGCCATCGACGCCACCTACGCGCTGACCCAGGTCGTCGAGGCGGGCACCGGCTCGGGCGCCCGCCTGTACGACCGCCCCGTGGCGGGCAAGACCGGCACCACGGACGAGTCGGCGGCCGTGTGGTTCGCCGGGTTCACCCCGCAGCTGGCGACGGCGGTCAACATGTTCCGCGACGACAACAAGCCGGTGACCGTGAACGGCAGCGCCCAGTACGGCGGATCCTATCCCGCCCAGATCTGGCGCGCCTTCATGACCGAGGCGATGGACGGCAAGCCGGTCAAGGAGTTCCAGGAGCCGTCCAGCTACGGCTACGCCAACCCGTACGACGACTACGGCTCCGGCGGCCGGTACGACGACCAGGGCGGTGACCAGGGCATTGTCACCCCCAACCCCGACGAGCCCGGCACTTTCGGCCCCAGCCAGAGCACGAGTCCCGGACCGGAGACCCCCGGCCCCGGCCAGACCTCGGCTCCGGGCGACGAGAGGCAGGGCGGCCCCTCCGGTAACGGCCCGGAGGGCCCGGACGGAGGCGGCGACGGGCCCGGTCTCGACGGCCTGGGCCGCCGTGTCGTCGCCCCCGCGGGGGGCGAGTGACCCTACCCCCCGCCCGCCAGTTCGGCTCGCAGGGCCGTGGGGGTGATGACGGGCATCCGGCAGGTGAAGCCACGGCATACGTAGGCCGCGGGCGCGCCTCCCACCAGGCCCCGGCCGGCCAGGAGCGGGATCTCGCCGGAATCGGGCTCCCCGAGTGCCAGGACCAGGCCGGGCAGGGGTGACATCAGAGCGGCCCGGTGCAGGGCCGCCGTCGCCGGATCGTCGGCCGGCCCCACGACCGCGACCTCGATCGGGCCGGCCACCGCCGCCTGTGCCACCGCCAGGCCCCACCCGGCGAACCGGGCGTGCCTGTCGGCCAGGACGGTGACCGTGCCCAGGGCCGCCTCGGCCGCCGCCCTGTGCCGGGACGAGCCGGTCAGCGCCGCGTACGACAGCAGCGCCCCCGCGGCGGCGAACTGGCCGGAGGGGGTGGCGTTGTCCGTCGGGTCCTGCGGGCGCTGGAAGAGCCGCTCGGCGTCGTCGGCGGTGTCGTAGAACCCGCCGGAGCCATCGGAGAACCGCTCCAGAACGGTCTCCAGCAGCGACTCGGCCCGCCGGAACCAGCGGACCTCCCCGGTCACCCCGGAAAGGGTCAGCAGGCCCTCAGCGAGGTCGGCGTAGTCTTCCAGGACCCCCGCGTTGGTGCCGGCGCGGCCGTCGCGGGACGTGCGCAGCAGCCGGTCGCCGTCCAGGTGGAGGCGGTCGATCAGGGTGGCCGCCTCGCGCGCCGCCTCGACGAGGTCCGGCCGGTCGAACAGGGCGCCGGTCTCGGCGAGGGCGGCGATGGCCAGGCCGTTCCAGGCGGCCACCACCTTGTCGTCGCGCCCGGGCCGCACCCGGCGGGCCCGCGCGGCCAGCAGCGCGGAGCGTACCCGGGCGAACCGCTCGGGATCGCTGGGGTCGTAGGGGAGCTGGAGCACCGAGGTGCCGTGCTCGAACGTCCCCGTCACCTCGAACAGGTCGATCGCCCAGGCGCCGTCCTCCTCGCCGAGGACCTCGCGGAGCTCCCGGGGGGTCCAGGCGTAGAACTTGCCCTCCACGCCCTCGCTGTCGGCGTCCAGGGCGGAGGCGAAGCCCCCCTCGGGGGTGCGCATCTCGGCCAGCAGCCAGTCGGCGGTCTCCAGCGCCACCCGCCTGCCCAGGGCGGAGCCGCCTGAGCGCCACCAGTGCGTGTAGACCCGCAGGAGCAGGGCGTTGTCGTAGAGCATCTTCTCGAAGTGCGGCACCACCCAGTCCGCGTCCACGCTGTATCGGGCGAACCCGCCGCCGAGCTGGTCGTAGATGCCACCCCTGGCCATGGCCTCCAGCGTCCGGTCGGCCATGGACGTCGCCGCGTTCGCGGTCGCCCGCGTGTCCTCGCCGGCAGGGGTCGCGCCGTAGCGCAGCAGGAACTCCAGGGCCATCGACGGCGGGAACTTGGGCGCTCCGCCGAAGCCGCCACGGGCCGAGTCGAAGGACTCGGCCAGGCTCTGCACGGCCCGGGTGAGCGTGCTCGGCGTGGGCAGCGGCCCCGACGGCATCGCCGACTGCTCGTTCAGCGCCTCCACGATCTTCGAGCTCTGTTCGAGCACCGCCTCCCGGTCGCCGTTCCAGGCGTTCGACACCCCGGCCAGCAGCCGCTGGAACTGCTGCCTGGGAAAGTAGGTGCCGGTGTAGAAGGGGTGACCCTCCGGGGTGGCGAAGACGGTCATCGGCCACCCGCCCTGGCCGGTCATGGCCTGGGTGGCCGTCATGTAGACCGCGTCGACGTCCGGACGCTCCTCGCGATCGACCTTCACGTTGACGAAGTGCTCGTTCATCAGCGCGGCCGTGCCGGGGTCCTCGAACGACTCGTGAGCCATTACGTGACACCAGTGACACGCCGAGTAACCGACGCTGATCAGCAGGGGTACGTTCCGTCGCCGTGCCTCCGCGAAGGCCTCGTCCCCCCAGGCGAACCAGTCGACGGGATTGTCCGCGTGCTGCAGCAGGTAGGGGCTCGTCGCGTCCTTCAAGCGGTTCATGAAGACCCTTCCGGTGTACGCGGTGCGTACTTCTCCTCGCGAGGTGCGCGGAGATCGCGCGTCACGGTTCTTCTCACCCTAGACCGAGAGAGGGAAACCGACACTTGGCCGGACCCCGGTTGACGGCCACGGGCAGGGCGCCCGTCCCCGGCGCCGGCAGGTTCCGCCATGAGAGCGCCGCCCCGGGGTTCCGGGGCGGTGCTCTCGAGGACGGCCGCGAACGCCCTGCCCACGCGCCGATCGCTCCGGTGGTCCGGCAGGCTTGCGTGTGTCAGGGACCCGGGTCGGCCCCTTCCGGCGGGGTGGGCGGTCGTCTTCCCGGACGCCTCCCGCGACGGGGCTCGCGAGCCGCAGGCCGGGGGAAGGTGTGTTCATCGCGCTTCGGGCGTAGGCTCACTGGGCGTGGATCTCGACTTCGTCTGTGTGCACGCCGGAAGGGCGGCTTCCGAGCTGACCCGGCGTGATGTTGCCCGCGCGCTGCTCGCCGTGCCGTCCGGAGTGGCGCTGGTGGCGCTGCCCGATCTGAGGCGGGCGCTGCTGGCGGCGGGCAACCCGCTGTCGGTGCCGTTCTGGGACTCCGCGAAGGCGACCCTCAGCGCGATCGAGTCCGGTGGCGCGACCGTGGGGGACGTACAGCGCTGGATGGAGTCCACGGGCACCGAGCCGCTCCTGCTCACCCGCAGCTTCTTCGTCTGGCCCGAGGAGGACGAGCGGGGACCGGTCGGCGAGGAGATGTTCAACCGGCTGGTCGCCTACCTGGAGGAGCGGGTCGCCGCGGGGGAGATCGACCCGGACGCGCTCGCGCGGGGTGACGAGCAGGCCAGGGAGGTCTACGCGGACTTCCAGGAGCGCTGGCTCACCGGCCCGCTGCCCGACGGGCGAGTCCCGGGAACCGCGGTCTCCGACGAGCAGGACGAGGAGCTGTTCGCCGCCTGGGACGAGGAGGAGGCGTTCGCCCTGGGCGAGCTGCGGCGCATCCTGGCCGAGCTGCCCGAGCCCGAGCGGCCGGTCAGGGAGCTGCGGGCCGCGGCCACCCGGTTGCGCGAGGTGCTGGCCGGCCCCGGCTATCCGGGAAACGTGCTGCGGGCCTGCGCCGGGTACGAGGGGGAGCCGCTGCCGGCCGACGACGAGGAGCTCTGGCTGACCGTCACGGCGGGTATCGCGGGGCCGATCTCCGACCTGCCGGAGGAGGAGGACCGGCTGGAGGTCTTCACCGACCTGGACGGGGAGCTCAGCCACGAGGACTCGGTGCTGGCCGCCCTGTGCGCGATCCACCACGCCGACTGGCTGGCCGTGGTCGCGGCCCTGGCCAGGCGCGGTCCCGGGGTGCTGGCCTCGCCCGAGCGGATCGCCCGGCTCATCGCCGAGTCGGAGGACATCGACGTCGACATGGACGAGCCGGAGGACCTGGAGGCGGCCGAGACGCTCTTCAGCTCGGTCACCCCGCTCTGGGCGTGTCTCGGGATCGTCGACAGGACCGAGGTGCTCACCCCACTGGGCCGCTGGGGCCTGCCCAGGGCGCTGGAGCGAGCCTGGTCCTCGACGGACGCCCTCGGGGACTGAGGGCGAGGGCCGGTCCTCGACGGAGCGACGGCCGGGACGCGCGGGGCGGTCGGTCGGCCGGGCCCGGAGAGCCGGGTGCCTGCCGTACGGCCGCCGGGGTCAGGCGTCCTCGTCCAGGAGGTCGAGGTAGCTCTCCGGCACCAGATCCCGGTATTCGGGGTGGCGCCGGATGTAGCCGGCGATGAACGGGCAGAGCGGCACGACCATCCGGTCGGAGGCGCGGCTCGCGTCGAGAGCCGCGGCGGCCAGCCGCCCGCCCAGGCCCCTGCCCTCGAACTCGGGGAGGATCTCGGTGTGCGTGAAAATGATCTTCCCGGACCGGAGCCGGTACGCGGCGAACCCGGCGACCCCGCCGTCCAGCAGGATCTCGAAGCGGGCGGCCTCGTGGTTGTCGGAGACCTTGATGTCGTCGGCCATGCTCGTCCTCGGGGTGTCGGCCCTGCCGGGCGGGTTTTTCGCGCGTGTCAGGCCGTCACCGGCCGGGATCAGGCGATGTGGATGATCGCCCCCGGTCGCCCCTCGATCGCCTCCGGCAGGCCGGGGACGTACGCGGAACGGGCTAGGGGGCGGTCGGTGTCGTGCTGCCGGCGGTGCTCTGCTGCTTCCTCAGCTCGGCCTCGGAGGGGACCTCGATCCTGGAGATCTGCCTCCTCATCGACTTGACGAGCAGGTAGAGGGCGACCCCCATCGCCGCCACGACGAGGAAGCCCACGAGGCCAGGATTGACGACGGACTCATCGAGGACGTTAGGTGTAATCACACGTCAAGTCTGCCACCGCCGCCTCCCGGTCGTGTCAGTGGCAGGCGTGCGAGACCGTGTCCGCGTGGATTCCGGTGAACAGGTCGTCCTCGGGAAGCTCGACGTCCACGAGCGCGCGGGCCAGGTGGTAGTCCTCGGTCGGCCAGATCTCACGCTGCAGGTCGCGCGGGCAGACGAACCAGAAGCCGTCCGGATCGACCTGGGTGGCGTGCGCGAGCAGCGCCTCGTCGCGGATCTCGAAGTAGTCGCCGCAGGGGACCCGGGTGGTCACCGGCCACTTCTGCGGGCGGTCCTCCCAGCGGGAGATCCAGTCGGCGTAGGGGGAGCCCATGCCGCGGGAGTTCATCGCCTCGTGCAGCGCCTCGAACCGGTCCTTGGTGAAACCCATGTGGTAGTAGAGCTTCAGGGGCTGCCAGGGCTCACCGGTGCCCGGGTAACGGTCGGGGTCGCCCGCCGCCTCGAACGCCTCCACCGAGACCCGGTTGGTCATGATGTGGTCGGGGTGCGGATAGCCGCCGTCGTCGTCGTAGGTGAGGATGACGTGCGGCCTGAACTCGCGGACGGCCGCCACCAGCGAGGCCGAGGCGACCTGGAGGGGCTGCAGGGCGAAGCAGCCCTCGGGTAGTGGTTCGCTCTCGTCCTCGGGCAGGCCGGAGTCGACGAACCCCATGAAGCGCTGCCGCACGCCGAGGATCTCGCGGGCGCGCTCCATCTCCAGGCGCCGCACCTCGCCGATGTTCTCCAGGATCTCCGGGCGCTCCATCTTGGGGTTCAGGATCGACCCGCGTTCACCCCCGGTGAGCGTACAGACCAGCACGTCCACGCCCTCGGCCACGTAGCGCGCCATGGTGGCGGCGCCTTTGCTCGACTCGTCGTCGGGATGCGCGTGGACGGCCATCAGCCTGAGTGGTGCACTCACGGGCTCGGTGTCTCCTCTGTGTCGGTCGCGCTTCGGATCGTCGTCGGTCGCCTCGCGGACGGCCTAACCTGGCCGTATCCCCCGCTCCGCTCGACGCGGTGCCCCGCGCGCCCTCGGCTTACGTCACTCTGTAAAGAGGTTAGTTTCTCTTGGGCGGTCGCGAGGGCGAGGCCCCCGCAGGGGACAATTGTCTCGGATAACACCGAGGTAGTGCAGGGAGATTCCGTCATGGCCACCAGCGAAGCCGAGAAGGGCCGTCAGAACGGCCCGATCCTCGGCACCCCGGACGATTTTCCCGACCGTCCGGAGCGCAGGGGACGCTTCGTCGTGCACGTCGTGATCGCGATCCTCTGCGCCGTGTGCGCGGGGGGCTGGGGCTACGTGATGTGGGCGTCCAAGGGCAACACGGAAGTCATCGACCAGCTCATCGCGTTCGATGCCGACCGCGGCGATTCTGCGCAGATCATGTTCGAGGTCTTCAAACCAACCGAGCGTGCGGCGCTCTGCCGCCTGCGGGCCACCGACGTCAGCCACGTCGAGGTCGGCAGCAAGGAGGTCAATATCCCGGCTGGTGAGGGGTATGTTCGGCTTACCGAACGGCTAGAGACCAGTGCTCAGGCCACTTCCGTTCATGTCCAGTACTGCTATCTCGTATAGTGAGACATTTGAGGAGGCGGACGAAGGCCTAACTTGTTAGCCTGTCGAGATTCGACCGTCCGCAACCCCCAAGCACGAAGCCCCCTAGAGGAAGCAAGGAGAACCCGTGGCCGACTCCCACAACGAGAGCGTCACCTGGCTCACTCAGGAGGCGTACGACCGCCTGAAGGCTGAGTTCGAGCATCTCTCGGGGCCCGGGCGCGTCGACATCGCCAAGAAGATCGAGGCGGCCCGCGAAGAGGGCGACCTGAAGGAGAACGGCGGCTACCACGCCGCCAAGGACGAGCAGGGCAAGATGGAGGCCCGCATCTTCCATCTCCGTCAGATCCTGGACAGCGCCAAGGTCGGTGAGGCACCCCGCACCGAAGGCGTGGTCGGCCCGGGAATGACCGTCACCGTCCGCTTCGAGGGCGACGACGAGGAGGTCGCCTTCCTGCTGGCCTCCCGCGAGGAGAGCGGTGCCCCGATCGACGTCTACTCGCCCAAGTCGCCTCTCGGCTCGGCGATCAACGGCAAGAAGATCGGTGAGAAGGCGACCTACACCATGCCGAACGGCCGTTCCAACACCGTCGAGATCCTTGAGGCCGTGCCGTACGTCGGCAACTGACCTCCCCATACTCCGATGATCCGCCGGGACGGATGTCCCGGCGGATTGCCATGTCTTGGAGGATTTGGCGGAGGGTTTGTAGTCTTGCGGCCGTATTGCAGATAAGACGCTTTTTGGTGGGTTTGTGTGCATCGCCGGGCGGTGTACGGCACCCTCATAGAGCCGGCCCGGTGGGAGAAGGGGATATGTCGTGTTCGATCGGCGGCCACGTGTCTCCGACCTGATCTTCCAGGCCCGCCAGGACCTCGCCTACCGCCCCCGTCTCCGCTACAGCCGCCGCACCGCCCGTCTGATGAGGCAGGCGGTCCCGATCCTCGCCGTTCTGCTCGTCGGCGTGCTGTCCATCGGTCTGATGATCTACACGCAGATGCCGGAGGCCGATCCGGAGACGGTCACCATGCGCAGGTCCGTCGCCACCGTGCCGACCCAGGTGGCGAAGCCCGTCCAGCCCGCGCAGGCGCCCGCTCCGGTGGCGCCGCTGACCTCGATGCGGAAACCGCATCTTTTCGTCGTGGCGCCCAGGCCGCTCAGTTCGGCGGTGGTGGCCAAGGTCGCCCAGCTCTCCGGGGTGCGGGCGGTGGAGCGCGCCGACGCCGCGGAGGTGATCCTGGACGGCAAGCGGGTTCAGACGCTCGGGGTGAACCCCTCGACGTTCCGCGCCTACA
This sequence comes from Streptosporangium sp. NPDC002544, assembly GCF_040295965.1. NCBI lineage: Bacteria > Bacillati > Actinomycetota > Actinomycetes > Streptosporangiales > Streptosporangiaceae > Streptosporangium > Streptosporangium sp. NPDC002544. The sequence continues at coordinate 43,365 of NZ_JBEOWJ010000032.1, read as the reverse complement.
CCCCCAAGCCGACGGCGCGCTCCGACAGGCTCTGGCGGAACGTCTCGGCGGGGGAGGTCGCCGTCTCCTTCGTCCTGGGCAACGACGGGGGCATGCCGCTGGGCAAGACGTTCACCACCGCCGGGCAGAACCTGCGGGTCGGCGCCTACGCCACGATGGGCATGGGCGCCATCGACGCGGTGGTCTCCCGGCCGACCGCCCGCGCACTGGGCATCCCGGAGAACAACGCGCTCGTGGTGAGCGCCCCGAAGGCCGACTCCGCGAAGCTGCGCCGCGCGCTCCTGCGCGTACTGCCCAAGGGAGGGCAGGTCGCCGTGATCAACCCGGTGCTGACGGTCCCCCGGAGCACGAACTGGCCGGCCGGTTCCTTCATGACCACTCCCCAGGTCAGGACCGCGCTCGCCGCCGCGATCAGCAAGCTCGGCCGCCCGTACGTGTGGGGCGCGGAAGGTCCGGACAGCTTCGACTGCTCGGGCCTGGTCCAGTGGGCGTACGGCCAGGCGGGGATCACGGTGCCCCGGGTGACGCACCAGCAGTTCGTCTCGGGCCCGCAGATCCCGCTCGCCCAGGCCCAGCCGGGGGACCTGCTGTTCTGGCGGCACGACCCCACCAACCCCGGCTACGTCTCGCACGTGGCGATCTACTGGGGGGACGGCAAGATGCTGCATGCTCCCAGGACCGGCGACGTGGTCAAGCTCGTCCCCGTCACCACCCGCAACTTCGCCGGGGCCGTGCGGGTCAGCCCGGCGGTCGCCGCCCGCGTCCGCTAGGTCCTGTCCTGTGGATCTTGCCGTGGCGAGGATCGGTCAGGTGGTGTCTCGCAAGGCGGAGGAGGGAGCCGCAGCGTGCTGCGGTGACCGACGACAACGCGGCGAGGCGCCGCCTGACCGACCGCGGTAGGCAAAAGATCCGCAGGACAGGGCCTGGGCCCCGTCCCTTGGATCTTTCGGCTACCGCGTGCCGGTGAGCGGGAGGCCGGCGGCGAGCCGGACGAGGGCGGTGTCGAGGAGGTCGGGCAGGTTCTCCGAGGGGTTCGCGGCCCAGCGGGCGATGGAGGGGAGCATGGCTCCGATCACCGCGGCGGCGAAGGTCTCGACGGCGAGGTCGTGGGGATCGCGGCCGGTACGGGAGGCGATCTCCGTACACATCGCCGCGTGCGTGCCGGCGGCGGACTGGAGCCGCCTGGCCCGCAGCGCGGGCACGGAGAGGATGAGCCGGGTCATGGCGGCGGCCCGCGAGAAGTCCTCGGCGCGGAAGCCCTCGAACACGGTCCGTACGGCCTGCCGGAACGCGTCGACGGGTGTCGCCCCCGGGCTGCTCTCGCGGAGCGCGGAGACGATCAGCGAGTCGTACCCGTCCTGGACGACCACGTCCTCCTTGGTGGGGAAGTAGCGGAAGAAGGTGCTCGGCGACACCTCCGCCGCCTCGGCGATCTGCTCGACGGTCGTGGCCTCGTATCCCCGCTCGGCGAACAGACGCAGCGCGTGCTCCTGAATCGCACGGCGGGTCTTCGCCTTCTTGCGCTCGCGCAGCCCTCCGGCGCGTTGGGGTGATCTCATTCGCCGATTCTCGCGTCTGCGCGGGCCGCCATGGACAGCGGCCGTGAACGTTGTAATCTAAATTACATGGAAAAAGATAAAACAATGGAGAAGCTGCGCGGCTGGTTCTCGGGAAGGCTGCCCCGGGAATGGTTCGAAGGCGAGCCTGAGATCGTGCTGGACCGCGAGGAGATCGCGGTGGTCGGCAGGCTCCAGGCTCCCGTGCTCGGCGACGACGTCTCGGAGGTGGAGCGTTCCGCCGCGCTGGAGGGCGGCATCCTGCGCTTCCGCGAGGAGACCAGGGAGCGGCGCGTGGAGATCGCGCTGGAGGCCGAGCAGCGATTCCGCAGGAAGGTCTCCTGGGGGGTCGCGGTCGGCGGCGAGACGGTGATGTTCACCACACTGTCGGTGCCCGTCATGACCAGGCTCAGGCAGTCGGAGCGCCGGGTGCTCGACACCCTGGTGGCCGCGGGGGTGGCCCGTAGCCGCAGTGACGCGCTCGCCTGGTGCGTACGTCTGGTGGGCGACCACACCGACACCTGGCTGGCGGATCTGAGGGACGCGCTACGGCACGTCGACCGTGTCCGGGCCGCCGGGCCCGACGTGAATTCCTGAGGCTGGGCAGCGGGAACGGCCGATAAATTGGTCTGAACCTGTCCGCTGATTGGTTTAGACCTTTCTCATTGGCCTATACCACTGCGGGAAAGGCTTTTTTAGGGCCGTTTTTTCTGGGTAGGGGTTTCAGAGCCCTGTGGCTCCTGCCAGGCCATACGCCTCCGGGGGCGCCGGGCCGGAAGCGCCTTGACATCTGATCGCGCGAATTCACTGGTCTACGCCAATTGGATTAAGTGTGGTTTCGTCGTCAATGATGTTTTGGCCCCGTGAAGCGTAAAGGAGCCCGAGCAGTGTCCCTTACCGTAGACGTGAACACCACCAGCCCGACCAGTCATGCGGAACTGGCCGAATGGGTCAGGGAGATCGCCGAGCTGACACAGCCGGACCGGATCGAATGGTGCGACGGCTCCGAGGCCGAATGGACGCGCCTGACGAACCTGCTGGTCGAGCGAGGGACCTTCACACGCCTGGCCAAGCGGCAGAACAGCTTCCACGCCGCCTCCGACCCCAGCGACGTCGCCCGGGTCGAGGACCGGACCTACATCTGCTCCGAGCGCGAGGAGGATGCCGGGCCGACCAACAACTGGATCGCCCCCGCCGAGATGCGCCGTACCTTCGGCGAGATCTTCAAGGGCAGCATGCGCGGCCGGACGATGTACGTCGTGCCGTTCTGCATGGGGCCGCTGGGTGGTGAGATCTCCCAGCTCGGTGTGGAGATCACCGACTCGCCGTACGTGGTCGTGTCGATGCGCGTCATGACCCGGATGGGCGAGGACGCGCTGCGCCTCATCGAGGAGCGCGGCGGCTACGTCAAGGCGGTCCACTCGGTCGGCGCCCCGCTCGAACCCGGTCAGGACGACGTGCCGTGGCCGTGCAACGCCTCCAAGTACATCAGTCACTTCCCCGAGACCCGCGAGATCTGGTCCTACGGCTCGGGGTACGGCGGCAACGCCCTGCTCGGCAAGAAGTGCTACGCACTGCGGATCGCCAGCACGATGGCCCGGGACGAGGGCTGGCTGGCCGAGCACATGCTCATCCTCAAGCTCACCCCGCCTTCGGGGGAGACGCGCTACGTCGCGGCGGCCTTCCCGAGCGCGTGCGGCAAGACGAACCTCGCCATGCTCCAGCCGACCATCCCGGGCTGGAAGGTCGAGACGATCGGCGACGACATCGCCTGGATGCGCTTCGGTGACGACGGAAAGCTGCGGGCCATCAACCCCGAGGCGGGCTTCTTCGGCGTCGCTCCCGGCACCGGCGAGTCCACCAACGCCAACGCGATCGAGACGCTCTGGGGCAACAGCATCTTCACGAACGTCGCCCTCACCGACGACGGCGACGTGTGGTGGGAGGGCCTCACCGACCAGCCCCCGGCGCACCTGACCGACTGGAAGGGCCGCGACTGGACGCCGGAGTCCGGCGAGCCGGCCGCGCACCCCAACGCCCGCTTCACGGTCCCGGCCGCGCAGTGCCCGACGATCGCCCGTGAGTGGCAGGATCCCGCGGGCGTGCCGATCTCGGCGATCCTGTTCGGCGGGCGCCGTGCCAGCGCGGTCCCGCTGGTGACGGAGGCGCTGAGCTGGCAGCACGGTGTCTTCATCGGGGCCAACATCGCCTCGGAGAAGACCGCCGCCGCCGAGGGCAAGGTCGGCGAGCTGCGCCGCGACCCGTTCGCGATGCTGCCCTTCTGCGGCTACAACATGGGCGACTACTTCGCCCACTGGCTCAAGATCGGCCAGCGTGAGAACGCCGAGCTGCCGCGCGTCTACTACGTGAACTGGTTCCGCAAGAACGACGAGGGCAAGTTCATCTGGCCCGGTTTCGGAGAGAACTCCCGCGTGCTCAAGTGGATCGTCGACCGCCTCAACGGCCGGGCGGAGGCGGTGCGCACCCCCATCGGCCTGCTCCCCGCCGGGCTCGACACCGACGGCCTCGCGGTCTCCGCGGAGGACATGCGGACGCTGCTCAGCGTCGACGAGGAGATCTGGCGGCAGGAGGCGGCGCTCATGCCCGCCTTCTTCCAGACCTTCGGCGACCACCTGCCCCGTGAGCTCTGGGAAGAGTACGAGGCACTCGTCGCCCGCCTGGGCTGACACCGGCAAAGGGGTCGAAGACGGGGGAAACTTCTGACAGGCTTTGCGCGTCCAACCGGATACACGGGACGTCACGCCTGCGATCCCTTTCCCCTGAGGAGGCGGACATGGGGTTCCCGCTGTTCGTCATCGCCTTCGCCGCGGCCCTGGCCATCGTCTCCACGGCCTTCACGCTTGGCCGTGAGCACCGCCGGGTCCGCTCGGCGGTGACCCGCCACCACGGCGGGCCACCGACCCCCTATGAGCTCGCCTACCTCTCCGGAGGCCCGCGCCGAGTGGTCAACACCGCGCTCGGCATGCTGGCCAAAGCCGGGGTGATCCGGGTCTCGCGGGGCGGTCAGGTCAGCCTGGTCGCCGGGGCCCTGCCCTCCTCCGACCCGATCGAGCACGCCGTCACGGCGGCGCTCGCCCAGCGCGGAGGCGTCGCCCCGGTGGGCGAGCTCCGCCACGCGGTGGCCGGTGGACAGGCCGTCGACGGCCTGCACTACCGGCTGCTGGGGCTGGGCCTGCTGGTGCCCGAGAACGCGCTCGACCATGCGCGGGGACTGCTGAACCGGCTCCTGGTCACCTCGATCGTCGCGCTGGTCCTCACGGTGGGCATCCTGGTCACGGGCGCCAGGGGGAGACTCGGCACCGCGGCGCTGCTGGTGGGACTGATCGCGGCGCTCTTCGGGTTCTCCGTCTACGCGCGGCACAAGCGGTTACTGCGCGACGTCCTGAGCCGCGCGGGCCACGACGTGCTCGTCTCCGCCCGCAGGGTCTACGTCCGGGGCGCCCGCCCCGTCACGCCCGGCCTGGCCTTCGCCGTCGGCATCCCCGTCGCCCTGTACGGGCTGGGGGAGCTCGACGAGCCGGGCCTTGTGGAGGAGCTCCAGCGCCAGAGCGTGAGTGGTTCCGGGAGCGGCTGCGCGGTCGGCGCCTGCGGTGGCGGTGGCGGCGGTGACTTCGGATCCGGGAGCTGGGGCGACTCCGGTGGCGGGTCGAGTGACGGTGGCGGTTGTGGTGGTGGGTCCGGTTGCGGTGGTGGGTGTGGCGGGGGCGGTTGCGGTGGGTGAGCGTCCCCCGGTCGCCGCGATGAGGGCCGCGATGAGGACGGTCGCCGACGGGGCGCTCCCGGCGGTGGTCGAGCCGGGTGTGGGCATCGGCTGGCGGCCGGAGATCGACCTGACCGTGGAACGGCTGCCCGGGGTCGACTTCGTCGAGGTCGTCGCCGAGAACATCGACCCGGCCCGGCTCCCCGAGTCGCTGCGGGTGCTCCGCGCCCGGGGAGTGCCGGTGATCCCGCACGGTGTCGGGCTGGGCATCGGCGGTGCCGAGCATCCCGACCCCCGGCGGCTGGCGCGGCTGGCGGACTGCGCGCGCGCCCTGGAGGCGCCGCTGGTCAGCGAGCACCTGGCCTTCGTCAGGGCGGGCGGCATGGAGGCCGGCCACCTACTGCCGGTGCCGCGTACCAGGGCCGCGCTGGCCGTTGTCGCGGAGAACGTGCGGCGGGCGCAGGAGGCGCTTCCCGTCCCGCTGGCCCTGGAGAACGTCGCGGCCCTGTTCGGCTGGCCGGAGGACGAGATGACCGAGGCCGCCTTCCTCGGAGAGCTGGTGGAGATGACTGGCGTCGGGCTCCTGGTCGACGTGGCGAACCTCTATACGAACCAGGTCAACCTGGGTCTGTCGGCCACCGCCGCGCTGGACGGCCTGCCGCTGTCCGAACTCGCCTACGTCCATGTCGCCGGGGGCCACTCCCGCGGGGGGCTGTGGCACGACACCCACACCGCCCACGTCCCCGAGGAGGTGCTGGACATCCTCTCGGAGCTGTGCGCCAGGGTCGATCCGCCGGGGGTGCTGCTCGAATGGGACGACGACTACCCCAGCGACGGTGCGCTGGAGCGGGAGCTGGGCCGGATCCGCGGCGCGATGTCCGGTGTCTGAGGACGCGGCCAGGGAGGCACTGGCCGGGGCACAGGCGGCGCTGATGGCCGCCCTGGTGGCGGGGAAGGAGGCGCCGCCGGGGTTCGACAGGGAGCGACTGCTGATCCAGGCGTCGAGTCTGATCTCCAAGCGGCGCAGAACGGTGGCCCGTCTCCGGCCCGACCTGGCCGCGCTGCTCGGCGACGGCTTCGCCGCGGAGTTCGACGCGTACGCGCGAGGCCGCCCCAGGCCGCCGGGCGGCTCGCACGCCGACGCCCGCGACTTCGCCGACCGGCTGCGCGCGGCGGGGCGGCTGCCGGAGGAGCCCGTCGCCGTCGAGCCGGCCCCCGGGCCCCGCCGATGGTCACCCTTCGCCAGGCGCCGTTAGAAACTCGTGGCCTTCCTTGTTCGTCCATGTTCGTCCCCTGGGTAGTGGACCTCGGGAAGGGACGTCATCCCGGAGGTCGGCATGCACATCACCAAGATCATTATCACCGTGCTCGTCGTGCTCCTTCTGGTCGCCGGGCTGGTCGCGCTACGCCTGGCCGTGCACTCCTCGCGCGCGCGCCGTTCAGCCGGCGCCAGGGGCCGGAAGGCCGGAACGGCGGCTGCCAAGGGCGCCGAGAGCACCGAGGGCTCTGTGCGGCGGAGGCGCCGTCGGTTAGGTTGAGTCGGTACCTGATCGAGTGCCTGTGCCGGGAGTGACCGTGGGGGATTTCGCCGATCACGCGACCTGGCCGCTGCGCCCCGAGGACGAGGGGACGCATCCGGCCGGTGCCGAGCCGCTGTGGAGCGAGTCGGTCTACCTCGACTTCACGGCCGAGGACGGCTCGCTCGCCGGTTACGTCCGGCTGGGCCTGTATCCCAACTGGAACCGCGCCTGGTACTGGGCGTGCCTGGTCGGCGCCGGCCGGCCCACGGTGCTGCTGGTCGATCACCATGTCCCGCTCCCCGGTCCCGACCTCGCGGTGCGGGGCGAGGGCTTCCAGGCTACCCACGACGTGACGCTCCCCATGCGGTCCCTGCGGGTGAGCCTCGAGGCCGGGGCGGCCGCCGTCCTTTCCGACCCCGCCCTGGCGTACCGGGACCTGGACGGCGCCGCCACGACCCCGCTGGCGTTCGACCTGGAGTGGCGGAGCGCCGGTGAGGCCTACCCCTACAGCTTCGTCCCGCGCTACGAGGTCCCCTGCGAGGTCGCGGGGACCATCCGGGTCGGTGACGAGGAGATCGCCTTCTCCGGCCATGGTGAGCGCGATCACAGCTGGGGAGAGCGTGACTGGTGGCAGCTGTCGTGGCTGTGGAGCTCGGGCCGGCTCGACGACGGCACGTTCTTCCACGGCATGCGGGCGAACGTGGGTTTCGAGATGCCCTGGCCCTGCTTCACGGCTCCGCCGGGCGGGGCGCTGGAGCACCGTGAGGGCTTCACCGCGGCGAGCGAGTTCGGGGAGGACGGATTCCCGTCCGGGGCGCGGCTGGAGGTGCCGGGGATGCCGATGACCGTCGTCCCGCTCGCCTTCGCCCCGGTCGCCATGACGTCGCCGGACGGGGAGATCGCCCGCTTCCCGCGTGCCCTGTGCCGGTTCGAGGCCTCCGACGGGCGCCTGGGGTACGGATGGACCGAATGGCACCAGCCACCCGGCTGGCGGGGACATGGATGGCGTTGATCACGTTTTGATGGTCTGAGCCGGGGATACCCTCTCTGAGGTGGGGGGAGTGCGTTGTCTTGATGGTTCTTATCTGACCGTTACGCCGGTGGCGTGCCGGGACAGTGTCGGTATGCCGTACGAGATAACGCTCGAACTCCATCGCGACGGCGCGCTGTACGGGACGGTGGGCGAGCGCTGCGGCTGGATTCTCACCCGCCTGGCGCGCGGGGTAGCCGAGGCCCGCGCCGGCCACGAGGCGCGGTGGCCCGATCCCGACGACCGCTTCCCCGGCGACGCGGAACTGTTCGCCTTTCGTTACCGGGCCAGGAACGGTGTCGTCGGCGGGGGCGAACTCCGCTGCCAACTGCGCACCATTCCGATCTGGGTTCCCGGACGGCGAGGACCGGCCGGGGCGTGGCGGCTCACCAGGAGAGCGTTCCTGGAGGCGTGGGGCGGCGGCGGAGTGGGTATGCGCGCCGTGCTCACCTCGGCTGAGCTGGGGGTTTTCGTGGAAGAAATCCTCGCAGAGGCCGAAGAATGCCTAGGACCATACAAGCCGGGCAAGTCGGCCAGATCCCTGTAGAGGGGGCGGAGGGGTCCGCGGGACGGCGATAATTGCCTGTCAGCGCCCATTCATGGCGGGTGCTGAGGGAGGGGCTCCAATGGGCGTGCGCGATCTCGTCTATCGACTCTACGAGCGCCGGCTCGAAGCGAAGCTTTCCCGTCAGCGGGAGATGTTTCCCCGGCACGTCGGCGTGATCGTTGACGGTAACCGCCGCTGGGCGCGCTCGATGGGCATCGACGACGTGAGCCGCGGGCATCGCAAGGGCGCGGACAAGATCTCGGAGCTGCTCGGCTGGTGCCGCGAGGCCGGTGTCGAGGTCGTCACCGTGTGGCTGCTCTCCAGCGAGAACATCAACCGTTCCAAGGACGAGCTGGACCCCCTGATGAAGATCATCGAGGACGTGGTCCAGGAACTCGTGGCCGACGGCTGGCACATCAAGCCCATGGGTGCGCTAGATCTTTTGCCGGATCACACGGCTCGTGTGCTTAAAGATGCAAAAGAAGCGACATCACATCGTCCCGGGTTGATTGTGAACGTTGCCGTTGGGTATGGAGGAAGGCGTGAGATCGCTGATGCGGTGCGCTCCCTTCTCCAGGAGCACGCGAGCAAGGGCGCGAGCATCGAGGACCTTGTCGAGGTCCTCGATGTGGAGCACATCGCGAAGCATCTCTACACGCGCGGCCAGCCCGACCCGGATCTGGTCATCCGCACTTCGGGAGAGCAGCGGCTCTCCGGCTTCCTGCTCTGGCAGAGCGCCCACTCCGAGTTCTACTTCTGCGAGGCCTACTGGCCTGACTTCCGCAGGGTCGACTTCTTGCGGGCCCTCCGCTCGTACGCCGCGCGGCACCGTAGGTACGGTTCCTGAAACACCACATGAACGACCCCTTTCGGTCAGTCTTAAGCAGTTGGAAGTAGGGCATTCAGGACGTACCGTAAGAAGTAGGAGAGCACGACTCACCTACGCCGGAGAGGGCCCGCCTTTGCGTCACGATTCGCTGAGGAGGGCCGGTTCCCGGTCCCTGCTCGGCGTTCTCGTGAGCGGGTCCGAGGCCGGTCCGCATCCCAGCTCATGGCAGGGCGCCGTCCTTGGCGCCCGGGGGAGAACGCGTGGCAAACCCTTCGTCCTCACCCACGTCGCCGGCAGTCAAGCGGCGCACGTACGTCCTGGACACCTCGGTGCTCCTGGCGGATCCAACGGCGATGAGCCGTTTCGCCGAGCATGAGGTGGTCATCCCGATCGTCGTCATCACCGAGTTGGAGGGCAAACGCCATCATCCAGAGCTCGGATACTTCGCGCGCAAGGCGCTGAGGTACCTCGACGACCTGAGGGTGACGCACGGACGGCTGGACGAGCCCATGCCGATCGGCGAGGGCACCATCCGGGTCGAGCTCAACCACAGTGACCCGTCCATCCTGCCCGTCGGGTTCCGGCTCGGCGACAACGACACCCGCATCCTGACCGTGGCCCGTACCCTCGCCGCCGAGGGACACGATGTGGTGCTGGTCTCCAAGGACCTGCCGATGCGGGTGAAGGCCGCCTCCATCGGTCTCGCCGCGGACGAGTACCGGGCCGAACTCGTGGTCGAGTCCGGCTGGACAGGCATGGCGGAGCTCCAGGTGACCTCCGAGGACGTCGAGGTGCTCTTCGAGCACGGCACCGCCGACCTGGAGGAGGCTCGCGACCTGCCCACCCACACCGGCCTGCGGCTGCTGTCGAGCAGGGGGTCGGCGCTGGGCAGGGTGCTGCCCGACAAGTCGGTGCGGCTGGTGCGCGGCGACCGCGAGGTGTTCGGCCTGCACGGCCGCTCCGCCGAGCAGCGGATCGCGCTCGACCTGCTGATGGACCCCGAGGTCGGCATCGTCTCGATGGGCGGCCGGGCGGGCACCGGAAAGTCCGCGCTCGCCCTCTGCGCGGGCCTGGAGGCGGTGCTGGAGCGCCGCCAGCACCGCAAGGTCATCGTCTTCCGCCCGCTGTACGCCGTGGGCGGCCAGGAGTTGGGCTACCTGCCGGGTTCCGAGAACGAGAAGATGAGCCCGTGGGCCCAGGCCGTCTACGACACCCTGGGCGCGGTCACCACACCCGAGGTGATCGAGGAGGTGATGGACCGGGGCATGCTGGAGGTGCTTCCGCTCACCCACATCCGCGGCCGTTCCCTGCACGACGCCTTCGTCATCGTGGACGAGGCGCAGTCGCTGGAGCGCGGGGTGCTGCTCACCGTGCTGAGCCGGATCGGCGCCAACTCCCGGGTCGTCCTCACCCATGACATCGCCCAGCGCGACAACCTGCGGGTGGGCCGGCACGACGGCGTCGTGGCGGTGGTGGAGAAGCTCAAGGGGCACCCGCTGTTCGCGCACGTCACGCTGACCCGCTCGGAGCGCTCGCCGATCGCGGCGCTGGTCACCGAGATGCTGGAGGACATCACGATGTGACGGGTGTCCTGGACCTCCAGGCATGATCGCGCGAAGCGCGGTCGCGGGTGTCGTGAGGCACCCGCGACCGCGCTTCGCGTGTCATTCGCGGGTCAGCGGGCGCCGGCCGTGGCCCCCGACACCGGGCGTCAAGGAGCGCTCACGGCGGCAGCCGCACGCCGGGGGCCGCGAGCTTACGGAACTCGAAGCAGGTGTGCTCGCCCATCGACTCCGGGACTCCGGGGAAGAGCCGGGTGATCTCGACGCTCCAGATGCTCTCCTGCTTGTTCTGCCGGATGGTGCAGGTGATCTGGGCGAGGCCCTCCTTGGAGATCCTGCCCTCGCCCGTGATGATCACATTCAGCCGGTAGCCCAGGCTGTCGTCCGGATCGTTGCGCTGGTCGGTGTTGTCGGAGTACCGGGTGGTTTTGGTGTCGTAGTGGCTGAAGTTGTTGAGCGCGCTGGTCAGCCCCCGTTTCGGCGGCTGCTTGCCCGCCCGGAAGAGGGTGTCGATGATGTTCTTGGCCGAGTCGGAGACCACCGGGATCCTGGCCGGTTCCAGCCGTCCGTCACGGAGCAGATAGACGGTCACCCAGGTCGGGCTGTAGCTGATCACCGGCGGGCGGCCGTAGTCCTGGACCTCGGTGGGAGAGATGCCGCATCCGCACAGGACCGCGAGGGCGGCGAGCAGGCAGGTGAGGCGTCTCATGCCGGGGGCAGCCAGACCGTGAAGAGGGTTCCCGGCCGCTGCGCGCGGACCGAGATCGTGCCGCCGTGCAACTGGGCGTTGGCCCGCGCGATGGACAGGCCGAGCCCGCTGCCGTCGCCCCGGGCGCCCGCCTTGTAGAAGCGGTTGAACACAAACGGCAGATCCTTGGCGGGGATGCCCTTGCCGTGGTCGCGCACCTTCACCTCCAGGCCGTTCGGAGTACTGCGGGCGGTCACCATCACGGGAGGCTCCCCGTGGCGTAGGGCGTTGCCCACCAGGTTGGCCACGATGACGTCGAATCTCCGGGGATCGACGGAGAAGACCAGTCCCTGGGGCACGTTCACCCGTACCTGGTCCGACCAGCCGCGCATCTCCAGGCAGTCCCAGATCACGTCGATGATGTTCACGGTGTCCACGTTCAGCGTCGCGGTACCCGAGTCGAACCGGCTCGCCTCGATGAGCTGCTCCACCAGGGTCCGCAGCCGCGCGATCTCCCGCAACACCAGCTGCACGGCGGCCGCGGGCTCGGGTGGCAGCCGCTCGGCCTCCTCGGAGAGCATGTCGGTGACCGCGGTCATCGCGGTCAGCGGGGTCCTGAGCTCGTGGGAGACGTCGGCGACGAAGCGGCGGGACATCGCCTCCAGCGAGCGGAGCTCGGAGACGCTCCGCTCCAGGGCGGCGGCGGTGTCGTTGAACGTGGCGGTGAGTTCGGCGAGCTCGTCCTGGCCGTGCACGGGCAGGCGGGTGTCCAGGTGGCCGGCGCCGAGCGCGCGGGCCGCGGAGCCGAGCCGCCTGACCGGCAGCAGGAGCTGCCGGGCCGACAGCAGTCCCATGGCCAGTGCGATGATCAGCATGGCGACGCTGGCGACGGCCAGTGGCTGCCGCAGGCCGCTGAGAAGGCGCTCCTCCTCGATGAGGGGGGCGAACACGAAGACGGTCATCCCGGTGGGCTGGGCGGTGTGAATGGGCTCGATCCGCCAGACCGGGGTGCCGATGAGCAGCCACATGCCGCCGTTGATGGTCTGCCGCTTGGCGACCATCCGCTGGGTGGCCCTGGCGGCGAGGTCGCCGGGGACGTTCTTGATGCCGAATTCGCCGTCGGGGTAGAGGAAGTCCTCGTAGCGGACCACCACCCTGCCGCCCTGCGGGCGCAGGCTCTTCTGCAGCGCGCTGATCTCGTCGTCGGTCGGCGGGCTGTCTCCGGGCCAGAGCGCGCCGATGGGCACCCTGATGCCCTCCAGGATGTCGCGCACGTCGCTCACGGCCACCTGCTCGGCACGTCCGATCATGCGGCTCTTGACGAACTCGTAGCCGATCCCGGCGACCAGCGAGGAGGCGGTGACGGCGATCAGGGTGAAGGTGATCACCAGACGGCCGCGCAGGCCGGTGTGGGTCCGTTTCACGGTGGGCTGAACCGGTAGCCGAATCCCCGTACCGTGTGGATGAACTCGGGCTCGGCGGGAACCGCCTCTATCTTGGCGCGGACCCGCTGGACACAGGCGTCGACCAGCCGGGAGTCCGCGACGTGCGTGTGGTCCCAGACGGCCCGCAGCAGGTATCTGCGGTTGAGCACCTGGCCGGGATGGCGGACGAGTTCGAGCAGGAGGCGCAGTTCGGTGGGGGTGAGGTGGACCTCGCGGCCGCTCAGCGACACCTTCAGCGCGCCCCTGTCGATGACCAGGTCGCCGAAGGTGATGCGGTCGGAGGCGACCGACTCCATCCGGCGCAGGACGGCGCGGATGCGGGCGTCCAGCACTCGCGGCTCGACCGGCTTGACCACGTAGTCGTCGGCCCCGGCCTCCAGCCCCACGACCACGTCGAGGTCGTCGCCCCTGGCGGTGAGCAGGATCACCGGAAGCTGGTCCAGCCTGCGGATGCGGCGGCACACCTCGACGCCGTCGATGCCGGGCAGCATGACGTCCAGGATGGCGATCTCGGGGCGGCGGGACCTGATGTGCTCAAGCGCCTCCTCACCGCTGGCGTATGCGGTGACGGAGTGGCCCTGCCGGGTGAGCGCCAGCTCAAGCCCGGTCCTGACCGAGGGGTCGTCTTCGACGAGGAGGATGCCTGCCACCGGGTAATCATTCTCCCAAGGCTTGGATGGATCTGCCAGGTCACGAACCCTGACATAAGGCAAACAGTACCTGAATAAGGTAGTCAAACCATGATTCGGGCGCTCCCGTGATCACATAGAGAGGCGAAGCGGCGCCGTAGGGTAAAATGTGAGCAAAATCACTTCCATCTTTTCCTTGTCGGGAAAGCGCCCGTGGCCTGGTGATTAGCTTAGGAGAAGCCCGGTGGATCTCGTATGGCGCCGACCAAGTCTTCCGATCCGGTTGCGGACCACCCCCCTCCGCACGGCAAGCTCATAGGTCGTGAGTCCAGGATCACAGCAACTGAAGGACCGCTCGGCGGCGCCCCGTGCCCGCCGTGCGAACCGCAGAACGGCCAGGACGAAGACACCAGGCCGTCTGACCCCCAAACGCGTCCTGATCCTGGGTACCGCGATCGTGGTCGTGGTGGGTGGCGGAGCCTTCACCGCCTACACCGCGGTCCAGAACGCCTCGGCGCCCACGCAGCCGCTCACCCTGGAAGAGATGGCGCAGGTGCTCGGCTCCGACCCGTTCGGCTCCGACCTGGAGTCCGACATGCTGAAGGCCCAGGCGGCCCAGGCGCTCAAGGCCGACAAGATCGCCGCCGAGCGGGAGAACCGCAAGGTGCTCAACCCGGTCAAGATCGTTGACGAGGCGCCGGGCGGTGGCGGGTTCAATCCGCAGCGGCTCCCCCCGGGCACCGCCAACCCGACCGGCAACAGGGCGCTGGGCAAGCAGATGCTGGAGTCCAGGGGCTGGGCCGACCAGTGGGGCTGCCTGGAGAAGCTCTGGATGAAGGAGAGCGGCTGGAACGAGCGCGCCATGAACACCTCCAGTGGCGCCTACGGCATCCCCCAGTCCCTCCCCGGCCACAAGATGGCCAGCTCGGGAAGCGACTGGCAGACCAACCCGGCCACCCAGATCGAGTGGGGGCTCACCTACATCAAGGGCCGCTACGGCACGCCCTGTGGGGCCTGGGCCCATTCCCAGGCCAAAGGCTGGTACTGAGAGACCAGGACTCGGCAAGTCTGACCGTCTCCCGGCCCCGGGCATCGCACCCTTGGCCGCATGGATGTGAAGGTCAGCGTGGTAGTGCCGGTGCACAACCCCGGTGATGGCGCCGACGCCTGTATCCGGTCGGTGCTGGAACAGTCGATGGCCTCCGAGGACTACGAGGTGATCTTCGCCGACGACGGCTCCGACGACGGGATCCAGCAGCGCCTCGACGCGGTGGCCGCGGTGCGGTCGAACGTCAAGGTGCTCCACCTGGAGCGGACCGGTTCGCCGATGCGCGGCCGCAACGTCGCACTCATGGTGGCCAGAGGCGAGTACGTCTACATGCTCGGCCAGACCGACCGTCTGGAACGGATGGCTCTGGAGCTGATGTACCGGCGTGCCGTGGAGACCGAGGCCGACATCCTCATCGGGCGGCTGGTCGACGACCAGAAGCCGCCCTCCCCGGTCTTCGACGTCAACCGTGAGCGTGCCGACGTGGTCAAGGACCGGCTGCTCACGCTGCTCACCCCGCACAAGCTCTTCCGCAGGGCCTTTCTCGACGACGAGGCGCTGAACTTCTCCGACCCCGGCGGGCGCCTGGCCGAGCAGGCCTTCGTCGTCCGCGCCTACCTGCGGGCCAAGATCATCGTGGTCATGGCCGACCAGGTCTGCTGTCACGTCGCCGAGCGGCCCGAGCCGCAGGAGGACCCGTACGTCTGGGCCGCCGAGTTGCGCGAGCTGCTCGACATCATCGACGACGAGGTCCCCGAGGGCCGCAGGCGCGATCGGATGTACGCCCAGTGGTTTCGCACCGCGGTGCTGCGACGGCTCGGCGGAGGTGCGTTCGCCACCTCCTCCCTGGGTCGGGCGGCCACCTTCACGACCCTGCGCGAGCTGGTGGTCCAGCGTTTCCCCCCGCGCCTCGACCTGCTGCTGCCGGTGCAGTTGCGGGCCCGCGCCGCGCTGCTGCGGGCGGGCAGGCTCGACCAGCTCGTCATGCTGGCCGGAGCCACCCAGGGCACCCACCTCCAGGCCGACCTGACGGACGTCGTCTGGGACGACGGCGTGCTCACCATGGGGCTGACCGTGGAGATCATGCAGTCCGACGGCACCCCGATGCGCTTCATCCCCTACGGGCAGGACGGCCTGCTCTGGGAGCCTCCGGTGCCTCTGGACGGGCTCCGCCTCCCACCCGAGATGGCCGACGTCAGCCAGGCCGCCGCCAGGGCGCGGTTCGAGGTCTACATCAGGCACGAGGAGACCGGGGTCGTCTACCTCCTGCCGGTGGAGTGCTCGATGATCCGCTGCCGTCACCGTAACGGGGTCAGGCTCCAGGTCACCGGCACGGCACGGCTGGACGTCGACTCGGCGGCCGTGGACGGCCCGCTGCCGCCGGGGCTCTGGGAGATCCACGTGCGCATGTACGGGGGGGCTCAGCAGGCCCGTACCCGGGTGACCGGATCCCCGCTGAACTGCACCGGGGTGGTCGCCGACTACTCCAAGCGGCTGGTCGTCCCCTGGTGGTCGGACCGGGGGGAGCTGGGGATCTGCGTGGAGCCCCGCTCGTTCTCCGAGTCGATCGTCCTGGTCTCGCCGGGTACGACGGTGATCAGGCAGCGCAAGCACGTCTTCGTGGTCGTGCCCGTGCCGTACGTGCCGCCGAGCGGGGGGCCGCCCGTGGAGCTGGTGCTCCGCCAGACCACCGGCAGGGAACGCGAGGTCGCCGCGCCCGCCCTGGTCGAGCCGGGCGTCCCCGGGCAGCTCGCCGGGCGGCTGATCGCCAAGATCCCGACCCGGCTGGCGTACCGGGAGGGGTTCCTCGCGCCGGGCGTCTGGGCGCCCTTCCTACGGGTGGACGGTAAGGAGACCGGGCTCCGCTTCAAGATGGAGATGAACCGCGGCGGGCGAGTGGAGATCCTCAAGTCCGCCGCGGCCCGGCCTCCCGAGCCCTGGTACCCGCTGCTGAAACGCCTCGCGCTGCGGATACCGGGGGTCAGGAACGCGGTCCGGGTCACCAAGACCATGCAGCGCCGCTACATGCTCAGCTGACATTCGCCGGGCGGAGACCGGTCACCCGTACCGCCGGCCGCATCAGGCGCCCAGCCGGCACTCGTTGGGCAGGTCACCGCCGGAGGGCCTCGGCAGGGTCGCGCTCGGCGGCGGGTTCTGCCCGCGCTCCACCCAGCCCTCCATGGCCTCGAACGCGCTGCGGAAGCACGGCAGCAGCGGGCGAAGCCTGTCGGGGTAGGCGGCGTAGAGGCTGTCCACATGGGTTCCGTCGGTGACCCGGTAGTACCGGAACGGCCGGTGCCCGCCGACCATCTCCGCGTAGACGTCACCGGAGCGGGAGATCGGCAGCAGCGTGTCCAGCGTGCCGTGGATCGTGATCAGCGGCTTGCCGATCCGGCCGGTGAGCCCGATCTTCCGCACCGCCGCGTACGGCTTGCGCGCGTCGTAGTCGTAGTCGGCGTCGCAGGCGGGGGTGCCCGAGGCGCAGAACGGGGTGCCCGCCTCGGTGTCGCCGTCGAAGGTGGGGTCGAGCTCCTCGCGGTAGACGCGCTGGGTCAGGTCCCAGTAGTACTGGTAGTGGAAGGGCCACAGGAACTCCGACCCGCGTGCGAACCCGGCGTCGTACATCGCCTGGGTGTCGCCCGCCGGGTAGGCCCGCAGCGCCGGGGGCAGGTAGTTGAGCAGGTTGTCGCCCTTGACCCGCCAGAGCGTGCCCTCCCAGTCGATCCCGCCGTCATAGAGCCAGGCCCGGTTCTCCAACTGCCAGCGGACCAGGTATCCGCCGTTGGAGATGCCCGCCGCGTAGGTCCGCTTCGGGAGCCTGCCGTAGCGCTGCGCGACGACGGCCTTGGCCGCGACCGCGACCTGCGTGACCCGGTCGTTCCACTCCGCGACCGCGTCGCCGGGCCTGCGGCCGTCCTGGTAGAAGGTGACGCCGACGTTGCCCTTGTCCGTCACGGCGTAGGCGTAGCCCCTGGCCAGCGCCCAGTCGGAGATGGTGAAGTCGTTCGCGTACTGCTCCCTGTTGCCGGGGGTGCCCGCGACCACCAGCCCGCCGTTCCAGTCGTCGGGCAGCCGGAGCACGAACTGCGAGTCGTGGTTCCAGCCGTGCGTCGTGTTGGAGGTCGAGGTGTCGGGGAAGTAGCCGTCGACCTGGATGCCGGGCACGCCCGTGGGGTTGACCGCCCCCGCCGGGTGCAGGCCCGCCCAGTCGGCCGGGTCGGTGTGCCCGGAGACGATCGTGCCGGCCGTCGTGAGGTCGTCCAGGCACGCCTTCACCTGGTGCTCGGCCCCCGGCACCACCACCCGGTCCAGCCGGGCGCAGTGCGCGGGAGAGGTCCCCGCGCTCGCCGCGGGACCGGCCGCCAGGAGGGCGGTGAAGACGACGGCGGCGAGCCCTCCGGCCATGACCGGACTACGACGACGACTGGATTGAGAAGCACCGCGAGGAAAGGACCGTGTAACCCATTTCGATAGGTGTCGTAGGGGATGAGTCAAGCGATCTGTCATGGGGGACTCCCGTGAGGCCGCGCCGGGGACTGGACTGAGGAGAGGGAGGTTGCGAGGAACGAGCGACCTCCCTCGACGAGGGAAGGAGCCGGGCAAGAGCGGCCGAACCGCGACGCGCTAGCGTCGCAAATGGCGGGTGAGGGCGGTGCGGAACTCCTCCGGGCGCTCGATGTGCGGGCTGTGACCGCTGTCCAGGACTACCTCGGTGTACGGGCCGTACCGTTCCAGGACGGCGCGGGTCTGGGCGATCATCGGCTGCGCCGGGGTGCCGGGGGAGCCGGGGACGACGCCCAGGGCGCCCAGGTGGGCCAGATCGAACAGCGAGGTGTCGGAGACGATCACGTCGGCCTCGCCCCTGACCCACAGGATCGGCGGCTTCGGGTCGATCGTGTGCAGGTCGTCGATCCGGAAGTGCGTCGGTGAGAAGGAGTTGAGCACGCCCCGCGTGCCGGGACGCACCCCCGGCCACTCCTCCGAGGCCACCACGTCGCCCGGGTAGTGGTCATCGCCGACCCTCGTGGAGAGCATCGACGCGACCAGGGCGTCCTCGTCCTTGATCACTGTGCCGGGCTTCACGTACGTGGTCCGCATCACGTTCCTCGGTGACGTCGGGGAGTCGTCGGAGGCGTCCCCCGCCGCGAGCAGCTTCACGAAGTCCGGGTTCGCCGACCCGCCGCCGGCGCCCGTGCCGTCGGGGTGGTTCAGCGCCCCGTCGGGGCCGTGTGTGCCGCCGAAGCCGTACGGGGAGACCGGATTGACCAGCGTCACGCTCCGCACGACGGCCGGCCGGTCCCGCAGCGCCTGCAGCACCACCCCGCCGCCCATGCTCCAGCCGACCAGGTGCACGCCGTCCAGCCCGAGGGCGTCGATGAGGGCGAGCACGTCGTCGGAGTAGTCCCGCAGGCCGCGGGTGGCGTCGACCGGGGCCGGCTCGGTGTCGCCGAAGCCCCGCAGGTCGACGGCGAGCGGCCGGTGACCCGCCTCCGCCAGGGCGAGCAACGTGTCCCGCCAGAAGGCGGAGCTCGACACGTTCCCGTGCACGAACAGCACCGGCTCGCCAACCGGCTCGCCACCTGTCGCCTCATCGGCGACGGACAGCACGTTCTGGGTGATGCGGGCGGTGGGTACCCGCCGGTTCTCGATGCGCATCAGATGTCTCTCCATATGCTCAGCGGGTGGTCGGGGCCTCGTCGCGGGTACCGAGGGTGACGAGGTCACGTCCCCGGGTCTCACGTGAGACGTACACGGTGATCAGGGTGAGCACGGCGGCTCCGACCACGTACAGCATGACCGGCAGCGACGACTCGTAGGCGCTCAGCAGGGCCACCGCGATCAGCGGGGCCAGGCCGCCCGCGATGATCGAGGCGAGCTGCGAGCCGATCGACACGCCCGAGTAGCGCATCCTGGTGGCGAACAACTCGGAGAAGAACGCCGCCTGCGGACCGTACATCGCACCGTGCAGGATCAGCCCGACGGTCACCGCCAGGGTCACCGCGGCGAAGTTCTTCGTGTCGATCAGCGGGAAGAAGGCGAAGGCCCACAGGCCCACCCCGGCGGCGCCGAGCAGGTAGACGGGGCGGCGGCCGAGCCGGTCGGAGAGCGCCCCCCACAGCGGGATCGAGACGAAGTGGACGGCCGACCCGATCAGCACCGCGTTGAGCACGACGGGCTTTGTCAGCCCCGCCGACGTCGTCGCGTAGACCAGCACGAACGCGGTGAGGATGTAGTAGGAGACGTTCTCCGCGAAGCGGGCGCCGATCGCGGTGATCACGTCCCGCCAGTGGTGCCTGAACACCTCGATGATCGGCATGGACGGGGCGGGCTCGGCGTTGGCGACGGCCTGCTGGAAGACCGGCGACTCGCTGATGGACAGCCGGATCCACATGCCGACCAGTACCAGCACGCCGGAGAGCAGGAAGGGCACCCGCCATCCCCAGCTCAGGAAGGCCTCCTCCGTCTGGATCGCGGCCAGCGCCGCCAGCACGGCGGTGGCCAGCAGGTTGCCGCCGGGGGCGCCCGCCTGCGGCCAGGAGGCCCAGAAGCCGCGGCGCTCCGCGTCGCCGTGCTCGGAGACGATGAGCACCGCGCCTCCCCACTCGCCGCCGAGGGCGAAGCCCTGGACGAGCCGGAGCAGGGTCAGCAGCAGCGGTGCCACCATGCCGATCGCGGCGTGGGTCGGCAGGCAGCCGATCAGGAAGGTCGCCCCGCCCATCAGCAGCAGGCTGAGCACCAGCAGCTTCTTGCGGCCGACCCGGTCGCCGTAGTGCCCGAAGACCAGTGCGCCCAGCGGGCGGGCCACGAAGCCCACCGCGTAGGTCAGGAACGCCAGCAGGGTGCCGGTCAGCGGCTCCGACTCGGGGAAGAAGAGCTTCGGGAAGACCAGGGCGGCGGCGGAACCGTAAAGGAAGAAGTCATACCACTCGATCGTGGTGCCGATGAGGCTGGCGCCGACGATCTTTCCGATGGGGGTTCGGGTTTTCTCTGCCATCTCACTCACCAGGGGGAGTCGCTGTTGGGGGGATTTCGGCTACCGTACGTAGTGACCGGCGTCACTCCTATGGGGATGACAGCCATAGCCGACAAGCGTCCTATGTGGGTGTTCGGGGCCGTGCGATACGCCCGCGGCGGCCGGGCTCGGCGGCAGGGGCTCGGCGCCGCCGGGGGATCGGAGCGGAGGACCGCGTGGGCCGCCGAGTCAGCCGCTGAGGCGGTGCAGGCGGAGGGCGAGCTGGATCTCCAGGGCCCGGTCGGGCGCCTGCCAGTCGTCGCCGAGAAGCTGGCCGATCCGATCCAGGCGCTGGGTGACCGTGTTGACATGGATGTGCAGGGTCTCGCTCGTACGCGACAGCGAGCCGCCCACGCCGAAGTACGCGGTGAGCGTCCGCACCAGCGCGGTGCCCTTGCGGGCGTCGTAGTCGATCACCGGGCCGAGCGTCGAGGTGAGGAACGCCCCGATGTCGCGTCCCTCGCCGACCAGCAGTCCGACGAAGCCGAGCTCTCTGGCGTCGGCACCGTCTCCGGCCCGCCCCAGGGCCACCAGGGCGTCGGCGCAGCGCTGGGCCTCCCGGTGCCCCGCGGCCACCTCCGCGGCGCCGCGTACGGGTCCTCCGGCGCCCGCCGTGGCCGGGTGGCCCAGCGAGGCGCTCAGTTCGGTCGCCACCCGCTTCGCCAGCGGGCCGGGCCGGTCCCCCGGCAGTAGCAGGACCACCTCGTCACCGCGCTGGGCGGCCAGGCCGTGGTGCAGGGCCGCCTGAGAGGACGCCCAGAAGGCGGCCCGCTCCCGCCCGCCGCCGTGGCGGACCACGACCACCACGTGGTCGGCGTCCAGGTTCACGCCCACCCGCCGGGCGCGATCGGCCAGGCCGTCGAGTTCGGGTCGTGAGATCAGGTCGTCGAGCAGCTCGCCCCTGACCCGGCCCTCCGCCTCGGCCACCGTGCGCCGGAACAGCAGCAGCAACGCGGTGACCAGCGCGGCCCGCTCCAGGATGCGATGATCGGCGTCCGACATCTGGCCGCCGTTGCGCAACACCAGCGTGCACAGCGGTTCCGCTCCCACGTCCACCGAGGCGACCAGCAGGTTCCCCCGCCACACGGTGCGCCCGAGCGCCCTCGACGACCGTGCGGCGTCCGCGATCACGTCCGCCGCCTTCCGCGGCGGCTGCCCGGAGCCCTCCTTCCGCCCGGCACCGGACCTCCGGGCCGGCTTCCGGGCCGACCTCTGGGTGGATCTCGGCGCCGATCTCTGCTCGGATTCCGCCCGGTCGGGCGTCTCCTCGTCCAGCGTGCCCTCCAGCACGCTCGCGTCCCCGGCGATCGGGCGTCCGGCGTCGTCGAGCACCGTCAGCGAGCCGCCGAGCACCTCCGTCACCACCGCCGCCACGTCTTCGACCCCGCCGCCGCGCAGCACCAGACCGGTCATCCGGTCGTGTGCGAGAGCCGCGCGTTCCACCGCCTGGCTGTGCGCGTTCACCTGCCGGCTGGCCTCGCTGAGCTCCTCCAGCGCGTTCCTGGTCTCCTGCAGCAGCCGGGCGTTGTCGATCGCCACCGCCGCGTGCGCGGCCAGCGAGCCGAGCAGCACGACCTCGTCCTGGGTGAAGGGCCGTACGCTCCGATTGGCCGCGAACAGCACCCCGATCACCCGAGTGCCCAGTTTGAGCGGCACGCCGAGGATGGCGACCAGCCCCTCCTCCAGCACCGCGTCGTCGATGTCGGTCTTGTGCCGGAAGCGCGCGTCGGCGAAGTAGTCGGCGGTCGAGTACGGGGTGGCGGTCTGGGCCACCAGCCCGCCGAGACCCGCGCCCATGGGCAGCCGTAGCGCCCGGAACTTCGCCGAGACCGAGCCGTCGGTCACCCGCATCCAGGTGTCGCCCCGCTCGGGGTCGTGCAGTGTCATGTAGGCGGCATCGGTGCCGAGCAACTGTCTGGCCCGGTGCACGATGGCCTCCAGGACGGCGTCCAGATCCCGCAGTCCCGCGAGGTCGCCGGCCGTGTCGAACAGCGCGGACAGCTCCGCCTCGCGCTTCGCCCTGCGCCGCAGCAACGCCCGTACCTTCAACGCGGTGAGCTTGGCCTCTTCCAGCTCGGCCAGCGCCTCCGCGCCGATCCCGGCGCTCCTCGCCGCGAGAACGGGGCCCTCGAACTCGACCGCCGACGCCTCCCTGGCCAGCAGCTCAAGAAAGACAGTATTAATTGCGACGCGTGTTGTTGGCGACGCTGCGCGTCGCGGTGAGGTCGCTCTTACCCGGCTCCTTCCCTCGTCGTTCATCCGCTTCGCTCCTTCACTCCTCAGTCCAGTCCCCGGCGCGGCCTCACGGCGCTCCTCAGTCCAGTCGCCGGCGCGTCCTCACGGGTAGTCCCTTGAGATGGGGCGTTTGGCCCGTCCCTATGTTGTGTCCTTGCGTGTTGTCGGCGACGCTGGCGCGTCGCGGTGAGGCCGCTCTTACCCGGCTCCTTCACTCCTCAGTCCGGTCGCCGGCGCGGCCTCACGGCGCTCCTCAGTCCAGTCGCCGGCGCGGCCTCATGGGTAGTCCCTTGGGATGGGGCGTTTGGCCCGTCCCTTATGTCGCGTCCTTACGAGCAGTCGGCCGCTCTTAGCCGGCTCCTTCACTGCTCGGTCCGGTCCCCGGCACGGTCTCATGGGGGTCAGCGGGCGGTCCAGCCGCCGTCGAGGGGGAGGGAGGTGCCGGTTATGGAGGAGGCGTGCGGGCCGCAGAGGTAGGCGACGAGTTCGGCGACCTCCGCAGGTTCGATGAGCCGTTTGATGGCGGCGGGGGCGAGCATGATCTGCTCGACCACCTCGTCCCTGCCGATGCCGTGGGTCCCGGCCTGGGCGCCGATCTGGTTCTCCACCAGGGGGGTGCGGACGTAGGCGGGGCTGACGCAGTTGGAGGTGACGCCGTGCGGGGCGCCCTCCAGGGCGATCACCTTGGACAGCCCTTCGAGGGCGTGCTTGGCGGTGACGTACGCGGACTTGTAGGGCGAGGCGCGGAGCCCGTGGACCGAGGAGATGTTGACGATCCGGCCCCAGCCGCGCTCGTACATTCCCGGCAGCGTCTCCCTGACCAGCAGGAAGGGCGCCTCCACCATCACTTTGAGTATTTTGGAGAACACCTCGGGGGGAAACTTCTCGATCGGGGCGACGTGCTGGAATCCCGCGTTGTTCACCAGGATGTCCGTGCCGGGCGGGATCGCCCGGGTGAAGTCCGGTGCCGACAGGTCCGCGACGACGGGTGTCCCCGAGATCTCCGCGGCGACCTTGGCCGCAGCCTCGGCGTCGATGTCGACCACCAGCACGTGTGCTCCGGCCGCGGCCAGCCGGTGCGCGCAGGCGCGCCCGATTCCGCTGCCCGCCCCGGTCACCACGGCGCGCCGACCCGCTAGGTCCATCATGCTGCCGAATCTAGGCAATGACCTGAATCCCAGCCCATGTCGCCCACCCCCACACTCCATTGCCGATATATGTGGCCTGACTCCGCCTCCCGCCCGGTTCGGGGAGATGTCGATGCGTGCCGGAGTACGAGCCTCCGGGCCGGCCACCGCCGGGGGGAAGGCGGTGTCTCAGATGGTGACCGGATACATGAGCGTCAGCTCGTCGCCGGGGAGGCCGCGGATGCCCCAGTTGACCTTGGGCGACTCCAGGATCACGATCTCCAGGTCCTCGGCGGGGAGATCGAGTGCCTCCCCGGTCCTGGTGAACAGGGCGCGGATCAGCGCGCGCTTGGCCTCGTCCGACCGGCCGCCGAAACAGACGATCTCCACGATGAGGTACCGCTCGCTCCGCTGCGGGCAGACCAGGTCCTCGGCGTCCAGCAGCAGGAACCGGTGGAACCGCTTCTCCTCGGGGAGCTGCCAGACGTCCACCAGGCAGCCGTGGACGGTGTCGGAGATCTCCTGACGCCGGCCGGACCACACGTCCCGGCGGCCGTAGAACTTGATCTGGGTCATGTCTCGAAGTCTCGCAGGTGACCGGTGCACGGCGCGGGTCGGGTCGCGGCTCCGGGCACCGCCCTGCGGGTCTCGCCGTGGCGTGGGCCGGTCAGGCGGTGCCTCGCGAGGCGGCGAAGGGAGCCGCGGCACGACGCGGCGGGGCGCGTCCGGGCGACCGTGGTGAGCGGAGGCGCGGTAGGCGGGAGCTAGGCCCTGTCCTGTGGATCTTGCCGTGGCGAGGATCGGTCAGGTGGTGTCTCGCAAGGCGGAGGAGGGAGCCGCAGCGTGCTGCGGTGACCGACGACAACGCGGCGAGGCGCCGCCTGACCGACCGCAGTAGGCAAAAGGTCCGCAGGACAGGGCCTAGGACGGAGGCCGGGTCATGGACAGCACGTCGAGCAGGTCGTCGAGCCGTTCCTCGGTGAGGGTGCCGTTGGCGACGTGGCCGCGCTCGATGACGACCTCGCGGATGGTCTTGCGCTCGGCCAGGGCCTGCTTCGCTATCTTGGCGGCCTCCTCGTACCCGACGTAGGGGTTGAGCGGGGTGACGATCGACGGCGAGGACTCCGCGTACTCGCGCAGGCGGTCGGTGTTGGCGGTTATGCCGTGCACGCACCGGTCGGCCAGTAGCCGGGAGGCGTTGGCGATCAGCCGGATGGACTCCAGGATGTTGCGCGCGATGACCGGAAGCATCACGTTGAGCTCGAACGTGCCCGAGGCGCCGGAGAAGGCGATGGCCGCGTCGTTCCCGATGACCTGGGCGACGACCATGGTCACCGCCTCGGGGACGACCGGGTTGACCTTGCCCGGCATGATCGACGAGCCGGGCTGGAGGTCGGGCAGGTTGATCTCGCCCAGCCCTGCCCGGGGGCCGGAACCCATCCAGCGGAGATCGTTGGCGATCTTGTTGAGCGAGACCGCGACCGTACGGAGCTGGCCGGAGAGCTCCACGATGGCGTCCCGGGCCCCCTGGGCCTCGAAGTGGTCGGGAGCCTCGGAGAACGGCAGCCCGGTGGCCTCGCGCAGCTTCTCGATGACCTTGACCGCGAAGCCGGGAGGGGTGTTGACGCCGGTGCCGACCGCGGTACCGCCCAGGGGCAGCTGGGCGAGGTGCGGGAGCGCGCCGCGCACCCGCCCGATGGCGTTGTCGATCTGCGTGGCGTACCCGCCGAACTCCTGGCCCAGCGTGACCGGGGTGGCGTCCATCAGGTGCGTGCGCCCCGCCTTCACCACGCCGTCGAACTCCAGTGACTTGTCCCGCAGCGCGGTGGCCAGGTGCCGTAGGGAGGGGAGCAGGTGGTACGACACCTCGGTCATGGCGGCGACGTGGATGGAGGTGGGGAACACGTCGTTGGACGACTGTGAGGCGTTCACGTGGTCGTTGGGGTGGACGGGGCGGCCCAGCCGCTCCTCGGCGAGGGTGGCGATCACCTCGTTGGCGTTC
This sequence comes from Streptosporangium sp. NPDC002544, assembly GCF_040295965.1. NCBI lineage: Bacteria > Bacillati > Actinomycetota > Actinomycetes > Streptosporangiales > Streptosporangiaceae > Streptosporangium > Streptosporangium sp. NPDC002544. The sequence continues at coordinate 17,413 of NZ_JBEOWJ010000032.1, read as the reverse complement.
ATGTTGGAGGAGGTGCCGGAGCCGGTCTGGAAGACGTCGACGGGGAACTCGCCGTCCCACTCGTTCTCCGCGACGTCGGTGGCGGCCTCGGCGATCGCCTGCGCCATCTCCTTGTCGAGCACCCCCAGTTCGGCGTTGACCTCGGCGGAGAGGGCCTTGATCAGGCCGAGTGCGGAGATGTGCGGAACCTCCAGCCCGCGCCCGGAGACGGGGAAGTTCTCCACCGCCCGCTGGGTCTGCGCCCGCCACTTCGCGCCCGCAGGCACCCGCACCTCGCCCATCGAGTCATGCTCGATCCGATACTCGCTCATACGTCCAGTCTGCGTCCCAGGGAGGGAATCAAACCGGCGGGTGCGGGTCCTTACCGGGGGAGTCCTCAGGAGAAGGCGGCCACCACCAGGATCATGATCACTACCAGTGCGATCGCGGCCACGCCCATGAGGACGAGGATGCCGATCGGGGGCTTTTTCGAGGGGGCCTGCCGCTCCCCGGGGGCACCGGGGGCGCCGGGGGCGTGCCGGCCGTTCTGACCCGCGATCGCGAACAGGTCGGTGCCCAGGCCGGGAGAGCGGCCGAAGACGCCGTCGGAGGACTCGGGCCCCGGCGGGCGCCAGGGCTGCGAGGACACCGGGGCTCCCGGGCCGGCGGGCCGGTCGCCGGGGAGCGGGCCGTGCGGCGGGGCGGCGGGAGCTTCCGGGCGTCCGGCGACGGGTGCCCCGAACTCCGGATCGATCGCGGGGAAGCCGTGCGGCGGGGTGGCGGAGAGGTCAGGCTTTCCGCTGTCGGGGAATCCGTGCTCGTTCTCCTGCCGCCCGAAGGCGCCCGGGCCGCGACCGGCGGTCGCGGGTCCCCGGGCGACCGGAGTCCCGAGACCGGGAGGGCCCTGTCGTCCCGGGACCGGCCCGCCCGGCTCCGCGAGGGGCGGGCTGTCCGGGTAGGGCGAGGCCGTCGTGCGGCCGGGGGCCGCGGCGGGAGGAGGGGAGGCGGGAGGTACCGCGACGGGCGCCGTTCCGCCGGGGATGCGCAGGCCGCCCTTGGGGCGGATGACCACCATGGTGCGGTCGGCGTCGAAGCCGTCGGTGTCGTCCTCCTCCGCGTCCGGTGCGACGGGTGTCTCCGAGGCGGGAGGGGGCGGTGCGGGGGCGGGAGCGGCGGGGATGGAGTCCGCGAGGTGCGAGGGGGTGTCCGCCACGGCCCGGAGCATCGCGCCCGCCTGAGCGGCCGTCAGCCGCGCCGTGTGGTCCTTCTCCAGCAGCTGTTCGAGCACCGGGCGCAGTGGCCCCGCCTGGGTCGGCGGGTCGACCTGCTCGCTCATCAGCGCGGCCAGGGTCTCCGCCACCGAGGCCCGCTCGTAGGCCGGGCGGCCCTCGACCGCGAAGTACAGCGTGGCGCCGAGGGACCACAGGTCCGACTCGGGTCCGTTGTGCTCGCCGCGGGCCCGCTCGGGCGCGGTGTATCCGGGAGAGCCGATCACCATGCCGGTCTTGGTGAGGCTCGTGTCGCCCTCGGCCTTGGCGATGCCGAAGTCGGTGAGAACCACCCGGCCGTTCTCGGTGATCAGCACGTTGCCGGGCTTGACGTCGCGGTGCAGCACTCCCTGGGCGTGGGCCGCGCGGAGCGCCCCCAGCAGGTCGGCCCCGATCTCGGCGACCAGGCGGGGCGGGAGTGGCCCCTCCTCCTCGATCACCTGCTCCAGGGAGCGTGCCTGCACGAGTTCCATGATGATCCAGGGGCTGCCGTCCTCGACGATGGCGTCGTGGACCGTGGCCACCGAGGGATGACTGATGCGGGCGGCCGTGCGACCCTCGCGGATCATCCGTTCCCGAAGTTCGGTGCGTTGCGCCTCGCTGAGGCCGGGCTCCTGACGGATCTCCTTGATCGCGACTTCACGGCCGAGGGAACGGTCATGGGCTTTCCACACTGTGCCCATCGTGCCCCGGCCGAGCGGCGCGATCAGCTCGTAACGGTCCGCGAGCACGCGCATCTGCTGTTCCGGCATGAGAAGAAGATAGCCATTCCACCTTGAGAAGCGCTTTACCCGCGCTTACGGAGTTCCCTCGGCCAGAGAAGACGCGGGAGCATCAACCTTATAAGGGGTGTCATAAAACGGACAAATGGGCGATAGCTTGGCGAAACCTCCGCCGGTTTTCTGTGCACGCCCTCGCCGGGGCGCCGGTGCGCGCGAGGCTGGGGCACCGGTGCCGACATCGGTCCGGACGGCGGTCCGGACGGCGGCGGGGCCGACATGGGGGACGAGGGGCGCGGCGCCGACGTCGGCGTCGGCACCGAGCCGAACCGGTGCAGCCCGCGGTGCTGGGAGCGACGGCTGAACGGCGGAATCGGGGTCCCGCCGGACCCGCCCACGGGCGGCCTGCCGTCGGGGCGCCTGGCGGGCCTGACGTCGGGCCGGACATCGGGCCGTGCGGGTCTGACGTCGGGCCGGGCCGGAGGCATGGTGAAGGAATCCTCGACCAGCCCGCCGGCCGCCACCCGGGCGAGCATCAGCGAGGCCCGTCCGGTGTCGAGCCGGGAGTTCGGGTCGATCGTGAGGAGGCCCCGCAGCACCGGCGTCAGCGGGCCTGCCCGCTCCATGGGGATCGGCTCGCCACTGGTCAGCGCGGCGAGCGCGGCCGCGGCCGTACGGCGGCCGTGCAGGCCGCGGCCCTCGACGGCGGTGTAGAGGGTCGCGCCGAGTGACCACAGGTCGCCGGACGGGCTGGCCTTGGCGCCCAGCACGCGCTCGGGGGCGATGTATCCGGCCGAGCCCAGCACGATGCCCGCCTGGGTGATCGACACGTCGCCTTCCAGCGCGGCCAGGCCGAAGTCGGTGAGCACCGCCCGGTCGTCGGTCACCAGGACGTTGCTGGGCTTCACGTCGCGGTGGAGGATCCCCTTGGCGTGCACGGCGCGCAGCGCCCCCAGGACCTGGCGGCCGATCTCCGCCACCTGGCGTGGCGGCAGCGGGCCGTGGTCCTGCAGGAGCTGCTCCAGCGATCTGGCGCGGAGCAACTCCATCACGATCCAGGGGCGCTCGTCCTCGGTGACGACGTCGAAGACCGTGATGACCGAGGGGTGGGCGACCATCGCGGTCGCCCGTCCCTCACGTTCGGTCCTGGCGCACAGCTCGGCGCGGAGATCCTCGTCGAGGATCAGGGGGAGGCGGACCTCCTTGACGGCCACCTCGCGGTTGAGCAACTCGTCATGTGCGCGCCAGACAGTGCCCATGCCACCGCGCCCAACCGGCTCTGACAGCCGGTAGCGCGCTGCAAGAAGGTATCCGGGCGGCGCACGCATGTGGTGCAGCTTACCGATTTGCGTAATGAGACCAGTAGAGACCGGGCCGAATCTTCTTGCCAACTTCGGTCAGATTTTCGCGCTCGTAACTGTTGAGAAACGCTGCGTGATATCTGGCAAATTCCCAAGGGGCCACAACTTCTCCCGGTAATCGGGACGTATGTAGCGATACTGCAGGTAATAACCATATTTCCGGCATCGAAGGCCGTCGATGGGCGTCCGAGGTCGAGTTCGTCGACCTCGGGCGCCGGTACGACGGGGTCCGAGGAAGGCCGGGGGCGGTCAGCGACGGCCGATGCTCAGGACGGGTCCGGTCGTGTCCGTGAAGAAGTCCTCGCCCTTGTCGTCGACCACGATGAAGGCGGGGAAGTCCTCGACCTCGATCTTCCAGACGGCCTCCATGCCCAGCTCGGGATATTCCAGGACCTCCACCTTCTTGATGCAGTCCTGGGCGAGGCGGGCGGCGGGGCCGCCGATGGAGCCGAGGTAGAAGCCGCCGTGGGTTTTGCAGGCGTCGGTGACCTGCTTGGAGCGGTTGCCCTTGGCAAGCATGATCTTGGAGCCGCCGGCGGCCTGGAAGCGTTCGACGTAGGAGTCCATCCGGCCCGCGGTGGTCGGGCCGAAGGAGCCGGAGGCGTAGCCCTCGGGGGTCTTGGCGGGGCCGGCGTAGTAGACCGCGTGGTCCTTGAGGTACTGCGGCATCTCGCCGCCCGCGTCCAGGAGCTCGCCGATCTTGGCGTGCGCGATGTCGCGGGCCACCACGAGCGGTCCGGTCAGCGACAGACGGGTCTTGACCGGGTACCTGGTCAGCTCGGCGAGGATCTCCTGCATCGGGCGGTTGAGGTCGATCTTCACCACGTCGTCCGACAGATGCTCGTCCGTGGTCTCGGGCAGGAACCTGGCCGGGTCGGTCTCCAGCCGCTCCAGGAAGACCCCCTCGGGGGTGATCTTCGCCAGGGCCTGGCGGTCGGCGCTGCAGGAGACCGCGATGGCGACGGGGCAGGAGGCGCCGTGCCGGGGGAGGCGGATGACGCGGACGTCGTGGCAGAAGTACTTGCCGCCGAACTGCGCGCCGATGCCGAGCTTCTGGGTGAGCTCGAAGACCTTGGCCTCCAGGTCGGTGTCCCGGAAGCCGTGACCTGCGGGGGAGCCTTCGGTGGGGATGGAGTCCAGGTAGCGGGCGCTGGCGTACTTGGCGGTCTTCAGGGCGAACTCGGCGGACGTGCCGCCGACGACGATCGCCAGGTGGTACGGCGGGCAGGCGGCGGTGCCGAGGGAGCGGATCTTCTCCTCCAGGAACTGGAGCATCCGCTTCTCGTTGAGCACGGCCTTCGTCTCCTGGTACAGGAACGACTTGTTGGCGCTGCCGCCGCCCTTGGCCATGAACAGCAGCTTGTACTCGTCGGGGTGGCCGAGCGGGTCCTCGGCGTAGAGCTCGATCTGCGCGGGGAGGTTGGAGCCGGTGTTCTTCTCCTCCCACATGGTGATGGGGGCCATCTGGGAGTAGCGCAGGTTCAGCCGGGTGTAGGCGTCGTAGACGCCGCGGGAGATGTGCTCGGCGTCGGCGCCGTCGGTGAGCACGTGGCGGCCGCGCTTGCCCATCACGATCGCGGTGCCGGTGTCCTGGCACATCGGAAGCACGCCGCCCGCCGAGATCGAGGCGTTCTTCAGCAGGTCGAGGGCGACGAAGCGGTCGTTCCCGCTCGACTCGGGGTCCTCGATGATCTTGCGGAGCTGGGCCAGGTGGGACGACCGCAGATAGTGGGAGATGTCGTGGACGGCGGTCTCGGTGAGCAGTCGCAGTGCCTCGGGCTCGACCTCCAGGAACCTGCGCCCCGCGGCCTCGACGACCCGCACCCCCTCGGTGGTGATCAGGCGGTACTCCGTCTCGTCCGGTCCCATGGGAAGCAGGTCGGTGTAGTCGAACTCGGGCATCGTCGTAGGTCCTCCGTGCGGGCGCCGTTTTCCTAGAGGGTACGGCCCTCGCGATCGTGCCCGACCTTCGCGGTCGGGTGGGAGGCGACTCTCCCCTTCTCCATCCGAGCGCCAGGGGACAGACCGTATGAAAACTACAAATTTGGGACAAGCATTAATGGCATATGCGTCTTTTGTCCACATATGTCCGAAGAAACGAGAGAAGCTGGAAAGGGGCCGGGCCGAGCGTCCGGTGGAGGTTGGGAGGCATCATGAACATCGGAAACACCATCATGACCGGTGACATCATCCTGCTGATCCTCGTGGCCGTCTTCGTGGTGGCCGGTCTCGCCATATCGCTGATAGCCATCACGCTGACGAGCATCAAGGAGGGCAACGGGCGGACTCCCCAGTGGCCGGTGAGCTGGCCGGACTCTCAGCGGACCGTGCCCAGGCAGCGGATCAGCGCCGAGTCCGGACAGGCGATCCTGCCCCCGCACCAGGGGGCGGTGCCCCTGCAACGGGCCGACAAGCTCACCGAACGGGTCAGCCTGCCCCCGCAGGACGACGCGTCCTCGCAGGCGGTGAACCTGCCCCGGCAGCGGGTGCACCGGCTCTGAGGCCGATGACGATGCCGGTGACCACGAGCGTCGCGCCGAGCAGGTCGGGCACCGAGGGAGTACCGAGGCCGAGGATCGCGCCGGTGACGATGGCGCCGACCGGGATCAGCCCGGCGAACAGCCCCGCGGTCCCCGGGCCGAGCCGGGGCAGGGCGTCGTACCAGAGGAAGAACGCCACGGCGGTCACGATCAGCGACTGGTAGCCGAGGCCCGCGATCTCGGGTGCGGTCGGCACCCGGATCACCGCGGTGCCGTCCGCGAGCAGGCCCGCGATGACCAGCAGCGGCACGGCCAGCGCCGCCGAATAGGCCGAGACGCGCACGGCGCCCAGCTTCGGCAGCAGCGGGATGGCCAGCATGGAGAAGCAGATCTCGCAGCCCAGCGCGCCCAGTGACCAGAGCAGTCCGGCCAGGTCACCGCTGCCCAGCCCGGTGGCCACCGTCGCTCCGGTGACGACGACCGCCGCCGCCAGCAGGAGCCGGGGTGAGGGGCGCCCGCCGAGCAGGGCCAGTGCCAGCGGCACGGTGCCGAGGACGGTGCCGACCAGGGCCGGGCCGCCGTGCCGGGTGGCCTCGATCACGCACACATTGAAGATCACCAGCCCTGTCAGGGAGAGTGCCGCCAGCAGTGCCGTCTCACGAGGTGTGAGCCGCACGAACCGCAGCCCCGCCATCCGGGTGACCGCGAGAAGGATCGCGGCCGCCAGCAGGTAGCGCATGGCCTGGCCGCCGTAGACCGGATAGTCCCCGATCACCCCGGAGACCCCCGCCAGGGTTCCCACCAGGAACATCGCTCCCGCGGCCTCGCTCAGGCCGCGTAACTCCGGCCGGGAGGCGGTGCTGACATCCACGTTCATGTGCGGAATGCTAGGAAGTCAATGGCTCCCCTGTCGGGTCCAATGAAGCATCGAAACAGAGGACCAATTGGCCGATCTGCATCTCGTCGTCGACCGTGCGGCGGGCGGCGTCGCCGCCCAGATCGCCCGCGAGCTCCGCGAGGCGGTGCGGCGTGGACGCCTGGCGGCCGGGGTCCGGCTGCCCGCCAGCCGTGAGCTGGCCAGGGACCTCGGGCTCTCCCGGGGGGTGGTGGTCGAGGCGTACGAGCAACTCGTCGCCGAGGGCTTCCTGATCTCCAGGACCGGGGTGGGCACCACGGTGGCCCCGGCCGCCGGCCGCCCAGCGGCCCTTCCCGGTGGTCTTCCCGGTGGCCTTTCCCAGCCGCCGGACAGCGCGCCCTCGCCCGCCGATCCCGGGCCGACGAGCCCTGCGGAGGGCCGCGAGCCGTATCACGGGCGCCGCTCCACCGCGCCCGACCTGGGGGCGTTCCCCAGGGAGCGGTGGCTGGCCTCGATGAGGCGTACGCTCGCCACGCTGCCCGTCGAGGCCCTGGACTACGGCGACCCCGGCGGTGTCCCCGCGCTCCGCGAGGAACTGGCCGCCTACCTCGGGAGGGTCCGGGCGGCCGATGTGGTCCCGGACAACCTGGTGATCATGGGTGGGGTGGCTCAGGGGCTGAGCCTCACGGTCCAGGCGCTCGCGGGGAGGCTTCCCCGGGTCCGGGCGCGGTACGACCTCGACTGGTTCGTCCAGCGGGTCGAGCACCCGGTGCCCTCCCCGGGCCGGATCCTGCTGGCGGTCGAGGATCCGGCCGGGGTGCGCCAGCTCCCGCTGCTCCGCGCGGCGGGAGCCGAACTGGTCGCCGTCCCCGTGGACGACGAGGGCATCGATGTCGGGGCACTGGCCGAGACCGGGGCGCGGGCGGTGCTGCTCACTCCCGCGCACCAGTACCCGACGGGGGTCGTGCTCTCGCCCCGCCGCCGCGCCGAGCTGATCGAGTGGGCCGTCGCGACCGGCGCGATGATCCTGGAGGACGACTACGACGCGGAGTTCCGCTTCGACCGCGACCCGGTGGGCTGCCTGCAGGGGCTGGCCGCCGACCGGGTGGTCCTGGTCGGGAGCGTCAGCAAGTCGCTGGCCCCCGGGCTCCGCCTGGGCTGGGCGGTCGCTCCGCCCCGGATCGCCGAGTCGCTGCGGCTGGCCCGTGGTGAGCTGGACATGGGGTCGCCCGTCCTGGAGCAGTACGTCCTGGCCGACTTCGTGGCCACCGGCGACTACGACCGGCACCTGAGGAGGATGCGCCGGCAGTACCGCGCCCGCCGCGACGCCCTGGTGCTGGCCCTCGGCGAGCACCTTCCCGAGATCACCGTGCGAGGCGTCTCCGCCGGGCTCAACCTGCTCGCCGAGCTGCCGTACGGCTGGGACGAGGCATCGGTGGTGGACGGGGCCGAGGAGTGCGGGCTGGCGGTCGAGCCGGTGGGGCCGATGCGGTACGCCCCCGGGCCGCCCGCGCTGTTGATGGGCTTCGCCCGCCTGCCCGGACACCGCGCGGACCAGGCGGTCCGCGCCCTCGCCAGTGCCCTAGGGGCGCGCGGCGAGCTCCGGTTCCGGCTGGAAACCCCTGGCTAGGAACACGATCAGGGCCACCAGGACCACGGCGGGTACGAACGCCACGCGGACGTTCACCTCGTCGTTGAGGGTGCCGACCACGGCGGCGCCGACCAGGAAGCCGACGTAGTTGAACATGTTGACCCGCGCGATCGCGGTCTCCGCCCCGGCGCCGAGGCGCCCGGCGGCCGAGAACGACTGCGGGGCGATGACGGACAGGCCGATGCCGATCAGGCCGAACGACACGACGGCCACCACGACGCCGGGTGCGACGACGACGCCCAGCGTGCCCACGGCCGCGATCACCGCGCCCGCGCGGACGACCGGCGCGGGTCCGTACCTGCGTACCGCGAGGTCACCGGGGACCCGCGCCAGGAGCATGGTCGCCTGGTAGACGAGGTAGGCGAACGGAACCAGCCAGCCGCTCGCCGCCAGCGCCTTCTCCATGTAGATCGTGCCGTAGTTGGAGACCGCCGCGTCACCGACGTACAGGAACGCCATCGCCAGGCAGAGCGGGATGATCGGCCGCCACGGCACCCTGGCCGCCACCTGCGCGGCCTGCTCACCGGCCTTTTCGGCGTCCCGCCCGTAGAGGCGGGGGAGCATGACCACGGAGATCACCGCGCCGATCAGCACCGGGACGGAGAAGGACCAGCCCAGCTCGACGCCGAGCGCGCTGAAGGCGGAGTTGAATCCGGCGCCCAGCATCGAGCCGACACTCCACACGGCGTGGAAGCCGGTCAGCACGCTCATGCCGTACCGGCGCTCCACCGCGACCGCCTGCATGTTCATCGCCGCGTCCACCGCGCCGACGAACAGGCCGAACGCGGCGCTGAGCGCGTACAGCCCGGCGAGCTGCCCGTTCCAGCCGGACAGCGCCACGATGACGCAGACGGCGACCTGGGAGACGCGCAGGATCGGGGCACTGCCGTACCGGCTCGCCAGTGGGCCCGCGATCGCGCTGCCGGCACCGGCGATCACCGGCACGAGCAGCAGGACCAGGGTGAGGTCGCCGTCGCTGAGTCCGAACTTGTGCTGGAGGTCGATCACATGGGTGAGCAGGGTGGCGAAGCAGAGACCTTGGACGAAGAACGCCGCCCAGGTAGCCACGCGCGCCTGTCTGTCACGCGGGAGGGGCACGACGGCCTCCAGAGAACATGAGGGGGGTTCAAGTTCCCGTCAGGCTAAGTGCGCCACCCCCGGCGGTCAATGGCATGGCGGCCATGGGCGTCCACGACCTTCAGGTCGCCGAGGTTGGCGCTACTCGGCAGGTCAGGGCAGATCGGGGTCGCAGAGGCGGGTTTGTCGCGCCGGGCGGTATCGTGGTCGAGTTTCCGGGCATCCTCGCCGTTGACCTCCACGCCCGGTCCGTAGGTGGCCGCCGCCAGATCAAGTCGTACACAAGTTGCTTCCAAGCTGATCACTAGTGCCGTCTGCGAGTGTCTCGTCCGGTGGTGAACGCCACATCACGGGGAAGGGGCAAGATGAACGGCAACAAGAGATCACTGGTCATCGGCGCACTGCTGGGAATGGTCGTCGGAGGGTCGGGGATCGCGGTCGCGGGAGCGGTGGCCGACAGCGAGACGATCACGGCGTGTGTGAGCGCGAACGGGACGCTGCGAATTCCGGCGGGCTCCTCTCCGACCGGCTCTCCTGACCAGGCCATGGTTGCCCCCCTGCCCACCGGTACGGCGGCGCCCCGCGAGTGCCTGGACAGTGAGCGGAAGATCTCCTGGAACCAGACGGGTCCGGTCGGGCCTAAGGGTGAGGCGGGTCCGGTCGGCCCGAAGGGTGAGGCGGGCTTCTCCGGTAGGGAGAACATCAAGAATACAGTCGTGTTCCCCGCCCACTCGCAGAGAGCGGTCAGTGTCACCTGCCCGAAGGGCAAACTGCCCGTCAACGCGAGCTACTCCTATGGGCGTGCCGACCACTGGTGGCTCGTTGACCAGATGGAAGTGGGCCACTGGGGACCGATCGATTCCTCCGGCGATGAGCTTGACACCTGGCTCTACCGGGGCACCAACCCCAACGATTTTCCCGTCAACGTTCAGCTGAACGTCATGTGCGCGGTCCTGTCCTGATCCACGGGCCGGGTCATGGTGGCGAGGTGAACCGGCCCGATCGCCGGGGGGCGCTCGGTCTCGCTCCGGGCGGCTCCTCGGGGGTTAGTGTCGGGGGGTGGAAAGTTCCAGGCCGCCCGCCAACCGCCGTCACGACCGTGAGCCCGGTCCCGCCGACCTGCGGGCGGGGGACGCCGACCGCGAGAGGGTGGCCGCCGTGCTGGGCGACGCGCTCGCCGACGGGCGCCTGAACCAGGACGAGTACGAGGAGCGCGCCGAGGCGGTCTACCGCGCCCGCACCCTGGGAGAGCTCTCCGCGCTCACCACGGACCTGCTGCCGCCCGAGGCGCAGCCGCTCCGCACCGACGTCCGTCCGGTGACGGCGTTCTTCGGCTCCGAGGAGCGTTCGGGCCGCTGGGTCGTGCCGACCCACTTCTCCGCCACCGCGATCTGCGCCAACGTCAAGCTCGACCTGTGCGAGGCGCTGCTCCAGTCCAGCCGGGTGACCCTGCAGGTCACCGTGATGGGCGGCACCCTCACCCTGATCGTCCCCGAGGGCGTGCGGATCGAGATGCCCGCCTCGTCCTTCATGGGGGGCAAGAAGAACCAGGTCCCCCCGGGCGCGCCCGACGGCCCGGTCATCGAGATCACCGGCGTCGTCACGCTCGGGAACATCGTGGCCAAGTCCCCTAAACGTCCTCGCCGACCCTGGTTCCGCCGCTGAGGTCACCTCCGGCTCCGGTTCCGATGCCGTTCCGGGATGCCGGACGACACCGGTTCCAGTGCCGGTCCTCAGCTGGCGCTGTCGAAGTTGATCGCGCTGTACGCCCGCAGCTTCCAGAGCTGGTGCTCGCTCTCGATCTTCCGGATCGTCCCGGAACGGCCGCGCATGACCAGGGAGTTGGTGATGGCCCGCCCCGCGCGGTAGCGGACGCCCTGCATCAGCTCGCCGTCGGTGATCCCGGTGGCCGCGAAGAACACGTCGTCGGACCTGACCAGGTCGTCGGTGCTCAGCGTGGCGTCGAGGTCGAGGCCCGCGTCCAGCGCCCGGCGGCGCTCGGCGTCGTCCTGCGGCCAGAGCCTGCCCTGGATGACGCCGCCCAGGCACTTGAGCGCGCACGCGGCGATGATGCCCTCCGGTGTGCCGCCGATGCCGAGCATCAGGTCGACACCGGTGCCCACCCGGGCCGCCATGATCGCGCCGGCCACGTCGCCGTCGGTGATGAGCCTGATCCGGGCGCCGGTCTCCCGGATCTCCCGGATGATCTTTTCGTGGCGGGGCCGGTCGAGGATGACCACGGTCACGTCCGAGGGCTCGCCGCCCTTGGCGCGGGCCACCGCGGCGATGTTGTCGGCCACCGGCGCGTTGATGTCCACGGACGAGGCGGCCTCGGGACCGGTGACCAGCTTGTCCATGTAGAAGACGGCGGACGGGTCGTACATCGAGCCGCGCTCGCTGACCGCGATCACCGAGATCCCGTTGGGCATGCCGAGCGCGGTGAGCCGGGTGCCGTCGATCGGGTCGACGGCCACGTCGCACGCCGCGCCGCTGCCGTCACCCACCTGCTCGCCGTTGTAGAGCATCGGCGCGTTGTCCTTCTCACCCTCGCCGATCACCACCACGCCGCGCATCGACACCGTGTTGATCAACTGGCGCATCGCGTTCACCGCGGCGCCGTCGGCGCCGTTCTTGTCACCCCGCCCGACCCAGCGGGCCGCGGCCATCGCGGCCGCCTCCGTGACCCGGACCAACTCCAGGGCGAGGTTGCGATCAGGGGCGTGCTCGCCCGTGGCGAGGGCGGCAGGAACGGACGTCTGATCGGACATCTGATCGGGCATGGTGGGAAACCCCTCTCGTGGTTAATGCAACGATCGTAGTTGGCGCCCCTCTGACCGGTCGGCGGAGGATAATGTGCCCACCATGAGCAGCGACGCAGAGCGGCTGGTGAGAGGCGTGGGCGCGCGGACCTCCGAGCGGGGTGCCGCCACGCGCGCCGCGTTGCTGTCCGCCGCCCGGGAGATTTTCGTCACAAGCGGATTCGCCGAGGCCGGGGTCACCGACGTGGTCGCCCGCGCGGGAGCGAGTGTCGGAAGTCTTTACCATCATTTTTCCGGCAAAGCCGACCTCTACCTCACGCTCTTCGACGAGTTCCAGGCCCGGCAGACCCAGCGGACCAAGCAGGCGGTCGGTGCGGCCAGGGCGGCGGGCGAGAGCGATCCGATGCGGCTGTTCATCGCCGGGGCCCGCGCCTACCTGGAGGGTTGCCTGGCCGAGCGGGAGATCTCCGCGCTGTTCCTGCGTGGTGACGGGCCGCCGGGGTTCGAGGTCATCGTGCGCGACCGGCTCCGGCAGTGGGCCAAGCGCAACGCCGCCCTGTTCGAGGGGGACGAGGGAGCGCTGGTCGTGGTCCTCACCGGGGCGCTCGCCGCCGCGGTCTCCGAGGTCGCCCTGTCCGACGACGAGGACGCCTCACGGGCGCTCGTCGAGGACGTGCTGGCCATCATCGCCCAGATCCGCCGCCCCTGAGGGCGGACCACCGCCCTGAACAGATAGTGTCGACAGTCGTGCGAAGGTTCACTCAGGGCTTCTACGGCTATGTGGTCGCGATGGCGGTCTGCCTGGCCGCCGTCGGTCTGTTCCTGCTGGTCACACCGCAGAGCAGGACCGAGCACATCCCCAGGGTCGACTACTCGATCGCGCTGGCCGACCTGCGCCGTACGGCGCCCTTCCAGATGTGGGCCCCCGAGCCCGTCGCCGCCGGATGGGTCCCGAACAGCTCCCGGAGCACCCGGGAGAACGGCGCCACCACCTGGAAGCTCGGCTTCGCCACCGCCAAGCGCTTCCACGCGATGCTCGCCCAGAGCGACGAGAAGCCCGCGGCCGAGTTCGCCAACAGGTTCTCCAACACCTCCACGGTCACCGGGACCGTCCAGATCGACGGCGTGACCTGGGAGCAGCGGGTCCGCGAGGACAAGAACCAGCGCTCCCTCGTACGGTTCCTGCCCGACGTCACGATCGTCGTCACCGGCACCGCCCCCTGGGACGAGCTGTCCGCTCTGGCGGGCTCCCTCAAGCAGCAGCCGAGGAACGACTCCTAGCCGAGTGGTTCCGAAGTGATCAGCGGGCGGCCCGGGCGCCGGGGATCGCCGCCGTGACCGGCCACATGCCGTCCGCGTTCATACCGTGCTCGACGACTCGGCTGCGCGGCGCCTTGTCGAGTTCTTGATTTTTCCCTCCTCGGTCGAGACGGACCTGCTCGGAATGACGCCGAGGCTTGGTGCCTCGACGTTCTCGATCGTCTCAGCGCGCCCGGCCGCTCCAGGAGAGGTCGGCCGCTCGGTCGTCAGCCGAGCGAGAGCGAGCAGCAGGAGTTCGCTGCTGGACCAGTCGGCGCGGTCGCCGCGGCCCAGTTCCACGACGTGCCGCATGACCTCGTCGGGGGCAAAGCCCAGCGCGGCGGCGATGTGTTTGGCAGCTTGCAGAAGTTCATGGTCTCGGGCCGCCATGAGGTGGTCCTGCCCTTCGGTGCGGCGGTGGCGGGTGACGCCTTCGGTGTAGATCTGGCCGGCTTCGAGCCGGGCGGTTCAACATCAAGGGTGTCCGATGCCAGGTCGGCGACGACTGCGATGTGGTCTGAGGGCCATGCTCCGCCGACGGGAGCATCGCCGGCGCATTGCACGGAGCAGACACGGCCACGTCCATCAAACGCCCGTGCCCCCTTCCCGTCCAGACTCTCCCGATGGGAGGCGACACGGACGACAAGCCCGGCGAACGCTCTGCCGGCAATCCACAACTCTCGTGAACGACCGGTTTCGTGAGGTTCGCCACCGCGGCGCCGGCCGCTTCCACCGAGCAGGCCGGCGCGGACGGCTACGGCCCATCGCGGGCCCAGGCCGCGCCCGCGATGCCTGCGTGAACCCGATGGCCAGAGGTCGAGACCGTCCTGCTCGCCGGGGAGCCCTTCGCCGAGGCGGCCGGCCGGGCCGAGGCCCGCTGGGGTCCGCCGGCCCCAGACCGGTTACAAGGTCGCCCTACTCACCGGCACGATCCCGCACGTGTTCGAATCCGCCCGTCAGGACGGGGCGTTTGGGAAGGATCCCGTCGCCTGAGGAGCGGCCCGTCAGGCGGCGGCGCAGCCAGGGGGTGAGGTGTGTCGCCGCCCAGCGGAGATCGGCGAGCAACGCCGTTCCGCTCCGGGGCAGGTCGGCAGGGGGAGGGGCGGCGGCGCGGCCGAGCGTGGCCAGGACATGGTCGGCGACCCGGCGGTGGCCCAGCGGGTTGAGGTGCAGGCGATCCTCGCTCCACAGCTCGTGACCGTCGAACGCCCGGTCGCCGAACAGGTCGACCAGGTAGGTCCCGCTCCGCTCGGCCACCTCCGTGACCAGGTCGTTCATCGCGATGATGCGGGGCCGCAGCACCCGGGGCAGCGGGAGTCGCACGCTCATGTCGGGAAACCGGAAGAGCACCACGTCCGCGCCCGACGCGCGCAGCCGGCCGACCACCCGGTCGAAACGGTCGTGCATCGCGGCCGCGTCGAAGCCGCGCCGCAGCGCGTCGTTGCCGCCCGCGGCGACGCTGATGAGCGATGGGCTCATCGCGACCGCCGCCTCTACCTGCTCTGCGGCGACATCGTCGAACCTGCGCCCCCGAACGGCCAGGTTCGCGTAGCCGAAACCCGGCGAGCTGAGATCCGCTGCCACGAGATCCGCCCATCCGCGGAACGTGCCGTCGGGAAGCGGGTCGCCGACCCCTTCGGTGAAACTGTCGCCGAGCGCGACGAAGCTCGTCACGGGGTCCACTGCGGGTCACGTCCAAGGTGGGCGGCCAGCCGCTGATAGACCGATGCGCTGTCAGGGACCTCGACCAGGTGGCCGAACGCCTGCCCCGGTCCACGGCTCAGCGGCATTCGGAGCACCATCTCCAGCGCGGCCTCCGCCAGATCCGGGTCCAGGTCGCCGGGCCGGCCGAGAGCGCGGGCCGCGTCCCAGCCGTGCACGACGCCATCGATGAAGTGCATGGAGACGGCGAACGCGCCGGAGAAGACACCGAACTCGCGCACCTCCACCTGCCGTTCGAGCATGCCCTCAGCGGCGAACGCCTCTGTCACCAGGTCGACGGACCGCTGGAAATCCTCGTGGGGATCCGCACCGAGCACGCCGCTGTCCCACACCGAACGGTCGGGGGGAGTGCCGCTCGCGGCGGCGGCGAAGCCGAGATTTTCGCAGACCTGGTGGCGGATCAGCCCGTGCAGGGTCCAGTCGGCGCACGGTGTGGGCCGCCTGAGATCCTCGGGAGTGACAGCGGCGACGACCTTCCCCAACGCGTCGCTCGCCCGCCGGTCGAGTTCGAGAATGTCCATGCGGCTCACCCTAGGAGCGGGAGCGGCCCTACCTCAGTGCCAAAAATGGCCAAACTGATTGGGCCACTCTAGACTTGCCCTCGTGCACGTGAGCTTGGAAGGGCGCACCGACCTGGCCGGTCAGATCTACCAGCAGATCCGCACCGCCGTGCTCGACGGGCGGCTACGGCACGGTGAGCCGTTGCCCGCCACCCGCGAACTGGCCCGGGAGCTCGTGGTCTCGCGGAACACCGTGAGCGCCGCCTACGACCGGTTGGCCGCCGAGGGCTTCGTCGAAGGCCGGATCGGCGCCGGCACTTTCGTCCGCGCCGACGCCCTGCCGCCTCTGAGTCCCCGGATGGGCCACGGCCGGCTTCGGCCGCGCGCCGTCTGGCAGGGGATCTCCACGCCGCGCGGCCTGGATTGGCGGCCCCGCTACGACTTCCGGCCCGGCCTGCCCGACGTTCGGATGTTCCCCTACGAGGCGTGGCGCCGGCTGGTCTCCCGGGAGCTGCGGAGCTCGGCCGTGGGCAGTGGCATGTACGGCGACCCGCTCGGCCACGCCGGGCTGCGCGCGGCCATCGCCAGGCACGTGGGCGTCTCCCGCGCCGTGCTCGCCGATCCCGGCGCCATCGTCGTCACCTCGGGCGCGCAGCAGGCGCTCGACCTGATCGGCCGGGTGCTGCTCGAACCCGGTGACCGGGTGGTTGTCGAGGATCCCGGCTACCCGCCGCCGAGGCGGCTGTTCGAGTCGATGGGCCTGCGGGTCACGCCGGTCCCCGTCGATGGCGAGGGCCTGGTGGTGGACGCGCTGCCCGCCGACGCCCGCGCGGTCTACGTCACGCCCTCCCACCAGTTCCCGTTGGGTATGCCGATGTCGCTGGCTCGCCGGATGGCGCTGCTCGCCTGGGCCGAGGAGCGCGGGGCCGCCGTGATCGAGGACGACTACGACAGCGAGTTCAAGTACGGCGGGCGGCCCATCGAGCCGCTGCAGAATCTGGACAGGTCCGGCCGGGTGCTCTACGTCGGCTCGTTCTCCAAGGTCATGCTGCCGACGCTGCGGCTCGGCTTCCTCGTCGCGCCGCCCGCGCTGCTGCCGGCCCTCAGCGCGGCCAAGTACGTCACCGACTGGCACACCTCGCTCCCCGGCCAGGCGGCACTGGCCGGCTTCATCGACGAGGGACTGCTGGCCCGGCACGTCCGCAGGATGCGAACCGAGTACGAGGCCCGTCATCGGCGTGTCGTCCAGCGCCTGGCCGGTCCGCTCGACCTGGTGACCTCCGCCGCCGGGCTGCACACCAGCGGCTTCCTGCCAACCCACCACCACGGCATCGCCCGCCGCGCCCGCGACGCCGGGATCGGCCTGATGCCCCTGTCCGACTTCGCGGTACGCCCGACCCGCCCGGGCCTGGTCATCGGCTACGGTGCCATCCCGCTGGACCAGATCGACGACGGGCTCACCCGGCTTCTCTCGATCATGGACACCGAGGAGGCACGAGTTCGCGCCGGTGCCCGCAGGTAGGCATCCGGTCGGCGTCGAACGGCCGCGCCGGGGTCATCGGCCGGCTGGGCGCCGTTGCGGAAGATCGCGGGGACCTGGATGCCGTCGGAACCACTCGGCCGGCGTCAGCCGGTCGCCGAGGGCGGGCCTAGGCCCTGTCCTGCGGATCTTGCCGTGGCGAGGATCGGTCAGGTGGTGTCTCGCAAGGCGGAGGAGGGAGCCGCAGCGTGCTGCGGTGACC